>NZ_JBFRVD010000010.1:0-74480 GCF_041474985.1 Vibrio sp. 10N.222.49.C9 | reverse complement strand
GCTCTGGCTCTGGCTCTGGCTCTTCAGATTGCGATTCGTCGCTCGACTCGTCAACAAAAAAATCGTCAGATTCAAAGCTTTCATCACCTAACAGCGCAGTAAAATAATCATCCAGTGCTTGTTCACTGGAGAGACTTGGCTGCGCCAATGTTGATTCTTTATTCGCGCTCATTTATCGCCAACCTTTCGAGATAAATAAGCAACTGTTTATAAGCAAATACACCACGGCTACCCGATGCAAAATGAGAGGCTGGCAAGCGCTTTAGGCTCGCATCTCGAAACTTGGTATCAATCGGCACAGCAGACGTCCAAACTTGGTTTGGGTAATCATCTTTGAGCTGCGTTAATGTTTGCAGTGAGGCTTTGGTTCGCTTGTCGTACATCGTCGGGACAATCGTCACCTTAAACGGTGTTTTGCGCGACTTCTGCATAATGGTCAAAGTGCGAATCATGCGCTCTAAGCCCTTCATCGCCAAAAATTCCGTCTGTACCGGAATCAATATACGATCGCTTGCAGCCAATGCATTGACCATCATCACACCAAGAATTGGCGGGCAATCGATCAACACATAGTCGTAGTCATCTTTTAAAGCGGCCAAAGCACGCTTCAAGATCAACCCCATGCCGCTTCGATTTCCCATTACACGGTCTAATGTCGCCAAAGACATATGCGCAGGGATAATATCGATACCTTCGACTTCCGTTTGTAAAAGCAAAGGTCTTACCGTCTGCGCGTTAAATTCACGCAGCTGGAACAGATCAAACAGGCTCGATTCCACCGTATCTGAATCGTAACCCAGATAGGTGGTCAGTGATGCATGTGGGTCAGTATCAACCAACAGAACACGGTGCCCCTTCAACGCAAGTAAACCTGCTAGAGTCACGGTCGTGGTCGTTTTACCAACACCACCTTTTTGGTTTGCAACACTCCAAACAATCATTTCGATTTACCTAAGCTAACCCAACTTCGACCAAGATCCTTTCCGCGATACGGTCTAGAGGGAGGTCTTCAGTAGAAATGCCAGCTTTTGCTACAGCTTGAGGCATACCATATACAACACAGCTATCTTCGTCTTGTGCCCAAATTGTCGAGCCCGCAGTTTTCAACATACGCGAACCTTCTCGACCATCTGCGCCCATACCAGTCAGGATCATAGACAACACTTTGTCGCCGTAGATCTTCGCTGCAGAGCCGAATGTGACATCCACACAAGGCTTGTAGTTCATGCGGTCGCCGCCATCGATAATTCTTAGACGTGCAGACCCTGCGCGGCCATCCACCATCATCTGTTTACCACCCGGAGCAAGATACGCCACGCCAGGTTTTAACACATCACCGTCTTGCGCTTCGCGAACTTCAATCTTACACAAGGTGTTCAATCGGCTCGCAAAAGCAGCAGTGAATGTTGCTGGCATATGCTGAACTAACACAATTGGGTGTGGATAGTTAGCAGGGATGCGAGTCAAAATCTTCTGTAGAGCAACAGGGCCGCCAGTCGACGTACCAATTGCTGTTAATTGATACTTCTTACCTGACGCTCTGAATTTCGCCGTTGATGCAACCGCAGGCTTCGCTGTCGAAGTCGAAGCTGCTGTTGAAATCGGTTGGCGCAATGGCGTAGATGTTGCGGTCGTCGCAGTCGCTCTCGGCGCAATAGGAGCACGGCGCATAAACGCACGCTTCGCTGCAATCTGAATCACACGCTGTTGAAGCAATGCAACTGCATCGTCGCGGTTACGTGCAATGTCTTCAAACTTCTTAGGAAGGAAGTCGAGAGCACCTGCATCTAACGCATCTAACGTTGCTCTCGCTCCATCATGCGTTAACGATGAAAACATCAAAATAGGCGTTGGAGACGCGGCCATGATTTCACGAACGGCAGTGATACCGTCCATGACAGGCATTTCAATATCCATCGTGATTACGTCAGGTCTTAGCTGTTTCGCTTTTTCAACGGCTTCTTTACCGTTTACTGCTACATCAATGACTTCTAGGCGAGCCTCTGAGTTGATGATCTCGCTAACGCGACGACGAAAGAAACTCGAATCATCAACGACTAATACTTTAATCGCCATATTTATCCTTAAATTAAATTCTTGACGCAGCTGCGTACTGCTTCAACAAGTCCGGCACATCTAGAATCAATGCAATGTGTCCGTCACTTGTAATTGTCGCACCTGCCATTCCTGGCGTGCCTTGCAGAAGCTTATCAAGCGGCTTGATCACGACTTCTTCTTGACCGATAAGCGTATCGACAACAAAACCAACACGTTGGCTACCAAGTTGTACGATAACAACATGGCCGTGCCCTTTACGCAGCTCAACAATACCCGCTTTAGGAGCAAGCCAGTTTTGCAAGTAGAACAACGGAATAGACTTATCGCGAACGATAATCGTCAGCTGGCCATCAACCACGTTTGTGCGGCTTAAATCTAGGTGGAAGATCTCGTTTACAGAAGCCAATGGCAATGCAAATGGATGACCGGCAACACCGACCATCAAGGTTGGTAGAATCGCTAGGGTTAGTGGAACCTTGATGGTGATCTTGGTGCCCTGTCCCATTTCTGAATCAATATCAATAGAGCCGTTCAGTGTGTTGATCGCTGTTTTCACAACGTCCATGCCCACACCACGACCAGAGATATCCGAGATCTGCTCTTTGCTTGAGAAGCCAGGAGCAAAAATCAGGTTGAAACACTCTTTATTTGATAAGCGAGACGCTGCATCTTCATCCATCAGGCCACGTTTAACCGCGATAGCACGAAGCTTATCAGGGTCCATACCGCCACCGTCATCAACGATAGCCAGTTCAATGTGGTCACCTTCTTGAGAGGCAGACAGAATCACTTTACCCGTTTGTGATTTACCCGCAGCAACACGGTCGTTTGGCATTTCAATACCATGATCGACAGAGTTTCTCACCAAGTGAATCAGGGGATCAGCAAGTGCTTCTACTAAGTTTTTATCAAGGTCCGTTTCTTCGCCACGCATTTCAAGAACGATGTCTTTCTTCAAGCTACGAGCAAGGTCACGGACAACTCGTGGGAAGCGACCAAATACTTTCTTGATCGGCTGCATACGAGTCTTCATTACCGCACCTTGAAGGTCTGCAGTAACAACATCTAAGTTAGAGACAGCTTTCGACATTTCTTCGTCGTTGCTGTTGAGGCCTAGGCTGACTAGTCGGTTACGCACCAATACCAGTTCACCCACCATGTTCATGATGGTGTCCAGTGTTGATGTATCAACACGAACTGTCGCTTCAGCTTGTTGCTTCTTAGCCGGCACTTTAACTTCAGCTTTTGCTGGAGCGCTCGGTTTTGGCTCAGCTTTAACGGCAACTGGCGCAGCAGGTTTAGGCGCAGCTTGAGGTGCTACTGCCTTAACTTCTGCTGGCTTAGTCGCGGCATCCAATTCTTCAATCGAAGGTCCATTACCTGAGCCATGTAGTTGGTCAAGTAACTTCTCGAACTCTTCGTCAGTCATCAGATCATCGCCTTCAGACATCGCCGAAACAGGTGCTGCTGGCGGCGTTGGCGGTGGAGGAGGCGTTGAACTTGCCGCTGTCGGGCTCTTACCCGCACCGTGCAATTCATCTAATAACTTTTCAAATTCGTCATCAGTAATATCACCACTGTCAGCAACAGACTGAGGTGCAGCGGGTGCTGGCGGCGGTGTTGGTGCAGAAGGCGCTGTTGGTGAACCACCTTTACCGTGAAGCTCATCAAGCAAGCGTTCAAACTCATCTTCAGAGATATCATCGACTGAAGATGCATTGATGTTTGAGTTTTCAGCAGTAGGTTCCGGAGCAATAACAGGCTCAGGCGCTGCAACAACAGGTTCAGGGATAATAGGTGCAGGCGCTTCTACTGGTGCCACTTCATCCGCAGACTCTGGTTTACAGAGACGGTGAAGTTCATCCAATAAAGATTGGTCGGCTGGCACTAAAGGTTCCTGATCTTGCACGGCGCGAAACTGTACATTGACTGTATCTAGCGCCTGCAGCATGGTATCCATCAAACCTGATGTTACGCTGCGTTGGCCGTTTCGCAGAATGTCGAACACATTCTCAGCACCATGACAAGTATCCACCAGCTCAGTTAATGCTAGGAAACCAGCACCACCTTTTACTGTATGGAAACCACGGAAAATAGCATTTAATAGGTCTTTGTCGTCAGGGTTATTCTCAAGCTCTACCAGTTGTTCTGATAGGAGTTCAAGGATCTCTCCTGCTTCGACTAAAAAGTCCTGAAGAATATCTTCGTCTAAATCGTAGCTCATACGTTACCTTTAAAATCCAAGACTGGATAACAAATCGTCGACTTCATCTTGAGATGCGACAGCGTCTTCGCGCTCTTCTGGGTTCATAATTGGACCTTCAGGCGCAATCGATGCTTTCTTCTCTGACTCTGGAGTTGGCTCTTTTTGATTCGCACCGAATACCGTGAGAATCTCGACCAAACGTCCTTCCACCTCATTCACCAAGGTAATAACTTTGCTGATTATCTGCCCAGTTAAATCTTGGAAATCCTGAGCCATCAAGATTTCAGTCAATTGTCCGCGTAGTTCAGTACTGTCGCCTTCTACTTGGACAAGCAATCCATCAATGCGGTGACATAAAGCTTTAAATTGTGCCAGCTCAATGCGGCCATGCATCAGTTCATTCCATTGAGGCCTTACTTGAAGTAAACACTCGTGTAGGTTGTCTGCGATTGGCATACAGCGATCGACAGCGTCCATCGTCTTATTTGCCGCAACTTCCGTTTTATCAATGACATACTGAAGGCGATCCCTTGCATCAGGGATTTCGTCATTTGCGATAACGCTGATGCGTTCATCGAAATTGAATTGAGTCAAAGAGTCGTGGAGGTCGCGTGTCAGACTTCCTATTTCTTGAAGCATTGGATTGTCTTGAAGACTAAAGTTATCTTCATAAATGCTTCTCACAAGAGAATCAGCATTTTGCTGCTCATCGTTCTCAAGCAGCTCTACTAATTTTTTTGCTTGTTCTAATGAAATCATCCTGAATTCGGCCTTACTCCGCATACCTTGTGCGCTTAGGCTATCGAGATAAACAGATAACTTATCAGTCAGTGTTTACCTAGAAGTGCCTAAATTTATTGATGCTTATAAGCGATCAAAAATCTTATCAAGTTTCTCTTTCAGCGTTGCAGCAGTGAAAGGCTTCACAATGTAACCATTAACACCCGCTTGCGCAGCTTCGATGATCTGCTCACGCTTCGCTTCAGCTGTGATCATAAGCACTGGAAGGTGCTTAAGTTCTGCGTCTGCGCGAATGTGTTTAAGCAGGTCAATCCCTTGCATGCCTGGCATGTTCCAGTCAGTTACCACGAAATCAAATTCGCCTTTTTTCAGCATAGGTAACGCGGTCAAGCCATCATCTGCTTCTTGAGTGTTGTTGAAACCTAAATCGCGAAGTAGGTTTTTAACAATTCGGCGCATCGTTGAAAAATCATCAACAATGAGAATTTTCATGTTTTTGTTCAAATTAGCCTCCACTGAATAGGATCAGTGTTGTTAGTCGTTCTGTGTCCAAGCACTTAACTTAGTGCGTAAACGCTGCATAGATTGGCTCAGTATTTGGCTGACACGAGATTCGCTGACACCTAACACTTCCCCAATCTCTTTTAAATTGAGTTCTTCGTCGTAATAAAGCGAAAGCACAAGGCCTTCCCTTTCCGGAAGTTGTTTTATCGAATCGATCAAAGCTTGGCGGAATGACTCATCAGCAACCCCTTGAAAAGGCGTATTATCTTGAGAGTCTTCATTCGGAGATATTACATCATCTGAGACGCCTAAATCTTCAATTCCAACCAGTCTTGAGCAATTAATGTCAGTTAAAGCACTGTGATACTGCTCTAAACTGAGCCCCATGTGTTTTGCCACTTCGGCATCACTCGGGTCGCGGTTGAGGATACCCTCTAATTCCGCAATTGCACTGCTGATTTCTCGATTGTTCTTATGAACCGATCTCGGCACCCAGTCCCCACGGCGAATGTCATCCAACATTGCCCCGCGAATCCGAATACCAGCATACGTCTCAAAGCTTGCGCCTTTGGTACCATCATAGTTTTGTTGCGCTTCAATCAAGCCGATCATGCCAGCTTGAATTAAGTCATCAACCAATACATTAGGCGGTAATCGCCCCAACAAGTGATGAGCGATACGTTTAACCAACACAGAGTACTTCTCAAAAAAAGCCTGTTGGCTATTGTGATTAGCGTGTTGGTCGTAAGTAAGCGCTTTATTCACCAAATGGTTCCTCTATAAATTCAGTACGATTCAGCAGCCTTTCAACAAAGAACTCCAAGTGTCCGCTCGGTGTTTTTGGTATTGGCCAGGTCAAGGCTTTGTTAGCCAAAGAGCTGATTGCCAATGCAGCTGGAGAGCGAGGAAACGCATCGACTACGATTTTCTGTCTCTTGACTGATTGACGTACTTTATCATCTAAAGGAATACATGCTACGAGTTCGAGGCTCACATTCAAGAAGCGCTCTGTGACCAAAGTCAACTTTGCAAATAATTCTCGGCCTTCGCGGTAGCTTCTGACCATATTTGCAACAACTTTGAATCGCTGAACTTGGTGTTCTCTGCTTAAAAGCTTAATCAAAGCATATGCATCCGTGATCGAGGTAGGTTCATCACATACCACGACAACCACGTCTTGCGCCGCTCTTGAGAAGCTGATCACCATGTCCGAAATACCGGCTGCGGTATCAACCAACAAGATATCCATCTCGTCTTCAAGCGAACCGAATGCGCGAATCAAACCAGCATGCTGTGCGTGTGAAAGTTCAGTCATGCTTTGAGTGCCCGATGTCGCTGGAATAATTTTAATTCCGTGCGGCCCTTCGACAATCGCATCCTTAAGTTCACATTCGCCAGCCAACACATGCCCAAGGTTTCGTTTAGAACGAATACCTAGCATGATATCGACGTTCGCTAGTCCTAAATCGGCATCTAGCACCATGACTTTTTTGCCTTGGCGCGCCATGCAAATAGCCATACCTAACGTCACATTAGATTTACCAACGCCTCCCTTACCACCGGTTACAGCGATAACTTTTGTGAGTGAAGGCTTGGTTAAGCGACGGAGGCCGCTAGCTTGGTCATGTATCATATTTTCATTCATATTTATCCGCCGCCTAGAGCCCTTCAGAATCGCTATTCCAGTAATGAGGTTCATTCTCTGTAGATTTTTCTAATAGCTCATTAGCCTTAGCAATCATGTACTTTGGCTGAGCTATAACGATATCTTCAGGAACTCGTTGACCATTTGCTATGTAAGCAACTGGTAATGCATTTTGTATTACGACACTGATGAATTCACCTAGACTTAGGGATTCATCCAGCTTAGTCATGATGCATCCCGACAACGGGATTCTTCTAAAGTGTTCAATTGTTTCTTGCAGCACTTTGCGTTGCGCGGTTGCAGGCAACACAAGGTAGCTATTGATAACGGAACCACTCTCTTGCATCAATGTGTCTAACTGCTCAGATAGGCGAACATCTCGTTGTCCCATGCCTGCAGTATCGACCAGAATCAGGCGACGATTACGTAACTGATATATTACATCGGCCAGTTCGCTAGAATCTTTAGCAACTCTTACAGGACAACCCATAATTCGGCCGTAGATCGATAACTGCTCATGTGCACCTATACGATATGTGTCAGTTGTCACTAGTGCGACGTTATCAGCGCCATATTCCATGGCAGCACGTGCAGCTAGCTTTGCAACAGTCGTTGTTTTACCCACGCCGGTTGGGCCAAGTAGAGCCACAATACCGCCGCGTTTTAAAATATCTTTTTGTGTAACGGAGATTTGGTCAGCAACCAGAGCTAACAGAGCCTTCCATGCACGTGCAGGTTTAGTATCTTCAGGAATGTAGCAAGCCATTTGATCGGCAAGCTCTGCAGATACACCCATACGTTCAAGGCGCTTAATAAGCATGGCTCTCAGTGGTTCACGGCGCTCAACTTCTTGCCACATCAACCCAGAAACTTGATGCTCTAACAGACGACGAATTGAGGTCATCTCTTCGCGCATCGTTTCCATTTCAGTATCAGAACCTTTGGACTGAGTGTTCTCTCGACCACGATCATAACGGGTAGGATCCAAGCGAGGTGTCGGGCGCTCTACTCTGCGGTCTTCAGCAATCAACTTAGACAAACCCGTTTCACGAGCAAATGCAGAATCAAGATTTCCGTGAGACTGTTGGTTACCGTGAGATTGCTGATGGCCATGAGACTGCAAATTGCTTTGAGTCTGATGACTATGAGGCTTATGGCCCGTGCTTGATTGGCGATTGAGCAATGCTGACAATGAATCTTCATTTTCTGCACGATGCTGTGGCTCATCATCGGCGCCATGACTGTATTGCTTAAGCATATTCGCAAAGCGCTTAGTCATTGAGCGTCCACCTTCAACATTCGACTGTAGGCTAACCTTGTCATCGTCTAGTTGACGTCGCCCAGCAGGAGCTGCGGGCGCGGCCATTTGCGTATATTGGCTTTGTGCAGGCTGCTGAGGTTTATTTAATCTCTGGCTCGCTGTCGACGGGCTGGATTCGCCATCAATAGCGGCAACAATTTCCACGCCACCTGCGACCTTTTTGTTAGACATGATCACCGCTTCTGAACCAAGTTCTTCTTTAACTTGGAGCAGAGCCGTTCGCATATCTTTTGCAAAAAATCGTTTAATTTTCAATTCGATTGTCCGTTCTAATTAGGCGGCTTAATTACCAACAGCTTGTACTATACGTATCTGCTTTTCGTCCGGTATTTCTTGGTAAGACAAGACTCGCAAGCTTGGGATCGTGTTCTTCACGAACTTAGCCAGAGTCGAACGCAACACGCCAGAGGTCAATAGTACCGCGGGCTCACCTTTCAGCTCTTGCTCTTGTGTAGCGTGGCTGAGAGAGGTCTGTAAACGTTCGGCTAAACCAGGTTCAATACCAGCAGATTCTCCGCCGGATGCCTGCATGGTTTGATGCAAGATTTGTTCCAGCTCAGGAATCAAGGTTATCACTGGTAACTCGGGCTCTATACCATTGATTTCCTGAACAATTAATCGTTTCAATGAGATGCGAACCGCCGCAGTAAGTATGTCAGGTTCTTGACTCTTACCTGAATACTCCGACAAAGTTTGGACTATGGTTCGAATGTCACGAATTGGAATCGCTTCATTCAGCAGGTTCTGTAGCACTTTCACAACCACACCCAACTGCAATTGATCCGGTACAAAACCTTCCACCAGCTTAGGTGTTGAGCGGCTGAGCATCTCAAGTAAGTTCTGAACTTCTTCGTGGCCAATGAGCTGCGATGCGTTGTTGGTTAGCAGCTGGCTAAGGTGTGTCGCCAGTACTGTAGAAGAATCTACAACGGTATAACCTAGAGCTTGTGCGTGTTCACGCTGCTCTTCACGAATCCAAACCGCTTCAAGGCCAAAGGCAGGGTCAATCGTCGGCTCGCCATCGATCATGCCATAGACTTGGCCCGGGTTAATCGCGAGCTCCATGTCTGGCTTAATCTCAGCTTCACCCACAGCAACACCCATCAGGGTAATACGGTAGCTGTTTGGTGTCAGTTCTAGGTTATCGCGAATGTGTACCGCTGGGATCAAGAAACCAAAGTCTTGAGACAGCTTTTTACGCACACCTTTAACGCGTTCAAGCAATTCACCACCTTGGTCTCTATCAACCAAAGGAATTAAACGGTAACCCACTTCTAAACCAATAATATCGACAGGTTGAACATCATCCCAAGAGAGCTCCTTCTGAGAGCCTACTTCTCCATTCGCTTCAACTGTCGCCGGAAGGTTAGGCTCTTCCGCCTTCTTCTTGTTCTTTTTATCGATGTAATACGCCCCCGCGCCTGCAACGATGGCAAGGCTCAAGAACGAGAAATGTGGCATACCCGGAACAATACCCATGATGCCAAGGATGGCGGCGGTGATCATCAAGGCTTTTGGATTGTCGAACATCTGGAAGACAAGTTGCTCACCCATATCTTCATCAGTATTTTGGCGCGTTACCATCATCGCAGCTGCAATAGACAGTAATAGAGATGGAATTTGTGCAACCAGACCATCACCGATAGTCAGTAGCGTGTAGATTTCGATTGCTTCACCAAAACCAAGATCAAACTGAGCCATACCAATGCTCAAGCCACCAATGATGTTGATGAATAAGATTAAGATACCAGCGATCGCATCGCCTTTAACAAACTTAGAAGCACCGTCCATCGAACCGTAGAAGTCAGCTTCTTTGGTGACTTCAAAACGTCTCAGACGCGCTTGGTCTTGGTCGATCAAACCTGCGTTCAAGTCGGCATCGATTGCCATCTGTTTACCCGGTAAGGCGTCTAACGTGAAACGCGCGCTTACTTCCGAGATACGACCCGCACCTTTGGTTACAACCATGAAGTTGATGATCATAAGAATCAAGAACACCACTAAACCAACCGCGTAGTTACCACCGATAACCACGTTACCGAAGGCTTCAATCACGTTACCTGCCGCGTCGCCACCTTCGTGACCATGGAGCAATACCACACGTGTCGAAGCAACGTTCAAGGCCAATCGAAGTAGAGTCGCAATCAGCAGGACGGTCGGGAATGCAGCGAAATCTAAAGGCCTGCGGGTATAAACCGATACCAATAGCACAACCATAGACAGTGCAATATTGAAGGTGAAGAACATATCCAACAAGAAAGCTGGAATGGGCAACACCACCATAGCAAGCGTTGCAAGTACCATAACAGGTGCACCAATCGCAGGCATGGCACGGTTAGGGATTTTAGGTAGCTTGTCCACAAAAGGCAGGGAGAATTTCATAAATCTAGACAGTTTCGCTATGTTGTAGCTCTCTGAACAAGTGGATTAGGTCTTAGTCAGGGCTGTTTGCTATGGGCTTATAATGTTCAGGCTACTACAGCAAACACTGTACCAACATCTCACGTCAAATTATCGCCATCACCTCTATAAAAGGAAGATTAGCTAGCTCGCTATTATCAGGGTTCATCACGCAGAGCTCAAGCAATTGATCTAATGACGTAAATCAGGTGGGATCGGCATATTAGAATCTTGCAGCTTTGGTCGCTCACCACCTCGTTTTCGGTACTGTTTAAGCTGGAAAACATATGCAAGCACTTGTGCAACTGCTGTAAACAGACCGTCAGGAATTTGTTGTTCTAGCTCAGTGGTATGATAAAGCGCCCTCGCCAATGGCGGCGCTGGAACGATATAGATGTCATTTTCACGCGCAATCTCTCGGATCTTCATCGCCATGTGGTCGACACCTTTAGCAACCACAATTGGTGCTTTGTCTTGATTCTGCTTGTAGCGCAGCGCCACTGAGAAGTGCTCTGGGTTGGTGACTATCACGTCCGCTTGCGGCACATCGGCCATCATACGACGCTGAGCCGCCTCCCTTTGCAACATGCGAATTCGACCTTTCACCTCAGGCTTACCCTCGGTGTCTTTGAATTCGTCTTTCACCTCTTGCTTAGTCATCTTCAGCTGATCAGCGTGTTGCCAAATCTGGAATGGGATATCAATCGCCACAACAATCAACAAAGAACAACTGATCAACAGAATAAAGTTGAGCAAGATATCCAAGGCATGGAAGATGTTTTGTGGATAGACGTCCATGCTCAGCTGCATTAAATCATGCTGAGAGGCTTGAATCAGATAAATCGCCATCCCCGATACGAGCGCTACTTTAAGAATAGACTTGAGCAGTTCAACCCAACTTTGCAGGCCAAACATACGCTTGATACCACTCAGTGGGTTGAGCTTAGACGCCTTTGGCATCGCCGCTTGCATTGAGAAGTTAATCCCACCGACACCCGCAGCGCCGATGACGGCAGCAACAAACAAAGTTATCAGTATCAAAAACAGCGGGAACAGCAGGTTCACCAGTGCACCACCAGCGATTTCTAGGAGTTTGTTAGTGTCAAAGATCTCGTCGCGACTCAAAGAGAACAGGCGTTGCATCGCCTCGAACAAAGCCTTCGCCATCGATTCGCCAAACCACATTAAAGCAATCGCACCGACAATTAATACCGATGCTGACGCTAGCTCTTTTGACCTTGCAACCTGCCCTTTCTCTTTGGCTTGTTGCAAGCGTTTGGGCGTGGCGTCTTCTGTGCGTTCTTGACCGTCTGACTCTGCCATTTCAGTCTCCTAGCAATCTAACCGGATTAGACGACATATCTGTTGTTCGCCCTGCATCCAGAATAGCTCATAGTGACTATACAAGCCGCCAAGGATGTACCAACAAAGTAACAGACCCACGAGTAGCGCAAATGCAAAACCCAAAGAAAAGATGTTTAATTGAGGTGCCGCACGCGTCATTACACCAAAAGAAAGGTTAATCGTTAGCAGCGCAATAATCCCCGACAATGACATCGCTAATGCCGTTTTGAACATGATGCCGAGCCACAACGCGAGCTCTCGAAAATCCACAGAGGTTAGAGAGCCACTGCCAATCGGCAAGGTCTTAAAACTAAACACCACCAGCTGCAGCATTTTCAAGTGACCATCGGTCGCCAAAAAAAACATGGTCGCTAGCAGCATGAACAGCTGACCAAGTACCGGCGTGTTTTGCCCGTTAGCCGGGTCGACCATTGATGCAAAACCCAAGCTCGATTGCATACCGAGGATCTGACCCAGCATAACAAAGGTTTGAATCATGAACTGGGTAACAAAACCCATGGCCACGCCAATCACAATTTGCTCGAAGACAGTCAGGAAGCCTTGAAAGGACAGAAGTTCAATCTCTTTGGGAACGGCCGGAATCGCAGGCATCACCGCAAAAGTGATCGCCAAGCCTAAATACAGACGAATACGCGGCGACACGAAGCGTGCCCCTGTTACCGTCATCACCATCAGCATCGCTGAGATGCGAGTGTATGGCCAAAAATAATTGGCTAACCACTCTAGTACAAGGCTCGTTGGGTATTCCATATCGGTTTAATACAGAACTTGCGGCAAGCGTTCGATGAGCTCAAAAAAGAACTCCATCATCATCTGGGTCATCCAGTGTGCGAATAGCATCAACGCCAACAAAGTTACGATCAAACGCGGCAGGAAACTCAGGGTTTGTTCG
The DNA here is from genome assembly GCF_041474985.1 of Vibrio sp. 10N.222.49.C9. Taxonomy (NCBI): domain Bacteria; kingdom Pseudomonadati; phylum Pseudomonadota; class Gammaproteobacteria; order Vibrionales; family Vibrionaceae; genus Vibrio; species Vibrio sp. 10N.222.49.C9. Next base: position 61,348 of record NZ_JBFRVD010000010.1, on the reverse strand, counting down.
TTGATTGAGGTCGCAGCTTGGAAAACAGCCACAACCAAACCGATCAGCAGGCTAGGAATAATGATGGCGCAAACCATGATTAATACCATCCAAAGGGCATCTCGGAACAACTCTACGAATATTTCAGGATTCATTATTCCCCCAGCTACAAGGCAAAACTGCCGGCGAGTGTGGAGAGTATCAAGTTCCAGCCATCAACAAGAACAAACAGCATCAACTTAAACGGCAGCGATACAATCATCGGTGACAACATCATCATACCCATAGCCATCAATACCGATGCCACCACCAAGTCGATGATTAGGAAAGGCAAGAACAGCATAAATCCGATTTGGAAAGCCGTTTTTAATTCCGATGTGATAAATGCTGGAATCAGAACCGCCATCGAAACATCTTCAGGGTTAGTCACTTCCGCGCCAGAAATATCAACAAAGGTTTCAAGATCTTTGATTCGAGTCTGCTTGAGCATGAAGGATTTAATCGGTTTTTGGGCAACATCAAATGCCTGTCGTGCCGATATCTGTTCATTAAGATAAGGCTGAACTGCTTGTTCGTTAACTTGATTAATCACTGGCGACATGATGAAGAAGGTCAAGAATATCGCGATACCAATAATGACTTGGTTAGACGGTGTTTGTTGTAGACCCATCGCCTGACGCAAGATAGACATCACAACCACAATACGAGTGAACGATGTCATCAAAATCACCATCGCCGGCAAGAAGCCAAGCATGGTCATTAACGCGAGAATTTGCAGGTTAATCGAGTAGTCTTCACCGCCATTGGCATTGGTTGTCATGGTAAAGGCAGGTATGCCGCCACCATTGCCAGTCAAGCTGCCCGTGGTCATGGTTGTCGATTTGGCTTGGTCTTGTTCCATCGTGCTGATAGTGACCGAATCCGAGCCAGCGGTATTCGCAGGAATGACGGTGCCGTCTTCAGCTTGTGCAAATACCGACACACTGAATACGATTGAGCATAGGAGAATAAGCTGAACCAACCACACTTTCACCGCTCGGAAAGCTCCGGCTTGGTGAAAGTAAGAGGAGTTCAAAAGTCCGTTACTTGTTTGCATCTTTTTTTATTAGCTGGGAAAGCTGACTTGAAAATGTACTTTTTTCCAGCATCTCCTGAGTAAGAGGTTTATCGAGCTTAGAGATCAGCTGAATCGATTGTGTGGTAATCCCTACCAAGAACTGTTCATCACCCGCTTGCACAATAGCGATACGCTCTTTAGTACCAACAGGGATTTGCCTAACAATCGCCAAACCTTGTTGATTCGACATCGCAGGTACTTGCATTCGCTTGAGTAGCCAAGCAATAAATAAAATGAAGGCTATAACGAAAATTAGCGACCCAAAGGTGGTCGCTAAATCGAGAGAAGGCGGTGTTGCTGCAAAGGCAATGGAAGGAGCCGTTAATAGCCCTACTCCCAAGATTCCTCGTAACAAACCTGTCATTCCGAGAAAAGAGCCCGCAAGTCTTTGAGACAAAAAGCTCATTAACGCAGCTTCTTAATTCGTTCTGTTTGGCTAATAACGTCAGTCAAACGAATACCAAACTTGTCGTTCACCACAACCACTTCACCATGAGCAATCAAGGTACCGTTTACCATCACATCCAGTGACTCACCAGCGATTCGATCTAGCTCAACAACCGAACCTTGGTTCAACTGAAGTAAATTACGGATACTGATCTGAGAGCGACCAACTTCCATCGAAATAGTCACTGGAATATCCATAATGGTATCCAGCTTACGACGCTCATCTTCAGAAATCGGAGATGATGAATCGGTTAGCTCATCAAGTGGTGCCGCAAGCACATCATCAACATCAATTGACGGCGCTGAAGGATCTTCACCAAGTGCTGCAGCCCATTCGTCTGCTAGCTTTTGATCTTCACTAGGTTCCATTACCAATTCCTATACTTTTATCTATTTTACTATTCGTCGTCATCATCACTGTTTTCGAGCTCAGACAATAAGTCTTTACCTAGAAAAGCGAGATCAGTTTTAACCACATGTGGTCTTTGAATTTTTTCCGAAATCTGTACTGCAAGCTTCTCACCAGAACGGCCCATTTTCACACGATAAGTCGGCAGTTCTTCGACAAACATGGTTGCGTGCTCAGGCATGTTCATTGGGATAACATCACCAGGGCGCAGCTCCATCAGATCACGAAGGGAAATATCTTGCTCTAGCAAATTCACGCGGAAATTGACGGGCACATCCATGATCTCATCACGCAGTGCGGTACTCCAACGAACATCGGTTTCCATCTTGTCTGATTGAACACCCGCATCAAGCAGTTCACGGATCGGCTCAACCATGGAGTAAGGCATGACAACGTGGAAGTCACCACCACCGCCATCCACTTCAATGTGGAACGAACTCACAACAATCACTTCGGTTGGGCTCACAATGTTCGCCATACTTGGGTTCACTTCGGAATCCAAGTATTCAAACTCAACCCCCATCACTGGCGACCAAGCTTCTTTGTAATCTTCAAAAACAATTTTCAGCAGTAACTGAATGATTCGTCTTTCAGTAGGCGTGAATTCACGACCTTCAATCTTGGCGTGGAAACGACCATCACCGCCAAAAAAGTTCTCTACGAGAATGAAAACCAGACGAGCTTCCATGGTGATGAGTGCCGTACCTTTCAATGGACGGAAACGAACCATGTTTAAACTGGTGGGTACATACAATGTGTTTTGGTACTCACCAAACTTCATCATCTGTACGCCGTTGATCGACACTTCAGCCGTTTTACGTAACATATTAAACAAGCTGATACGCATATGACGTGCGAAGCGCTCGTTAATAAGTTCAAGGGTCGGCATTCGACCACGGACGATTCGATCTTGAGATGAGAAGTCGAAATTGACCGCATTGTCATTTTCGGTTTCTAAGACATCTTCAACTTCTTCAACATCATCAACGCCATGTAACAGCGCATCAATTTCGTCTTGGCTTAATAAATCGGTCACAAATTACCTATTGAATTACGAAGTCAGTGAATAACACTTTTTCAATCACAGGCTGGCCAACAGCTTGAGCCAGGCTTGCTTTAATATCTTCTGTTGCCTTATTACGCAGTTCCACGCGGCCTGTTGGTGAGCGCAATTGATCAACCGTTGCCGAAGCGAACGTGGCCAGTAGCGTACTTTCTACAAGTGGAGAGTGGTAACGAGCCAGGTCTTCATTCTTACTGCCACGTACCATGAGCTGTGCTTTTATCTGAACTAGGCGATCTTTTTTGTCACCTGTCACATTAAACAAGAAGGGCTGAGGAATATTAACATACATAACCGGCTCTGCAGCGACCACAGCCGTTGCTGGCTGAGACTGAGATTCAGAGGCGCTATCGTCAGAACCTAAGAAAAAGTACAGCGCACCACCTATACCAAGCAGTAACACAACTACGGCAATAATAATTATAAGGAGCTTGCTCTTCCCTTTAGGTGCATCTTGTTCTTCGGCCATATCTTACTCTAACTTCCTGTTCTTGCGATTAACTGATGGTTCTTTTTATTAACTGGTTTTTTCTATTAACCAAGCGTTCTTAGCCTGATATTAGGCATAATAACTAATTCCATCACGCTTTGATGCGACATTCAATTCAAGATTGCTGCCACTATCAAGGTTTTCATCACCTTGCGTATCATTTGTGCGGTTAGCGCCGGATTGTTGCTCACCATTGTTGTATCTATCTTGTCCCTGACCGGAGTTCTGTTGTTGAACAGACGAATCGGCAAGCTGCAGACCTTGCTGAGCAAGCATCTCTCTCAAGCGAGGTAAGGTTTGTTCAATCACATCTCTCGCTTGCTGATTACTCACCGTAAAGTGCACGTTTGCCACGTCATTATTCATGGTCATGCGGATTTTCATTTGGCCCAATTCTGGTGGGTCGAGACGAATGTCCAAGTTCTTAAGGTTCTTAGACATCATCATTTGTACTTTTTCAGCCACTTGCTCATTGGCTAGCTCTTTGGTGAGCTGTAAGGGCGCTTGTTGAGCAGCTTGAATTTCAGCTCGCGTAGGTGCTGAACCCACCGTTGCCGTACCTTGTGCACCAGCCGCAGAAGCGATCTGCTGAGCAAAGGTCGAATCTTTAGAATCTTCTTTAGCACCCGCTTTACCCAAACCAGACAGTGCTGCTGCACCGGCGCCCGCTTTAAGAAGCGTATCAGTCGAGCCTGCTTTTGTGGCAGCTGGCGTTGCATTCATCGCCATTCCTTGCGCGGTTAAAGCTGGATCCAACGTTGCTTGCTGCTGAGGTGAAGCCACATTAGCTTGTTGAGCTGCGGCCTGTTGGGCTGCATGTGCATTATTGGCGTGCAGCATTGCCGCCTTGTCCGTAAGAGCATTGTTTGCTGATTGAGAAGCGGCCTGCGCTGACACTTGTTGTGTAGCCGTCGCTACAGCTGCTGTTGATGCTGCCGCAGCTAAGGCTTTAGTTTCGCTTGAATCCGTATTATCCCAATCGATAGCAGTGGGTTCACCAGACGCACTGTTCGCAGCCGGAGCTTGACTTAGCAAAGCTGTTACTTGTTGTTGAACGTTAGCGAGCTGTTGATTCAACAGGTCTAGGTTAGAGGTCGCTTTAGCCAAAGCGGCTTGCTCATCAACCGTCAGCTTAGCGCCACTTTGTTGCTTATCAAGCAAGCTATCGACAACAGACTGCTCTGATTCGATTTGTCCATTCAATTGGTTTAGCGCTTTGGTATGGGCATCTACTTGCTTTGCCAGTTCAATATCCACGGCTGACAATGCTTGGCTCTGCTCGGCAGCAACCGCACTAGCTGCATTCTTTTGGCTCAGCTCTCGGCTCATACTGGCTTCAATTTGTTCTGGAGTGACGCCTTTATCCATCAACTGTCGGATTTCAGTATCAGTTAGCTGAGAAACACCCTTACCTCCGGTAAGTACAGCGATTTCAGAATCGACTTCAAGGCTCTTCTCCTGATTTGCAGCCTTAGCTTGTTGTGTCGCCTTATCCGTAACGGAAACTCCTGCAACAGAAGCACCGGTGATATTACCTTGGGCTTGTTCTACCTGACCTTGCTGAGGCAAGCCTTTGCCGTTTGGCGCTTGATTTAGGGTTTTGTTTGCCTCATCCAATTGACCAAGCAATTTATTGCCTTCGCTCATCGCTGCATTGGCTTGCGATGCCTGCGTAGCACCATCTACCGCTGATGGACCCTGAGTTTGGGATTGAGCAATATGTTCTTTAGATTCGTTAGTCGTATCCTGCGCATCTTTACCATCTGCCTTATCTGCAACAGTCTTATCAGCGACAGTGCTATCAGTGCCCGAATTGGCTTTGAGCTGAGCCTCAGATCCAGACGCAGCCTCTGCTGATGTTTTATCAGCAGCTTTCTCGCCTTCTACTTCTGAAGCTGCTTGCTTGCTTTGCGCTTCGCTCACTTCGTCAGTAGCCTTTGATTCAGCGAAATCACCTTTGTTCGCTTCGGCTGACGCTTCACCTTCGGTAGATGTCTGTTTAGTATCAGGTTTCGCAGTGCTTTCTGTGTCTTTTGCTGCGACTTTACTGTCACTTTCTTCAAAGCCGAGCGCTTCTTTAAAGGACTCAAAGAAACCTTTAGAGTCGCCGGTTTCTTCTACCTTGGAAGAGGCAGAACCGGTGTCCAACAACGATGACATTTTGTTGGTCGCTGAATTTGAGGAAAGACTAACATTCATATATACAAGCTCTATCTACTAGCTTTGCTGCCATGAATCAGGCAACAAAAAGAAAGTCGGATGCTTTTCATGCCTTTGGTGGACATAACGCGCAATTTTATATAAAACGGAGCAAGAAACATGCCTATAAGTTCGGTTTTCACAATATAGAGAACAGCACTGACGTCATTCGTGGCTTAGGATCACATCTTCTTTCGGCTGTATAACAGAGTCGAAAACTCATCCATTTGCTTTTGTTCTCTTCGATCTTGCAGCTTTGCTTTCTCTTTCTGCTTTTTCTCCATCAACCACTCGTAGGATTTACGTTTTTTGCGTAACTCCATCCAGTAGCTTTGGCAGTTGTCGACTTGATTTTTAAAGTGGTGCTCGGCTTCTCTCTGTTTGGATAATGTTTCATCCAACTGAGTTAAGAAGCGGTTCAAGTGACCATATTGGCTCGCCGTTAAGCCTGCCTTGCCGCGGTCAACGAGCTGCTGACAGTAATCCAGTCGATACTTTTCAATCTGCGCAACCTGCTCATAGTAGCCTTGCAGCTCAGAGTTCGCTTTGTTGAGCGCAAGTACCGCTTGGTTCTCTTGATCTTTGGCTTGATCGAGCAAAAATTCTAATGCGTTATCCATGACTAACCTTATTCACCCGTTAGCCACCCAATACATGTTTCAACATGTTGACGCACATGTCGTATGGGACGGTCTCTTTCATCTTCTGCTGCAAGTACTCATCCAGTTTTGGTTTCAACGTGAAGGCACTATCGATTGCTGGATCCGTTCCTGGCTTGTAAGCACCAATCGACACCAAATCTTGGTTTTTACGGCAGATAGACAGCACTTGCCTTACCGCTTTCGACATCAAGACATGTTCTTCAGTGGTGATTTGCGGCATAACACGACTGACGGATTTCTCAACGTCAATCGCTGGGTAGTGACCGGCATCGGCCATCTCACGAGATAACACAACGTGACCATCGAGAATTGCTCGCGACGCATCCGCAATCGGATCTTGTAAGTCATCGCCTTCGGTTAACACGGTAAAGAAAGCCGTGATAGAACCTTGTTCATCATTGCCGTTACCTGCTCGTTCCACCAGCGCAGGAAGCTTAGCGAAGACTGATGGCGGATAGCCCTTGGTTGCTGGCGGCTCACCCACAGACAGAGCAATTTCACGCTGAGCTTGAGCAAAACGGGTCAATGAATCCATGAGTAGCAGAACATCTAAGCCTTGGTCGCGGAAGTACTCGGCGACAGCCAACGCGGTTTGACAGCCTTTTAAGCGCATCAATGGTGATGAGTCGGCAGGAGCGGCAACAACAACCGAACGCTTACGGCCATCTTCACCAAGAATCTCTTCAATAAATTCTTTAACTTCTCGTCCACGCTCACCGATTAGGCCTACGACCACTACTTGCGCAGTTGTGCCTCGAGTCATCATGCCCAGAGTTACGGATTTACCGACACCAGAGCCAGCAAACAGACCTATACGTTGCCCTTTACCCACGGTTAGCAAACCATTAATGGCTTTCAAGCCGACATCGAGTGGTTCAGAAATCGGTTTACGAGCTAACGGGTTGATTGGCTCCGCATTAAATGAAGCGCGTTGCTCTGTATAGATTGGACCTAAACCGTCGAGTGGATTACCTACGCCGTCGATCACTCGACCGAGCAGTTCCATTCCAACAGGGATACCACTTTCGGTAGTCATTGGCGTGACGCGAGCGCCAGGTAAGATCCCGGTGATTTGCTCACTCGGCATCAAAAATAGGTTATCGCCAGAGAAACCGACGACTTCGGCTTCCATCTGACCAGACATGGTTTCGACTAAACACAAACTGCCGATTGGCGCTTTACAGCCGGTCGCTTCAAGCGTTAAGCCAACAACGCGTACTAATTTACCAGAGGCAATTGGTCGCGATTTTAGCCCCTCGACTTTGTACTGACTGAGACGATTCGCTAACTCAAGCATTACTCATGACCTTGGTGACGATTTGCGCCGCAGAAATTTTGAATAACGTTCTTTACACGATCTTCCATGCGGTAGTTAACGCTCGACTCACCCGCTTCAATTTGTAAATCACCACGGTTGAGTGCTGGCTCTGCGACCAGCGTCCAATTACGGCAGTCCAATTCAGTCTCGCCATACGCAGAGCGAATGATCGCCACATCTTCCGGATTGAGTTTCAATGTGATTGCGTGACCAGAAATCGGCAACGACTCTACCGATTCTTTAACGGTATCTAATATGATTTGTGGGTTGGTTTGCACTTCAACATGAACCACTTCTTTGACCATGGTAAGCACCATGTCGACCAATTGCTTCTCCACCTGAGCGTTCATCAACTCTAATGGTTGAGCGAACTGGTTTGCCAGCCCCATGAAGACGGCCACCTGCTGTTGAATGTACTCTTGACCCGCGGTTACGCCTTCAAGCTTGCCGGCTTCGTTGCCTTCTTCGTGACCGGCAGCAAAACCTTCTTCTTTGCCTTTTTCATAGCCTTGCTTAAAGCCCGCCTCTTGGCCTTGATGCAGCCCTTCCTGATAAGCGCCTTGTTTAATCAGCTCGATTTGCTCTTCAGTCAGAACCAGCTCTTCATCTTCAATGGCTTCTTCAACCGTTGGCATCCAACTAGGGTCGTAGTTAAAAGCGGTTTCTTTGGCTTGTTTGCTCACGTCAGAGGTGTAGTCAGGCAGCCCCCATTTCTGAGGTTGGGCAACCGTATTATCTTCTTCAGGGCGAAGGAAGCCGCGTTTTCTATCACCTGACATATCAGTACCTATCTATGAGTGGCTTAACTGTATTGTGAATTCAAGCAGTTAAACTGAGTTAATCTGTGGTTCGAGATTGGATAAAGAAAAGCCCCAACAGTGTGGGGCTTTTGAGATTTCTGTATTAAAGGAACTCGTCGGCGCCACCAGACAGCATAATTTCGCCACTGTCTGCCATCTTCCTCGCGATACCCAAAATCTCTTTCTGAGCCGCTTCAACATCAGAGACTTTGACTGGCGGCATCGCCTCAATATCGTCTCTCATCATATCGGCAGCACGTTTAGACATGTTCTTGAAGATCTTCTCACGTAGACCTTCATCTGCACCTTTAAGTGCTTTCTGTAGAATATCTTGTGGAACATCACGTAGTAGTCGTTGAACACCTTGGTCATCAACTTCAATAAGGTTTTCAAAGACAAACATCAGATCTTGAATCTGTGTTGCCATGTCTTCGTCTTGGTCACGGATTTGATCCATCAAGACGCCTTCCACGTTGTTATCCATGTAGTTCATGATCTCAGCCGCGGCTTTCAGGCCACCAATTTTGGCAGCTTGAGCACCCGCTTGACCCGCGAACTGTTTCTCCATGATTTCATTCAGTTCAGCAAGCGCCGAAGGTTGAACTTCTTCAAGGTTGGCAATACGCATCATCAGATCCAGACGAACTCGCTCTGGGAACTGAGACAGGATCTCAGCCGATTGATCGGCATCGAGGTACGACAACACAATAGTTTGAATTTGAGGGTGCTCGTTGATGATAATGCTCGCCACCTGACGAGGATCCATCCACTTAAGCGAATCCAAACCTTTCGAACCTGTGCCGAGAAGGATTTGGTCAACAAGGTTATTCGCCTTGTCTTCACCCAGAGCAGCAACTAACGCATTACGCATGAAGTCTTCGCTGCCCATACCAATGTTGGTGTACTTCTGAATATCATCTAAGAAAGCACGGTGCACAGCGCCTACTTTCTCTTGGGATAGGTCTGTAGCTCGCGCCATCGCACTACCCACACGCTGAACCTGCTTTGGCTCTAGGTGACGAATAATACCAGCAGCATCTTCTTCATTTAAACTGAGCAACAAGATCGCAGCGCGCTCATCGCCTGAGATAGAGCCGATATCCACGCTAGAGACATCAAGCACTTCACCGCCTTCAGTTTGTTGTGGAACTATTTCGTTAGCCATCTACCATCCAATTCTTAACTACTTGAGCTGCTAGCTCTGGTTCATTCGCTACAAGTGCACGTACTGCTTTCAGCACGTCCTCGTCTTTATGAAGGTTTGGTAAGTCGATACTTGAACCAAATTCAAACAGCTCACCACCTTCAATATCACCACCAATTAAGCTGGTTTCGCCGTCGGCACCAATTGGCATGCCATCAGGTCCGTACATCTGTTCATCGTTGTCTGCTGCTGGGTTAAGCAGTTTCTTCATTGCAGGGCGAACAAGTACCAACACCACCACAATGATAACCAAGGCACTTGCAAACCAACGAACCCAATCATTGAAGTTTGGATGCTCCCAGATTGGCACATCAGCAACAACATCTGTTACTTGAGGTGCAAACTGCATGCTTAATACGTTGAGCAAATCACCACGAGTTTCATCAAAGCCCACCGTACCAATCAGTACTTGGCGAATCGCATTGATTTCGCTCGCCGGGATTGGCGTATGAACCACTTCACCCGTATCTGGGTTCAAGGATTGGCGGTCTTTGATCGCAACAGAAACCGTCTGACGATTAACCGTGCCGCTCTGTTTACGTTCATGACTGATGGTGGTGTCTAGCTCAAAGTTTCGAGTCGCTTCTTTGTGAACAGAGCCTTGACCTGTCATCGCGCCGTCTTTCATCTGAGCCACATCTTGTGGAATTGAGGCATCCGCTGGAGGCTGGTTACTCAACGCACCCGGAATACCCGCCACCGTATTTCCATTGTTGTAATCTTCTAAGGTGTATTCACTTCGAGTCGCCGGTGTATTCGGATCAAAACGTTTTCTGGTTTGCTCCACAGCACTGAAATCGAGCTGGATATCAACCTGAGCGGTGTAGTTACCAAACCCAAGAATAGGAATCAGGATGGAGTCAATTTTTTCACGCAGCGCTTGTTCTTGATTGCGCTCTAACTCGTGTTCTTTACGACGCGCCGCTGACATAGGGTCTTGAGAGCCTGAGCTCAACAATCGGCCATGCTGATCGGTCACCGTAATACGTGAGGTTTTCATTCCCGGAACGGCACTTGCCACCATATCCACAACAGAATCAACTTCTTGCTGCTTGAGGTTAGTACCTGTTTTTAGAGTTAGGAATACAGAAGCAGAGGCTTCTTGATTATGACGTACAAAAACACTCTGCTTCGGCAGGGCCAATAAAACCTGAGCTTTACGCACCTGTTTCATCTGCTCAATGGCTTTGGCAAGTTGTCTTTCGCGGCTTAATTTAAGGCGTTCTTGTTCTAAACGTTGTGATACACCAAAACCCATGTCTTGCATGAGGATGTCATCACCCGCGTTTCGCTCTTGATTCAAACCCGCTCGTACCATATTAAGCTTTAATGAGTTGTACTCACTCGCCGGTACTGAGATGGTATTGCCTTCAAGCGTGTACTGGATCTTTTGCAGATCCAAGTAATCAAGAACGGGGATCAATTCTTCTGTTTCGTAAGCCCCTAATGGACGCATTTCTGGCTCTTTTACCCAGAAAAACAGCATCACAATCAGCGCTACACAGATAGAGATAGAAAGGACTAAGACGACCTGACGAAGTAAATCGAGATCACCGACAGCCATATCGAACTTCGATGAACTGCGTTCACCTAGATCGGGATTTTGCCCTTCTCCGTCTAGCTCAGAGCCTGCAATCAGTGCGTGGTCGTTGCTATCGCTTACGGTTAAATCTGTTGTTTGACTATTATCTGCCACTATTTAACTACCCAACTTATACCGGCATATTCATCAGCTCTTTGTACGATTCGACCAATTTATTTCTAATTTGGATCGTCGCCTCAAAAGCCACACTAGATTTATTACGAGCAATCATCACGTCCGATAGGGATACGCTTTGGTCGCCACTATCAAAACGAGCTTGAAGATCACCTGAGGTCTTTTGTAATGAGTTCACATTATTGATGGCATTAGTCAGCATGTTGCCAAAATCTGCACCGACCGCTTGCCCCGTTGCTGCGGGACGCGCGCTGGCAGCTTCGACCATCATCGCCTGCATTTCGCCTTGTAAACCATCTATTCTCATCTACTACCTCAGGAGTCAAAATTATGACCATCTATTTAGCTATATTATTGACAGAGCAATTAGCGTGCCACACATTTAATTGACTAGATATCGTATTACACTAGTCAGAAAGCTGACACTACTAATCTATCCTCAGTTTGGGATATCTATTCCAGCATCGCGCATTTTAGCCAACTTGTAACGCAGTGTACGAGGGCTAATGCCCAGTTTTTCAGCCATATCTTTGCGTCGACCATTACATGCAATCAGGGTTTCAAGAATGATCGCATACTCTTGATCTCTAAGCTCATTACCTAACCCTTCGCTGCTAGCCGCGATTTTATTGATTGGGTTTGCTTCGGCAATAGGCTTGATTTCTGGCGCAGCTACGTCAGTGCCTTCGACGATTTGTTGTAGGCTGCTTGCGTCTTGCCAATCGACACCTTCAAGAAGGATATGCTCACCAGAGATGTTCTCTTGTTCGCTCAATATTAACGCACGCTGTACCACATTGTCTAATTCGCGAACATTGCCCGGCCACGGATAATTGACGAGTTTACTGATCGCTTGTGCTGACATAACGGGTACAGGCATACCAAGTTTGGTGCAGTGGCGCTCGACTAAGTGCTTGGCTAAAGGCTCAATATCGCCTTTACGCTCGCACAATGGAGGCCAAGAAATTGGGAATACATTCAGGCGGTAGTATAAATCCTCACGGAAATTCCCTTCAGAAACATACTGTTTAAGGTCTCGGTTACTGGTCGCTAATACACGAACATCCAATTTGATGCTCTTACGACTACCTAATCGCTCAACTTCGCGCTCTTGCAAAACACGCAGTAGTTTGGCTTGTAGGCTAAGATCCATTTCACTGATCTCATCCAACAGAATTGTACCGCCCTGCGCTTGCTCGAATTTCCCCGGGCAAGCTTGAATAGCGCCAGTAAATGCGCCTTTTTCATAACCAAACAGGGTCGCTTCTAACATGTTGTCTGGGATCGCCGCGCAGTTAATCGCGACAAACGGGCCATCTTTTCGGCTAGAAGCATTGTGAATGTAGCGAGACATCACCTCTTTACCAGAACCACTCGGGCCCAACACCATGACGTTGGCATCGGTTTTCGCAACTTTATCAGCCAGCATCATTAGCTTGATACTTTTTTCATCAGCAACGATAGCGTCGCCGTTGTCATCCGACTTTACAGGCGCATAACGGCTGACCATGTTGAGCAGCACTTCTGGCGCAAATGGCTTTGCCATATAGTCGATAGCGCCCTCTTTCATTGCAGCAACGGCATCTTCGATGTTGGCGTACGCTGTCATTAGCAATACCGGCAAATTTGGCCAATGCTGCTTAATGTTTCTCAATAGTGCCAAGCCACCCATGCCCGCCATCTGCACGTCAGATACGACAATATCAACGGAGTTCGATTTTAATTTGACCAGAGCATCTTCCGCACAATCCGCTTCCAGCCATTCATAGCCAGCAAGCGCGAGTGTGTCGACAAGGGCTTCGCGTAGACCTTCATCATCTTCGACGATTAACACTTTGCTTTGAGCCATAGGATTCTCCAGTGTAAATTCAGTTAAAACTTATTAGTCTTCAGAAGAAGCACTTCTTTCAAGCGGTAGACACATGGTAAAGCATGCGCCGTCGCCTTCTTCTGATATCAATTCCAGTCGGCCTTCATGTGCTCGACATACCATTTGTACAACCGCTAAGCCTAGACCTGTACCTTGTGAACGAGTGGTAAAGAAGGGTTCCATTATTTTACCTTGAAGCTCTTTCGGTACGCCGGGGCCACTGTCTTGCACTGATATCTTAAGCTCGCCATTTACGGGCCTAAAAAACACATCGATCTGCGATTCCTTACCCGCAATTTGAACCGCGTTCAACACTAGGTTGCTTAACGCTGAGGCGATAGCATTGGCGTTGCCGAACATTTGAGTCTGTTCGCCCTCAACTTCTTGGCAATAATCAATCTGGTTAGTTTTCAATGCCGCTTCCACCATAGGGTGAAATTCAGTGATCAATTCAGCCACAGTAAATGGCTTAACGACTTTGTTGTCACCACCTTTGGCAAACAACAGCATGTCGTTCACTTGCTTCTCTAAGTCATGCAATCTATCCATAAGCTTAGATTGAAAACGCGTTTTTGTTGCCGGCGGCAGATTTGGCGCGGCAAGGTTTGATGCATACAGCATCGCACTTGAAAGCGGCGTTCGCACTTGATGGGCAAGCGAGGCCACCATTCTACCTAATGAAGACAAACGCTGAAGATCACTCACGCGAGACTGCAATAGTCGGGTCTCGGTCAGATCGGTAATCAAAATCAGCTGACCCGTGGTAGAGGCTGAAATCGCCAAACGCACTTTTCGCCCGTTCTTCAATGAGATCTCATGACCGTCATCGTCTTTTGGGTCAAAGGCACTTTGAATCACTGAAAACCACTTCTCGCCAACCAACTCAACACCAAGAATACGATGCGCTTCAGGGTTCGCTTCTCTCACTTCGCCGTGTGTATCTAACAAGATAACCCCAGCTGGCATCACGTCGAGTACTTGCTTATAGCGCTCAACCTGCTGTTCAACAGAATCTAGGTGTGATTGATTTTCTGGTTCGTTAGATACGCGCATGTCAAAAATTTGCCTCAAATACTAAAACAGCCTGAGACGTACAACACGAGTCAGGCTATTTGCTATATTTATCACATAGTTAAGCAAGCAACAACTCGACTATGGTTTATCTGTTCACTTAGCTAGAGTTACCAAATAGCTAAAAAGTGTGTACTAGTTTTTCGTTTTCATCGAAAACTGGGCACTAGCGCTGCAAGTTATATTTACGCATTTTTTCAACCAGAGTGGTTCTACGCATTCCAAGCATGTCAGCAGCACGAGCAACAATGCCGCCCTGCGCTTCCAACGCTTGATTGATCATATTCACTTCCATATCCGCGAGTAGCTCTTTCAAGTTAACCCCTTCTGGCGGTAACTCTTGAGGCGCATTAGCATTGTCGGCAATATCATCTTGCTGGTCAAAACTGAAATCTTCTGAGAATAAGTCAGCAAGTGCATCACGCTCTTGCTCCTCTTCAGATCCAAAGCTATTAAACTCTGGCTGGAACTCAGGGATATCGCTGTATCGATATTTAGTTGGCAGGTGATTCACATCAACCAAGCTGTTTGGATACAAGATAACCATTCGTTCAACCAGGTTCGCTAGTTCACGAACGTTACCTGGCCAGTAATGCTCCATCAAAGAGTTGATAGCACGAGCCGTGAAACAGATAGGCATGCTGCCTTCCGCTTCCATTCGAGTCATCAGCTCTTGAAGCAACAGTGGAATATCTTCTTTACGATCTTGAAGCGCCGGCATTTCAATCGGGAATACATTTAAGCGGTAGTAAAGATCTTCACGGAACGAATCATCGTCGATCATATCTTCAAGGTTGCGGTGGGTTGCCGCAATCACTCTAACATCAGCTTGTATGGTGCTATTGCCACCTACACGCTCAAAGCATCGCTCTTGCAGTACTCGTAGCAGCTTAACTTGCATCGCCATCGGCATATCGCCAATTTCATCAAGAAACAGTGTGCCACCTTCAGCCAATTCAAAACGGCCTTTACGTGCGGTAATCGCCCCAGTAAATGCGCCCTTCTCATGACCAAACAGTTCACTTTCAAGCAAATCAGGTGGAATCGCGCCACAGTTTACAGGAACAAAAGGCCCTGAACGACGTTTAGAGTGATAGTGAATGTTACGCGCTACGACTTCTTTGCCTGTACCAGATTCACCAAGAATCAGCACGTTCGCTTCCGTAGAAGAGACTTGTTCAATTAAGTGACGTACTTCTTGAATGCCAGCACTTTGTCCTACTAGGCTGCGAAACAGGGTGTTCTTGCGTGCCGAAGACACAACTTGAACACCTTTACGGCCTAAGAAGTCTTTACAGTGTCTTAATGCATCACTTAATTGCGGGTAGTTAAGAGGAAGTTCAAGCTCACCAACATAGTTAGTCAACTCGTCAACCGGGTGATTGTTTTTGCCAATCACCAGTAAAGGGATGTGATTGGCGTGAACAAGCTTCTCATTCAGTAATGCGTTGAAGCCTTTACCTTTAATGGTACCAATAATGCAGCCGGCCCACTGTAGTGACCAGTCAACTTTACGTGCTTGTTCAGAGCTGATTACTTCGCAGCTCTCTCCTACAAACTCTAATATTGTGCTTAAATTGTGACGATCTTGAGCGTTATCGTCGACGACAAGCAGTTTTGCCAAACCTTGCATAAGTAGGAATTATTGCCTTTATTTTGGTGCGATGCGGAAAAACTGTGAGCAACGTAGTCTATAAAACAGTGAGATGTATCAATGATTATGGTCTACGTGGACAAATTTAGGAAATCAGCAACGAAAAAAGCCATTAGGCTATCTAATGGCTTCTATTTTATTTGATTAAAAAAATAAGGCAACCAACCAATTAAGGGATATGAGATTGGTTAAAACTGCAATTTTTCTTTAAATACCTACGTCAGCGGACGTCAAGTTGTGATATTCGTTCGGAATTTGGTCCCAAGCGCTCTTAATTTCGCGAATAATATCGATAACATCATCAATAGGCTGTGGGTCATTTTTGTGATTTGCCGCAGAAATTTGCGTGATCATGAACTCATAAAGTTGATCTAGGTTTTTCGCAATATCGCCACCATCGTCCATAGATAGGCAACTACGTAGGCTAATAATGATATCTAGAGCCTTACCAAGTCGCTCACCTTTCACTGGGATGTTGCCTGCTTGCATTGCCGCTTTGCCTTGAATCAAACGCTCGATAGCACCGGCCATTAGCATTTGTACAATCTTATGCGGTGAGGCAGCCGTTAGCTGACTATCCACTGATACCTTTTTATATGCCTGTAAAGAACCGCGCATAGTAAACCTCTTCTATAAAAACTTTTTGTATTGTTGAACTGATTTAGCGCCGTGACGATATTTATGTAGGGTCTTACCTACTCGACTCGTCTCAGACTGCATCAATTCGACTAATTTTCTGGTTCTGGTAATGGCTTCAAACCATTCAGAACTTTGCTTAACGTCGGGATGTGAGTCGATTATTTGAAGCACGTTTTGCAATAACTGTTCTCTGTTATCGACAAGCTGCGTTATTTCTTCAGCATTAATTTCACTAAATTCCAGTTTAGAGATAATTAGTTGATCGAGTTCACAAAGCTCTTGTAGCTGGCTATTCATCTATTAGCCCAACGCATTCATCATACTGCCCAGCTGAGATTGCATCTTACTGGTCGCATCTTGCATGGCTGTGAACTTAGAGTGGGTACGGCTCTCTAGGCTGTCCATGCGGCGGTCGAGCGCGCTTTGGTCATCAACCAAACGGTAGTTTTGCTCGACCAAGCTCTTTTCTCTAGTACGGATTGAACCCGTGATACCTGTGATACCTTGAATCGCATCTTCCACTTTTTTGGCGAAACCGTTGTTGCCACCAAAGAACTCACCCAACTTATCAAAGTTATTGTTGAGTTGACGGTCAAGCATATCGTAGTTGATTTCTAGCGAGCCTTGTCTTGTGGTGGTGATACCGAATTCAGTCAAAGACTTTAGATTGTCTGGCGCACCTTCGATACTTGATGAGAACACCCCTTTCAATCGGGAGTCGGCGTTACGCACTGTACTGTCACCAGAGAGCGGGCCTTTTTGACCAGTCGTTGGATCAACACCCGCGAGGTCTTTCGACACTTGATAGAACTGGTTATAAGAGCTCACAAAGGATTCGATATCTTGGCGAACACTGTTACGGTCGTACTCCACACCAATTTCTGCCGGCGGCTTATCTTTTGGCGTTTTTCCTTTCACCGTAATATCAATACCTTCAATGGCATCTTCAATCACATTGTTATTACTAGAGAGTTGAGCAACACCATCTAGGACAACCATAGAATCTTGGCCAGCCTGAACTTCAGTCATTCCACTATAGGTATCAAAAGATTGCTGTGCTTGTTCAAGATCTGCTTGCGCTTTATCGACCTTCTCTAAGAGCTCGCGCTCTTCGGGTTCTAATTTGGCACGCTCAATTTTCTTGGCTTGCTCTGCGGTGAGTTCGCCTTTTTGAACTTTCTCAGCCAACTCCGCTTTTTCTTGTGAAATCTTCTCTTCGATACGCGCTTGCTCAGCCTCAAGCTTTTGTTGGGCTTCTTTCGGTGTCACGTATGAATCGGTCAGAGTACCTGAGGCAGCATTTGACCACCCCGGCACATCGGGTGCCTTCTCTATCGCTTTTTCATCAAGCTCAAGTTCTGGTGTGTAGTAAGAATCTAAAAGCGTACCTGACGCGGTTTCAGTCCAGCCAGGGATATTATCTTCAGGCATCACAGACTTTGCTGCTTGAGCTGCGTCTAGGGCGGCTTGGCCGTCGGCGGCTGCTTGCTCACCGTAGCTGAGACTTTTAGAGTCTCCGTCAACATCTGAAGTAGAATCGGTTTGGGCTGCTGGGATGATATTGCCATCTTTATCGAGTGTTTCATTCGCATTTGGGTCATCGCTAGCGATCACTTCATCGATGAGTTCAACGGCTTTTCCTGCAGGGGTTAGAGCTAGAATATCTTGAGCAGCAACGCGCGCTTTCTCTAGCGCTTTAACACGTTCTTCAAGCGTTTTGTATTCGAGTTTTTTTAAGGGATTGGCAGCATCTGACTCAACATTAATGCTGATCTGCTGATCTGAACCAGACTGGTTCGAGGCAATAATAAGTCTTGGACCTTCGACATCGTTGATAATAGATGCACGAACGCCTGGGTTGCTATCTGCACCGTTGATACCACGAACAACTTCGATAAGTCTCGATCTGTCGCCAACTTGCACGTCAAAGCTGTCATCACCAAGCGAAACCTGCAGCTTACCTGGGCCAAATTTCATGTCCTCTGACAGTACATCAGAAGCCACTTTATGGCTTTGGGCAAGCTGCAACACATCGATGGCATATTTGCCAGCGATCGCTTCGGTAGTCGCGGTTGCAGAGACAAGCGCTTCATCGGTACTTTCCACTGTTCGCACAGCAAAAGCTTTTTCCTGACGAAAGTTTGTCATCAGGTTTTTCATCGAATCAAGGGATTCTCTGAGTCTTCCATAGGCACTAATGCTGGTATCGATTCGCGTTCGTTCATTGTCGATTCGTTGCTGTTTAGGTACACGCTCCGAATCAACAATTTTGCTGACCATGGAATTGATATCCATGCCAGACGAAATCCCCATTGGGCCAAAACTCATTAAATCACCTCAATAATACGACTTAAACCTTCACCTCAAATATTCGACTATTCGAGTTTTGGGCTGCTAGGCGTCTTAGAATTTCAAGCATTTCTTCATCAGGGATCTGGCGAATAATATCACCGGTTGTGGTCTCATAAATGGTAACTACATCTCTCCCAGATTCTTCATCGACCTTAAAAGCCACACCTTTATTGAGAGAGGAGATAAACTCGTTTACCTTCTCCACCATTTTGACTCGCTCTTCATCATTTAACTCTTGTCTATGTTGAGCTAATTGAATCGCCGCTTCGGTAGCTTCCTCTTTCGATTTCTCTACCTTGTCATAAGATGTTGCTTCTTTTAGTCGCGAAAGACTCGACGCACTACTACCTTCATCGCTTGCAATTTTAATGCCATTAGGTGAGCCATAAGGCTGGATGTTCGATGCGTTGGATGATATTTCCATAACACTCTCCCTCCCTCCTTTATGAGCCAAACAGTAAAACTCTACCCAGAGTAGAGTTTACCGCTACTTACCGAGGTAAGTTTAGCCCAATAAGCTTAGAGCTGCTGATGGTGACTGTTTTGCTTGAGCTAGGATAGAAGTACTCGCCTGTTGTAGGATTTGAGACTTCGTCATAGCTGTTGTTTCTTTCGCGTAATCGGTATCTTTGATACGGCTCTTAGACGCATTAACGTTTTCGTTGATGTTGTCTAAGTTGCTGATTGCATGGTCAAAACGGTTTTGGAAAGCACCTAGAGAAGCACGTTGGCTATCAACAGATTTTAGAGCACCATCAATGATAGATACTGCTTCGTTTGCACCTGCAACAGAAGTTACGTCGATATCGTTAACGGTAACGTCTTTACCAGCACCGATACCTAGTTCGCCCGCAAGGCTGCCGCCAAACTCAACATCACCTTCAACTTTTTGGCTTGAAGCGAAAAGTTGCAGTTTACCGCCTTCACCCACAGACGCTTTAACGTCTTGGCTTTGACCATTGATGTAAGTTGCTAGCTCTTCGATATCGTTGCCTTCTTTAGCAGAGATAGATAGCTCTTGCGCTTCACCAAACTTATCGTTGTATTTGATTGTTAAATCAGCACCCGCACCTACACGCCAAGAAGCATCTTTGCCTTCTGTAACGCCGTAGCTCTTACCACCCATGTCTTGAGTGTCAGTACGCATGTTGCTCATAGATAGCATTACTGCTTCACCTGAGTCAGCACCGATTTGGAAAGATTGGCTGCCGTAAGTACCGTTCAGAAGCTTGTTACCACCAAAAGAGGTCGTTTCAGCGATACGGTTAAGTTCTGTGTTTAGAGCAGAGACTTCTTCTTGGATCGCAACACGTTCAGATTTGCTGTTCGAACCGTTTGAAGATTGAAGAGAAAGGTCACGCATACGTTGCAGAATGTTGGTTGACTCATTCATTGCACCTTCAGCTGTCTGTGCAATAGAGATACCGTCATTCGCGTTTTTCACAGCCATATCTAGGCCACGACTTTGCGACGTTAAGCGGTTAGAGATTTGTAGGCCTGCAGCATCATCTTTTGCGCTATTGATTTTATAGCCAGAAGACAAACGCTCCATTGATTTTTGAGTACCTTCAGCCGCGCTATTTAGGTAGCGCTGAGCCGTCATTGCAGACACATTTGTGCTTACATTAATCGCCATAGTTGATCTCCTTTAGGCATTTTTTAATGTACTTATGTGACTCTCACCTCACACTAATACATGTCAATTTTGTTTATGCACCAGTGTCTCTCTCACCTTACATTGGTACATATCATTTCTCTCAATCCCTTTAACGGCGCCTTAATTAGAAGCTTTAATAAAAAATGCGCTTTTTTTCATATTCTTTTCAACAACAAAGGAAAGTGTGATCGGGCTTCAATTAATAGGGCGACATTCGCTAAAGTTGCCCCATTATTTAAGTTAATGAGCGTAGTGTTGAATATAAAGTCAGAAGAGATCCCTGATATCTCGTTCTACTCGATTCTGGGGTGACGAAAGACTGCTTCGATGTAGTAAGCGAGGAAACCATCATTTCCCAATTCCCGTCACTCCCTACAGTGAGGAGCGAGCGTGATAGGGAATCTCGCTTTCCAATCAACGACCAACACCAAAACTCCCCCCTTCTCCAAATTGCAGGCAATAAAAAACCCAGCCGAAGCTGGGTCTGTTTAGCGCTCATCTCTCACCACGAGCTAATTTGTGGAAGCCTAACGTTGACGCTTATAGTCAACGTGGCTTTTTAATCGATTAACCTAGTAGGCTAAGTGCCGAGTTCGGAGCTTGCTTCGCTTGAGCAAGAATCGAGCTTGAAGCTTGAGAAAGGATCTGAGACTTAGTCATCTGAGTCGTTTCTTTCGCGAAATCGGTATCTTTAATACGGCTCTTAGATGCGTTAACGTTCTCGTTAATGTTGTCTAAGTTGCTGATAGCGTGGTCGAAACGGTTTTGGAAAGCACCTAGCTCAGCACGGTGGCTATCTACATACTTAAGTGCCGCATCGATAATAGCTACAGACTCTTGTGCGCCGCCAACTGATGTTACGTCGATAGTATCAACCGTTACGTCTTTGCCAGGTTGCATGCCTAGTTCGCCAGCCAGGCTGCCAGAGAATGCCACTTCGCCTTCAACCTTGTTGTTACCAGTAAACATTTGTAGCTTACCGTCTTCAGTTACAGACGCTTTAACAGAGTCTTGTTGACCGTTGATGTACGTTGCTAGCTCTTCGATGTCGTCACCCGCTTTTGCGCTGATGTCGATTTCTTGTGCTTGACCGAAGTTATCAGTGAACGACATTTTTAGGTCGTTAGAGCCTGCTTGAACGTTCCAATCTTTATCTTTCGCGTTCTCAGTTTGGTAGCTCTTACCACCCATCTGAGCGTTATCAGAGCGCATGTCTTTCAGTTGAAGCATTACCGCTTCACCGTTGTCTGCACCGATTTGGAATGATTTAGTACCGTGAGTACCGTTAAGCAACTTGTTGCCACCAAAAGACGTCGTTTCCGCGATACGGTTCAGTTCGTCGTTCAGCGCTGTTACTTCTTCTTGAATCGCTACACGCTCAGATTTTGAGTTTGAGCCGTTTGAAGATTGTAGAGACAAATCACGCATACGTTGCAGGATGTTAGTCGTCTCATTCATTGCACCTTCAGCTGTTTGTGCAATTGAGATACCGTCGTTCGCGTTACGTACAGCAACATCAAGACCACGACTTTGAACGTTCAAACGGTTCGAGATTTGTAGACCCGCAGCGTCATCTTTTGCGCTGTTGATTTTTGAGCCAGAAGCTAGACGCTCCATTGATGTTTGTTGTGCGCTGTTTGCGTTGTTTAGGTAACGTTGCGCTGTCATCGCTGAAACGTTTGTATTTACATTCACTGCCATGGTGATTTCTCCAATTGATTTTCCGGTATAGCGGTTTCCGACGTCTCGGAAAACCAAGTAGTTCTCTCAAAGTTACTTTTAATAACGGCGCGAAAATCAGAAGCTTTAGAAAAACTTTCAAAAAACCACAAAAAAAACATTAATCTAATATTTATCAACAACTTAATTTTCATCATTTTCTAATACAGCGATAGATTTCAATTGGAAAAAGATCTTAATCTGTTCAGAAAGCGTACGAACCGCCGTCTAAATGGCTCAAGGTCGAGAAATGATCAATCGCCAAAGATCTCTGACTTACGCAAATCTTGTGTAATAGATGACATTATTTGTCGTGAAGAAGAACCATCAAATAGAGATTTGGAAAAGGTAGTGCGAGAAAGTTCACAGGAAAATAAATAGCAAAAACAAGAAATACAGAAAGGAAAAAGCCCCTTTTCCTTTGAGAGAACCGGGGCTAGTTGGCGCGTCAGAGCCTGTGTGGAGATCATCGAGAAATGAACACATTTCCGACTTGCCGTTGCATTCTTACTGCAAAAATGGATAGCAGGTGAGAGATGAGAGAGCTAAACATTCAATAGTAAGTATGCTTGCCAGTTTCCCTTGCTGCATGGCTCACGTCTGAACACGAGCAGCAAGTTCAACCAATAACTATTGCAATAATGACATTGCAGAGTTAGGCAACTGTTTTGCTTGAGCAAGTATTGAAGTACCTGCTTGTTGCAGAATTTGTGATTTGGTCATTTGCGTCGTCTCTTTCGCAAAGTCCGTATCTTTGATTCGGCTGTTTGAAGCGTCTACGTTCTCTTGTACGTTTGCCAAGTTATTAATACTGTGGCTTAGACGGTTCTGTTTTGCACCCAAATCAGCACGCTGTGAATCCACGTACTTCATTGCAGAATCAATCACGCTGATCGCGTTCTGTGAACCCGCAACGCTGGTTAAGCTAACATCTTGAACCGAGGTTGCGCGGCCTTCACTCTTAATACCTAGCTCAGACGCTAGACCACCAGAGATAGACATTGGGCCGTCAAGGTCAGGTTCAGCAACGAACAGTTGAATGCGACCATCATCAGTAACCGATGCGTTCACAAGATCAGACTGACCATTAATGTAAGTCGCAAGCTCTTCGATATCATCGCCCGCTTTGGTATTGATATCTAAAACGATGTCTTCACCCGCTTTGGTTTTGAATTCGAACTTAAGATCGCTCGCTGTTGGCGGCACTTCCCAGTTCTTATCTTTCGCGTTTTCTGAATCGAACGTAGTACCACCCATACGGTAGTCATCTGCACGGATACTTGTCAGAGCCATGATCATTGCTTCACCAGAGTTAGAACCGATCTGGAATGAAGCTTCACCGAATGAACCGTTCAGTAGACGACGACCACCAAACGATGTGGTTTCCGCAATACGGTTAAGCTCATCTTGAAGTGCCATTGACTCTTCGTTCAGTGCAGTACGCTCTGCCGGCGAGTTAGTGCCGTTTGATGATTGAATCGCTAGATCACGCATACGTTGTAGTACGTTAGTCGATTCGTTCATCGCGCCTTCTGCTGTTTGAGCAATCGAAATACCGTCGTTGGCATTACGCATTGCCACATCAAGACCACGAGACTGAGCGGTTAGACGGTTCGAGATTTGCAGACCTGCCGCATCATCTTTCGCGCTGTTGATCTTGTGACCAGATGACAAACGCTCCATAGAAGTCGCTAAGTCATTAGACGCTTTATTCAGGTAACGTTGTGCTGTCATAGCAGATACGTTAGTGCTTACATTGATAGCCATTTTGCTCTCCTTATGAGTTCGCAAGCTTTCTGCGAAGCGGCCAGCTTTACTCTCATATGGATAAGCACTGACCGTGTATTACTCGATAAACCCTATACAAGGTTTAAGATCTGTATTAATCATTTATAACCAACACAGATACAAGTTGTATGCCAAGTTTAATATCATATAAATAATTTTTTAATTATCTAAAAATCAGAAGCTTACAAACAACACTGCGCAATTATGATTTTCTACTATTAGAAGATGAAAAACATTCACCTTCCTTATTGCCGTTTTTTGCCGCTATTCTAGAAACATCATGCTTCGTACAAAAAAGCGGCAAACTGTGGCGTCATTCGCACGTATGGCATAGCACATACGGCAAGGAATCAACGCCATGGTGATCGACAAGCCACCATTAAATACCGATTGATCATTAAATATAGTTAAACAAGGTCAGGTCTTTGGTTTTGCCAAACGCTTGTTGAGAAGCTTGTAGTGCTCGAGAGTTTTCATTGAACTCAATGATCGCTTTCGAGTAATCCAAGTCTTCAAAGTTGCTTTTTGCTTTTGCTAAAGACAACTTGAAATCTTCATGTTGTTGCTCTTGAATATCCAAAGTACTCAAGCGTGCACCAACATCGGTTCTTGCCTTGGTCAAATGGATAAACGCAGCGTGGAACTCTTCAGTTACTTGGTGCAGTTTCGCTGTTGCTGATGCATCCGATACCGGGTTTTCAGCCTGCTCAGCAGCCTCTTTGAACGTATCAAAGATAGAGAAAGTCTCTCGTGGTTCTAAGGTGATCGAATCACCTTTAGTGATTTGGCCTTTGATTTGAATATTCAGCCCTTCATAAACAATGCCTGTCGAAGGATCAAAATCTTCTGCCGCAACCACTGCGCCGTCTTTTTCAAGCTGATAAGCGAAATTGCCCGTCTGCATGTCGACAAACGTCACTTTATAAGTAGACCCATCTTCATCGCTGTTGGTCGCACGCCCGAGCAATAACTCAGACGCAGGTTCAAGCTCGTACTGAGGTTCGTAGTCACCGAACGGGTTGTCTATTTCCATAAACATCTTGCTGCCCGGATCATTCATTGCCATTTCAAAGCTGCTTGCCACACGCATCTTGCGTTGGTAGTCATCACCTTGATATGTCACATTCCCTTCGTTATCTCGAAAGAAAGGCTGATTTTTCGGCTTAGTGCCTGCAAACGTGTAGTTACCCGACTCATCTTGAGAGTTGGCTAAATGCAGGAAGTTATTCGCCAGTTCTTGAATTTCACGCTTCTTAGCTAAACGGTCTTCTGGAGAAAGCGCACCGTTGATCATTTCCATCACGGTTCGTTTTGCTTCATCAGCAAAGCCTTCAGTGTTAGAAACCAATACTTCATGATGCTCAAGACGGTTTCTGACTAGAGTAATCGCATCGACATACTGTTTAAGCTGTTCTGACTGCTGACCAATGTTCTGTAAATAGTGCGTCGCTAATGGGTCATCACTTGGCGACTGTAACTTCTTACCCGAAGCAAGTTGTGCTTGGTTGTGATGCACCTTGTTCTCTTGACGGCGCAAGTCGTTTTGTACTGACTGATAATTATGGAAGCTAGAGATACGATTCAACATTTATACCTTCCTATCTCAGAGCCAAAATAGTGTTAAACGTATCATTGGCTGCTTGCATGATACGTGAAGAAGCCATATACGCTTGCTGAAATTTCATCATGTTTGCCGCTTCTTCATCGAGGTTTACTCCCGAGATAGAAGCAATACGTTCTTGAGCCGACTGTTTTTCTAATGTCGCAATATCACTCAGGCGATTTGCCGTTGAAGACTTCAAGCCCGTATTAGTATTCAAGTTGTGGTAAAGGTCTAAAATCGTAGACTCACCATCATTCAACAGCTTTCCTGTTTGAAGATCTTGTAGCTTACGCAGGTTACCGTTGTCACCTTCTGATGGGACAAGGTTTGCCGTAAACTTATCATTTGCCACCGCACCGGGTGTGAGCTCAAACGTTGTACCGTTGATGGTCACTGGCCCTTGTGGCGGATACGGTTGAGGCTGCATTAAAATGTTACCCTTCGGATCCGTCACAGCAAACTGCTCACCTTTTGGTGAGACAATCACTTCAAACTCACGCAGTTGACCTGCTTCTAGGATTTTAAATCCCGCTGTACCCTTGGCAAACGTGGTCGATGCCTCATAACTTTGCGCAGCAATGTCTTTCGGGTCTTTGGTTTCCATATGAATCTGCGCAGCAAAATTACGCGTTGGACGCAGTAACAGTTTCTCTCCTAGTTCAGGAGGGTTACGTACTTCCACTCGCATGCCATCAAGATAAAAAGCACTACCGCTAGAGTCGGTCGCCATCTTAACGGTCTCACCGTTCGGCTTAGTCACGACATAATCACTGCCATCGTATTTCAGTCCATACTCACCGCCTTTTAAGGCAGAAGTATCATCAATGTATACCGCAACATCGGCTTTCGATTGCCCGCTAGCCGTGACACGAGATTTTGCCACCAGCTCTGAGTTCACGTCGGTAAACAAGTCCTTACCTACGTTGCCGTTAAGATCCAAACCTTGTTCTTGAAGACTATTGACCTCATATGAAAACGCGGTCGCCAAACGACCAAGCTCATCCATGATTGCTGGGATATGTTCGTCACGCATGTCTAGCATGGCGCCGATTTTTCCGTCGATATCACTGCTGGTGATCGGTTTTAAAGACTTACCTTCAACAATCGCTAGGCGGCGCTGATGTGCATCGGGTAAGCCATCAACCATCTTCAGCTGACTCGCTTCACTACCAGAGACCAAGGTATGGCCATTACCAATATGGACATTAAACCCTTCGGCATTTGAGCGTGGTGTCACCGTAACTTTGGTGTAACCAGAAAGCTCATTAATCAACTTTTCATGCTGATCTCGTAGGTCATTATGAGGCCCAGGAGTTCGCATCATTAAACGCTGAACATCACGGATCTCGTAAGCAAGTTGGTTAACTCGCTCGATACCCATATCTAATTTTTTATTCGTAGAATCAGACTGTTGACGAACTGTTTCATGAAATTCATTCAAGGTTTTAGTTACAAGCCCTGCTTTCTCTAACACGACCTTACGCGCACCCACATCATTTGGGGTATCGGCGAGAGTCTTAACGGAATCAAACCATTCGTTGAGGTTTTCTGGAATCTTCTTTGAAGCGACCGACGACAACATGCTCGACAGCATATCGAGGTTGGCTTCGGTATCGCCTTTGTTGGCGGCATTGGTTGTCGATAAGTTAAGTTCTTTGACGGCAAACTGATCCCAAGAGCGGCGAACATTTTCCACATGTACCCCCATACCGTAGGATTGCCCACCGTACTGGCGCGGGTCATTCACACCTTGAATCACAGACTGGCGGCTATAGCCCTCTGTGTTAGCGTTAGAAATGTTATGACCTGTGGTGTTGAGCTGTCTCTGAGCCGTAAGAACACTTTGTGCCCCTACATTCAGAAGATCCGACGCCATAATGCCCCCAAAAAACTTAACAAAACCAGAATGAACTGATTAACTACAACCGTATATTACTAAGATAAATGCAATATATGCGCCAACACAAACAATAGGAAATTAAAAGACGATAATTTATTGAAGTGTAAGGAGATAACTATGGATTACGCGTAAGAACTGAAGGGGCGGAGAAGAAAAGAGCCTGCCAGTAGCAAGCTCTCTATGTTGATTTATGACGCTAGTTCATCTCATCAATCTTGGCTTTAACTCGTAAAACCTTGTCTGCATAGTTAGGGTCAGTTGCGTAACCAGCCTGATGAATACCTTTGATGAAATTCTCTGAATTGCCTTGATGCTGTAGCGCCGTTTCGTATCTTGGATTTTCGTTCAAGAACTTCACGTAATCATTAAAGCTATCTTCGAAATTAGAGTAAGAACGGAAGGAAGCTGACTCTTTAACGGCGGTTTTGCCATGGAACTCAAGAGTTTGAGTCGCGACCTTATCGCCCTTCCAACTTCTATCTGCTTTGATGTTAAATAAGTTATTGCTGTTGCCCAAAGAGTTCTTAACCATTTTAGAACCCCAACCCGTTTCAAGGGCAGCTTGTGCCAATAGAAGAGACGAGTCCACACCAAGCGCACTTGCCGCTTTTTCCGCGTAAGGCTTCATTGAGGTCACAAACGATTCTGGAGAATCAAAGGATACTGGCTGTTTTGCTGCTTGCGCAGGTTGAACGTCTGACGCTCGCTCTTCCGAACGGCCTGAATATTGCGGTCTTTGCAATGAAGCATCAAAGCCTTCACTGCGAACCTTCTCTTCAGACGTATCGCTTGCTTGGCCAGCGCTTAACTGAGCTACAATCATGTCCGCAAGGCCTAATGAACCTGAAGCGCTTAACTCACTCGCCATTTGGTCATCTTGCATCTGACGATAGAACTGCTCGTTCTGGCTGTTCAACATATCCGACTTAAAGCTCGAGTTAGCATCGCGCATTGACCTAAACAACATCGAGGTGAAAATCGATTCAAACTGTTTTGCCGCCGCGGTTAATGCTTCTTTCTCGCTACCTTCTTCACCGTTTACCGCTTGTTGACGAAGGCGGTCTAGGCTACCGATATCGTGAATAAAGCCGATGTCATTGTTATTTTTAATCATGCTTTACCCCTTCTTAGATAATGATCAATTGGCCTTCAATCGCACCCGCTTGTTTCAGTGCTTGAAGGATTGCCATTAAATCAGAAGGTGCAGCGCCCACTTCATTGACTGCGCGTACCAAATCGTCCAGCGTTAGGCCAGGTTCAAATTTGAACATCTTACCATCGCCTTCCGTGATTTCGATATCAGAATCAGGGACCACTACCGTTTGGCCACCAGAGAATGCATTCGGTTGGCTTACGTTTAGATTTTCTTTAATTGCAACCGTCATACCACCGTGGGTGACCGCCGCCGCTTTTAGGCGAACGTGCTTACCAACCACAATCGTACCTGTACGAGAGTTGACGATGATTTTTGCAGAGCCTTCAGCAGGGTCGAACTCGATGTTTTCGATAGCCGACAAGAATGCTACACGCTGGCTGATTTCACGCGGTGCACGAACTTTTACTGAAGTTGCGTCTACCGCTGAAGCCATTTGTGGGCCTAGGAAATTATTAACCGCATCAGCCATACGCTGAGCCGTTGTGAAATCTGATTGGATTAGGTTGAAGGTGATGTAGTCACCACGACCGAATGGCGTTGGGATCTCTTGTTCAACCGTCGCACCGCTAGAGATGATACCAACGTTAGGGTTGTTACCGACAATCTTAGAACCGTCGTTACCTTGTGCACTAAAGCCACTTACCACCAAGTTACCCTGCGCGACCGCATACACTTGACCGTCTAGACCTTTCAAGAAGGTCTGTAGCAAGGTACCACCACGAAGGCTTTTTGCTGAACCGATAGAAGAAACGGTTACGTCAACTTCTTGCCCTTGCTTAGAGAATGCTGGCAGTTCAGCAGTCACAATAACAGCCGCGACGTTTTTGGTTTTTGGCTTAGTGCCGGGCGGCAATTGGATGCCAAAATTTTGCAGCATTGCGTTAAATGTTTGATCGGTAAAGGGAGTTGTCTCACCAGTACCCGGCAAGCCCGTGACCAAACCATAACCGACAAGTTGGTTACTACGAACACCCGCCACTTTTGCCACGTCTTTGATTCGCGCAGCATGGGCACTGGTGGCAAGAAATAGCATGCCGAATAGTACGAGTGTCAGTTTTTTCATTGAGTAACCTGTCTGTATTGCTTTAATTTATAATAGCTTAGCTAAATGTGGCTGAGTGATAGAGGCTGTCAGTATGTCGTCGTCCTATCAAGCTCTACAGAGATACATTAAAGAATCGTGCCAAGAATCCAGGCTCTTGCATATCTTTCTGTACGCCAGTCCCTGAGTACTGAATTCGTGCGTTAGAAACACGGTTTGAAGCAATGGTATTTTCGAAGTCAATATCGTCTGGACGGATGGTACCGCTTAGGCGGATGTACTCATCGCCGGTGTTCAGTGTCATCCACTTCTCACCACGAACCACTAGGTTGCCATTAGCTAATACTTCGATGACTTCAACGGTAATGTAGCCGCTGATGCTGTTACTTTGGTTGGCTGACGCATCACCAGCAAAAGTATTGGTGTTACTCAGATCATAAGAGAAGTTGTACTTGTCGATCGTCAGATCTTGACCACCAACAGCCAGCGGCTCCATTGATGCATCATTCGACTTAGACATGTCTGCGTTGGCTTTTTTGGTCGCTCGAGTATTCTCATCTAACGCTACAGTAATTATGTCACCAATACCACGCGGTTTTGAGTCGTCATACATGCTGCCAATGTGGTTCACATTAAACAGTGAGCCCGTTGCCGCTGCGTAATGCTCTGGTTTCTGCTTGGGGTTGATTGGCGCCCATGCAGGGTCACCAGCAATTGGATCGGTTCGCCCACGAAGCGTGTCAATAATGCCAGAGCTCTCTTGCGCCGACTTATCACCTTCCACAGCATCAACCACTGTGGTTGCATTTTCTTCTGCCGGAGTCTCGATCGGGTCCAGAACAGCACATCCCGACATAGACATAAACATAAACAAAGCTAAACAAAAAATACGTTTCATGGCGATATACTCTCAGCAGGCAGTGGTAAATGGGTCAATTAGCAAAAACAGATAGATTAATTAAAAAAGTAAACGGCGAATAAACCAATTACAGCTGTTGGTTAACAAAGCTCATCATCTTGTCTACTGACGAGATAACTTTCGAATTCATTTCGTATACACGCTGAGCTTCAATCATGTTTACCAGCTCTTCGGTTACGTTTACGTTCGATGTTTCTAGCATCGATTGGCGGATGTTACCCAGGCCATCAAAACCCGGTACACCCTCTTGTGGGTCGCCACTCGCGCCAGTTGGCAAGTAAAGGTTTTGACCTACTGGCTCTAGACCACCTGGGTTTACAAAGTCAGTAATGGTAATTTGACCAACCACGACGTTGTTTTGCTCGCCACGTAGACGAACCGATACTTCACCGTCGTTACCAACCGTTACCGAGATCGCGTCTTCAGGAATCACAATTTCTGGTTGTAGAGGATAACCTTGGCCCGACGTTACGATCGCGCCTTCACCGTTCAGTGTGAACTGACCATTGCGGCTGTAACCTGTTTCACCGTCTGGCATTTCAACTTGGAAGAAACCGTCGCCTTCAATCATCATGTCTAGGCTGTTAGATGTCGTTTGTGCGTTACCGTGAGTGTGCACTTTTTGAGTCGCGACGACCTTAGAACCGGCACCCAGCATCAAACCACTTGGCAGCTCAGTATTCTGAGACGATTGACCACCCGGTTGATTAATATTCTGGTAGAACAGATCTTCAAATACCGCGCGGCTCTTTTTAAAACCAATGGTCGAGGCGTTGGCAAGGTTGTTCGAAATCGTTGAGATATTGGTTTGTTGGGCGTCTAAACCCGTTTTACTTACCCATAATGCTGGATGCATAGCAATGTCCTTTAAATTCTATTAGCTCATACGAAGCAGTGAATCAGACGACTTGTCCATTTCCTCTGCTGTGCTCATCATTTTGACCTGCATTTCAAACTGACGTTGTAAGTCAATTAGGCTGGTCATTTCACCTACGGCATTTACGTTACTGCCTTCGATAGCACCTTTTAGCAACGTCACCGCTGCATCTGCTTCGTATGCCTGATCTGGGTTTTTCGAACGGAATAGACCATTCGTGTCTTTAAACAAACTTTGGTTGTCTGGACGTACAAGCTTAATACGATCAACCACGGCCAATTCTTCAGCTGGAGCGCCTTGAGGAATCACCGAAATCGTACCGTCTGTACCAATTTCTACTTTGCTGATTGGGATTGGCAGCGTGATTGGTGCATCGTTTTCACCAAGCACTAAGTGACCGCTTGCGTTGGTTAGTAAACCGTTTTGGTCAACCCTTAGGTTACCGTTACGTGTTAAACCTTCACGGCCAGTATTGTCCATCACTGAAATCCAACCATCACCTTGAATGGTAACGTCTAGATCTCGGCCAGTAGTAACCACACTACCCTGAGCGAAATTATGACCCGGACGCTCTGTCATGCTGAAAACACGAGTAGGCATGCCTTCGCCATACGCTTGCATTGAACGTGCCTGTGCTAAATCAGCACGGAAACCCGTTGTACTTACGTTGGCAAGGTTGTTTGCACGTAGCTGCAAAGCTTGCATATTTTGCTTAGCGCCACTCATGGCAAGAAACAGTGCGCGATCCATAATTTTGCTCCAAAAATCATCTTCTGGGGCTAATAAAGCAAACACTGTGCCAATATTTTTAACTGTTATTTATCAATAATTTAAATAGAAAACGAACAAGAAGGGTGATCATCAAAGGATCATTGAGGAAGAATTGTTGCCAGTGGCATTACCGGGCGGCAATAGGGGCGGCAAATAAAAAGACAAACAACAATACCCAATTCAATAACATTGAATTGGGTATTCGCAGATGATTCAAACGCTTTAAACGATTAACGAATCTGAAGAATATTCTGTTGTAGCTGGTTGTGTACTTCTAGAGAACGCGAGTTCGCCTGGAAGTTACGTTGAGCAGAAATCAAATCAACCAGTTCTTGAGTCATATCGATGTTCGACTGCTCTAGCGAGCCGTTGTTGATGCTACCAAATGAACCTTTGTTCGATTCACCCCAGATCTTGTCACCAGAGTCGTTGGTAGAATCCCATTGAGTACCGCCTTTCTTATCCAGACCTTGCTCATTTGGTACACGAACCAAGCCTACACGGCCAAGCATCACGTTTTCACCATTTGAATAAGTACCTAGAACACTGCCGTACTCATCGAAATCGATTTTTGTTAAGAAACCTGTTGTCGCGCCATCTTCATCAAACTTAGTCAATTCAAACGGAGCGGCAAACTGAGTTGAAGAATCTAAACCAAACTTAAGCACTTGAGTTGGATCAGCACCGTTCAAGTCAATAGGGTTCGCACCAGCACCCAGTGGTTCCGAGTTAATCGGCTGACCATTGTTTAGGCTTGCTAACGTACCGTCATTGTTGAACTTCATTGTGTGACCAACATGACCTTGTGCATTCGTCGCATCACCACCAGTAATGTTGACCGGCTTTTCACCGTTCTCATCTGACATGGTGTAGTACGTTTGCCAAGTGTTTGGTTGAGTCTGATCTTTGAGGTAGTAAGTCGTTAACTTGTAAGACTGACCCATAGAATCGTATACCGTCGAAGACGTTGCACGGTTATAAGTATCAGCAT
This sequence comes from Vibrio sp. 10N.222.49.C9, assembly GCF_041474985.1. Classification (NCBI taxonomy): domain Bacteria; kingdom Pseudomonadati; phylum Pseudomonadota; class Gammaproteobacteria; order Vibrionales; family Vibrionaceae; genus Vibrio; species Vibrio sp. 10N.222.49.C9. The sequence continues at coordinate 27,934 of NZ_JBFRVD010000010.1, read as the reverse complement.
CTTTGAAGTTAAATGCAGCCGGGTCTTTAAGATCACCGTTTGCAGGAAGGTTAACCCCTACTTCAATGTTTTCTGTCTGTTTTGGCTTACCAAACTCAGCAGGAATGTCGAGAGGCTTTGGCGCGTAAGAAAGAACTTCACCCGAGTTTGGATCAACATCGTAACCTAAAAGAAACTCATCGTTAGCGGTAACCATGTAGTTGTCTTTGTTTAGGTGAAATGCACCATTACGCGTTAATTCGTTAATCTCTGGCACCATGCGGTCTTTCGATACTGCAAAGAAACCTGTACCACTTACACGTAAGTCCATTGGGTTGTTCGTATAAATACTTGAACCTTCGTGGAACTGTTGCGCCACTTGGCTAGCTTGCGCACCGCCACCTGCCGTCGTTTTTGCGTTAGTGAACAACGAGCTTGAGTAAACATCACCAAACTCGGCACGAGACTCTTTAAAGCCAAATGTGTTCGCGTTCGCAATGTTGTTACTGGTTGTATTCAGGTCTAATTGTGCAGCGGATAGGCCGCTTAAAGCTACATATGACATTCCATTATTCTCCTAATCTATCTAGCTAGCATAGTCACTCAATAAAGAGCTACGCTTTACCAACTTCTAGTACTTCAGCAAGTCGTACTGGCGATGTGAAACCAGCCAGATTGAGTAGTACGTTGCCATCGCCCTTACCAAGAAGCACACTGTTCACGTTCGCATAACTGGAAACTTGGAACTCTGTGTTCTCGCCATCCAGCAAACCCGACGCTTTCACGTTGTATTTACCGGCCGGCAATGGGTTACCGTCTTCGTCTTTTCCGTCCCATTCAACACGTGTATCACCAGATGGTTTAGAGCCGATATCAAATGTGCGAACCAATTGGCCAACTTCGTTCTCAACACGGACCATTACATTGTCCATTGCCTGAGGAAGCTTAACCATTGCCGCCATACCGCCATCACCGGGTTTTACACCTGCCGCACCAGGAACCAATACATCACGCCCAACTAAAGAGGAGGCCTGAAGAGCTTGGTTAGAGGTCATTGATGAATTCAAGCTTTCAAACTGTGTATTCATTTTGCCAATGCCATCTACGGTCGCAAATGAAGCCATTTGCGCAATCATCTGGTCATTGCTAACCGGCTTGAAAGGGTCTTGTTGTGCTAGTTGCTTAGTCAACAAAGATAAGAAGTCTTCTTGTTTAAGATCCTGCTTACCTGTTGTTTCGTCGGGCTTTTTAGCGCCATCTTGAAGACTCTTCAGCTGGTCAACATAGGACAAGCCGCTTTGACCAACATTGTTGTTGATTCCAGCCATGTGCTACCTCCTTATCCTTATTGACCCATCTGCAGCGTACGCAGCAGCATTTGTTTACTCGAGTCAGCAACCTGTACGTTTGTTTGGTACGCACGTGATGCCGAAATCATGTTTGCCATTTCTTCCATAACGTTGACATTAGGCTTGTAGATATAGCCTTCGTTGTTCGCTAATGGGTGATCCGGGTTGTACTCCGCGCTTAGCGGCTTATCGCTTTCCACAATACCTAATACTTTCACAGGCACAGTGTGACCACTGTTGCGTGCTTTATTTAACTCAGCGCCGAACACTGCGTGACGAGCCTTGTAAGTTTCTTCAGCAGAACTACTTACACTGTCCGCGTTCGCAAGGTTGCTCGAGGTCGTATTTAGACGAACAGATTCAGCACTCATCGCAGAACCAGTCACATTGAATACATTGAATAAACTCATCTAATTATTCCCCTTTAATCGCTTTAGTTAAATTCTTGAACTTACTTCCTAAGAAGTCGAGAGAGGCTTGATGCCTAATTTGGTTTTGCATGAAAAGGTTTCTTTCCAAATCCAAATCAACCGTGTTGCCATCTCCTGTATCAGGTTGGGTAGGAATGCGATACTTCATTTCCCCGTTCACCGTTGTTGAGGCAGAAATGTGCCGACCATCTGTACGGCTAAGACCAATGCTTGCCCCAGAACTTGCCGCTTGCAGTGATTTCTTAAAGTCTAATCCCTTTGCTTTATACCCAGGCGTGTTTGCTTGCGCGATATTGGTGGAAAGCACCTCAGCGTTACGCTCACGTACACCAACTGTGTGCTGGTGAATGCCCAAAGCATTGTCAAAAGAAATAGCCATGTAAACCTCAACTCAAGAACTGACTGTTATGAAATAACCAAAGCAATATATATACCAACTTTTGAAACAAGGCGGTCTATCAATGCTTTTACAGGTTACTCGTGGGTAAACTTGCAATAAACAAGCCAAAAAATAGAGTAAATTGGAATGTCACTCTGACTTAAAGATATAGCTTAAGCAGGAAAAAGAAAACCCAGCACTTGGCTGGGTTTTAAATTTAGACGGTAACCTTACACCTAATATCGGTGCCGCTCGTTACTTTAATTTGTAGATGATGCCTGGATTACAGCGAACCATTTCAAAACGATCGGTTAAGCCTGTTAACGATTCAGACGCGCCCAATAGTAAGTACCCACCAGGGTTCAGGCTATTTGCCATCTGGTTAAGTACCTTTGACTTCATATCAGGCGAGAAGTAAATCAGCACGTTACGACAGAAAATAATGTCGAACTTGCCTAACAATGCATAGCTGTCCATCAGGTTCTGAGGGCGGAAGTTCACCATGCGCTTGACGTTATCTTTCACTTTCATACGGCCATCGCCCGCATCTTCAAAGAAAGTACGACGGCGCTCTGGAGAAAGTCCACGTCCCAATGCAAGGTTGTCGTAAGCGCCAGTGCGGCACATATCCAACATACTTGCTGAGATGTCAGTTGCGGTAATCGATACATTTGGCAGCATACCTGGCTTACGAGCTTGAGTTTCAAGAATCGTCATTGCCATTGAGTATGCTTCTTGGCCTGAAGAGCTTGCCGCAGACCAAATCTTAATAGGACGTTTATTTGCCGCTATTTCCGGTAGAAGCTTATCCGCAAGCACAGCAAACGGGTAAGTATCACGGAACCAAAGTGTCTCGTTCGTCGTCATGGCATCGACAGCAGCCACACGCAGCTCACGGTTTCGACCTGTTACTACATCTCTCAACAAATCAGACAAAGAAGCTAACTTAAACTTCGTTACTAATGGGCTTAGACGACTGCGCACTAAATACTGCTTGCTGTCACCTAATACAATGCCACATTGAGATTCTAAGAAACGGCTGAAATCGCGATACTCTTGATCACTTATTGTTATAGCAGTCATTAATGTCTCTTTTAGTTAGTTAACGCAGCTTTTACAGCTGCACCAAGCTCATCTGGGTTGAATTTAGCGATGAAGGAGTTAGCTCCAACACGCTCAACCATGGCTTGGTTAAATACACCACTCAACGATGAGTGTAAAATTACGTATAAATCTTTAAGTTCGGCGTGACGACGAATCTCAGCAGTCAGCGTGTATCCATCCATTTCTGGCATTTCGATATCAGAAATCACCAATGAAATCTGATCGTAAATACTGCCTTCTGATGACATCTGTATCAGCTTCTCGTAGGCTTCTTTACCATCCTTCACCGAGATAACTTCAAAACCAATCGACTCAATAGCACGTTGAACCTGCTTACGAGCAACGGTCGAGTCATCAGCAATCAAGATGCGGCGAACCAGTTCTTTCTCTTGTTCTACTTTCGCAATATCTTCAGCAATCTTGCTGTCCATTGTTTCATCAACAGGAGAAATTTCTGCAAGGATCTTCTCAACATCAAGAATTTCTACCAATTCATTATCAATGTTGGTTACCGCTGTCAGGTAGTTAGCTCTACCTGCGCCATCTGGCGGCGGAAGAATCGATTCCCAGTGCATGTTAATAATGCGCTCAACTGAACTTACCAAGAAACCTTGAATGGTTCGGTTAAACTCAGAGATAACCACAAAACACTTTTCAATATCCGTTGTAGGACGGCCACCAATCGCTAAGCTCAAGTCGATCACAGAGATCGTTTGGCCACGAATGTGTGCTACACCTTTAACCAGTGGGTTCAAGTTTGGCATCTTTGTCAGCTTAGGGCATTGCAGCACTTCTTTTACTTTAAAGACATTAATGCCGTAACGCTGACGCCCCATTAGGCGAAAGGTTAGTAATTCTAATCGGTTTTGACCGACGAGTTGCGTACGCTGATTCACCGAATCAAGAATACCCGTCATGAGCTCATCTCCATATCAAACTTTTTTGTATAAAAAGTGTTAGTCTACTGCAGGCTACGAACCACCAGAGAAACAGAATGACGTATTATAAAACAAATTTGCCACCTCTTTCCATAGCAATGTGTAGAGCTACTTTTAAAACTGTCGCTAAGTTTATCGGCATTTTATCAATATTGTTTAGTTTTTTTGTACAAGCTGCGACCCCAGAACAAATTGAGATGATTCAGTCTGCAGCGAAGCAACATATCCTTGATACAGTTGAGCAGCCACAAGGTGGCGAACTCTTTGTTAATTCAGCAAATGTTGACTCAAGAATCAAAGCGACAGACTGCCCAGTGCCTTTAGAGACCAGCGCTTCAACGACCACCAATACCCGCAGCAGTATTACGGTTTTAGTGCAATGTGTTCCTGATGAGTGGCGAGTTTATGTACCAGTGCGCCTTTCGATGTCGGTGCCTCTTGTCACCACCACTCGCTCACTCGCGAGAGGCGAAATCGTCGGTCAATACGATGTCACCACCGCTATGATTTCTCTTAACAAGTTTCGTCGCCAAGGTTTCACAGCTCCACATCAGGTCATCGGCGCTAAGGTAAAAAAGAACCTAAGACCGGGCGATGTTGTAGAAAGAGGTGATATCTGTGTCGTGTGCCGAAACGAGAAGGTTATCATACAGGCAGTAAAAGGTGGCATGACCATTACCACCAAAGGAACTGCGCTTACCGATGGCTCTATGGGTGATCAAGTAAGAGTGAAAAATGATAAATCACAGCGTATAATTGAAGGGATTGTTACCAGCATGTCTGAAGTCACGGTTTACTTTTAACTCTTTACTTCTAAATTGACGGTATCGTTAGCGATTTCACCCTCAACTCTAACGCCAAATATAACGGCTGCGGTGTTTTGTCCCTTTTCGACTATTGAGCTAAAAATTGCTAAAGTATTCGAACCCTTGGTCGATATTGACTGTACAGGTTCCCATTTTTGAAGAAAAAGGCTTAACTATGGCAGGCATTGATAATATTCGTTCAGGGCAAACCCTAACGACCACTAACCGATCAGCAGTACGCTCTGATTCTAGTTCTGAGGCATCACGCTCTGATGTATCAACTAAATCACCAGCAAGCAAAGATGCGGTTTCACTGAGCCAACAAGGCAAAGCGATTGGTCAGCTCCACCAAGATATGGCAGCACAGCCAAGCTTTGATTCTGTGAAAGTAGCAGCGATCAAAGAAGCAATTGCGAATGGTTCATACACTGTCGATCCAGAGAAACTGGCTGACAACATGATCAAGTTCGAAGATGAATTAAAAGGCCTTTAAGAAAACACTAACTTTTCATTGAAGTTATTGTCTTAAAGTACACGAGGTTATGAATAGGTTTACGTTATGGCGGCACTAGCAGATTTAGTTAATTTTCAACTTCAAAATGCCAAAGCCTTATCTGAATTACTAAGTTCAGAGAAAACCGCTATTACGAGCCGACAATCAAACGATATTGAGCGAATCGCCAAAGAAAAAGTGGTCCTAGTTGAACAACTAAGATCAACCGATCAGCGAATCGCAGCCCATACCAATATCTCAGAACTGACCGAGAACCCTGAACTTGCTCAGTTAGTCACTAAGATCCAGTCCATAGTGCACGATTGCCAGCAAGCGAACCTTGTGAATGGCGAAGCCTTAAATCGAGCGCACCTTAGCTTCAAAAAACTCAGCAATATGATGCAGCAAAGTCACGGAAAAATTGGCATGACCTACAATGCCGGTGGTCAAACGCATACTATCTCTACGCTGGGAACCAACGTAAAAGCCTAGTTAAGTTAACTCTTCCTCTTCAGTAATACCCCTTGTTAACCGTTTATCTGTATCTCAGACTATTCCTGTCGTTATCTTTTATTAAAACACCTAATCAGCCTTTGAACGCCCTGACAAAATCGATAAACAAAAAAGCGGCAAGTATTTTCATACTTGCCGCTTTTACATTCATATTAGTTATTGGTTGCCGATACGCCATCTGGAAAACGAAAGCAGCCAATATAACTGGATAGTCCTATCGCTAGACGCCCCTTGGGCTAGAACAGCGTTTGTTGTCTCTTTTCAGGTACAGGTTGAACTTCACCGTAATTACGTAGCTGTTCCATCTTACGGATATCAAGCTGAAGCTCAGTAACATAGCTATCGCCCACAGGGTAGCTGCGTACCACTTCTGCACCGCGGATTACGCCATCAACCGCACCAGAAGTACGTTCCGTACCAAGGCGTTGATCTTCCAACTCTGCCCGACCACTCACTCGCATACCGTAAACTTGTTCTGCAAGTTCACGATAGGCGTCGATCTTAGAAGCTCTCATCGCACGGATACGTCTTTCTTCATCGTTACGTCCTTTCTGCTCACTGATACTCGCGTAGCCAACGGCAACTAAGTAGTCGTCTGGCCTCATGTTTTGCAGTGGCTGACAGCCAACAAGCAGTAAAGCGGCAACAACAAATATTAACTTCTTCATCTCGAACTCCTAAGGGCGAAGAATAACAGTATAAGGCTGGCTGATCGTTGGGTCAGAACGAATGATAACGCCATCTTGAGTTCGAATACTGTTTAGAGTATCTAGGTCACGACCAATACGGTCTGCAGGCAAGAAGCCTTGTGCCGTCGCCACGACAATGCGAGTTTGCATGCCAACAACACGAGCATTGACTAACACACCACCTTCTTGGCGAAGCATAGTGCCTGTCAGTACGTACTGTACGTCTTGTTCTTGAGCTAAGTCTTTCCAATCGCGGCTTAACGCAAAGTCACCTTGATGAGTCACTTGAATAGAACCTGTTGTTTTGAAATCAACAACCTTGAAGCCACGACGCTGAAACTGATGAATGAAACCTTCTGATACCGAGTTTCCTAGCCAGTTCGTTGTGTCCATGTGTTGCAGGTCAACAAACGACGTAATCGCTATCGGAGTTCTTGCTGAGATACTCGTATTCGAAATGATCAGATCTTCGGTCATACTTTCCACGAAGAAATCCATGGTATGACGAGGGCTATCCATCAACATAAACTGACTGCCTGAATATTCAGACTTGCCGTTATAGATTGGCGAATAAGCGCATGAGGTCAACAACATGACACTCATTACTACGAGCCATTTTTTCATTCTCTTATCTCCAGATAGGTTTAGTGCTCCCTGTTCCAATATGTTCTCACCATTATTCTTTTCAATGGATTACAATGTTGGAACAGTCTTTGCTTTTCATTAATGGTTCAGATTAAGAAAAACGCACTTAAGTCAGCTTCAAGCTTATAGTTATTTGTTAAGCAATATTTATACCCAACTGGTAACGAATAGATGAAAAAAATAATTTCTTACTTATTTTCAATAAGTTCACTGATAACCATAAGCTTCAGTGCTCATGCCTCTTGGTATGAAGTTACCGGTACCGCAGCCATCGTATCCTCAGAGGAAACGGCAAGGGTTCATGCTCTGGAAGACGCGGTATATAAAGCGATCCAGTTCTCAGGTGCTGATATTGGTAGCATTGCCAACCTCACGCCCTACCTCGACGCAAACAAAAAAGAGTTTCAATTTACCAATCATGAAGTGCGCTACATCTTGGTAGAAAAAGAGAAAAAACGCAGTGGCAATATAATGATCACCGCAAGGATCGATATCTATCCTTCGGCAAATGCTTGCCATGAGAGCCAATATAAGAAGACATTTTTGGTCGGCAACATCGATGTGACTTCCCCACAGCAAGCTGTAATGGGCAGAATCTATAACATCGGTGATGATTTTGGTCATGTCGTAGATCGACAGCTGGCGCAAGAGTCTCGCAGCTTTGTTTCCGTTGGCACGACCAATTACGACATCGACAAACGTCGACCTGAAGTGATCAAGATGATCGCCCAAGACACTGGCGCACAATACATCATTGGTGGCGACATTACCGATTTAACCGCGACCATCGAGTCCAAACTGTTGAAAGACGACATCATCAATCGCCAGTTTGCGTTAGAGATGCAAGTCTTCGATGGTAAAACAGGACATCAGGTTTACAACCGTAGCTATCGTGAAGTGGCAAAGTGGCCATTTGCTAAGACCAGTGAAGTCGACACCCGCAGTGCCCGTTTCTGGGCATCAACCTACGGCAGCATGATGCTGCTTGTTAGCCGTAATATTATGTTGGACTTAGAATCGGAAGTGTCATGTAAGATCACCCTTCCAGAGGTTGCAGCGGTATTTGGTAACACTGTGACCATTGATTTAGGTCGAATGCATGGCGTACAACAAGGTGACAAGTTGCAACTGTGGCACACAGGTTCGTTTATCGACCAACGCGGTTTGCCACGCAACAAGGTTTCTCAAAGCGACATCACCCTAACGGTTTCTCGCGTTTACGAAAACGAAGCGGAACTCACGATTGATCAGCCAAGCCTTGCGGGAAGCATTCAAATTGGTGATGTGATGCAGAAAATCATGTAGTTAGCGACACTCTCGTCTCAGAGTTTCTAATAAAGCCTTAGCAAAGATGCTAAGGCTTTATTTTTTTCATGGGTATTAGTTTCGGTTTTGCAGTATTTGGCGTAATCTTATTAATAACATAATCATCACTTAGCAAACTATGAGTCAGAATAATCTAATTGGTGCTACCGGTTACCGCTTTATCTCGAAAGGTAAAACCGCTTTTAAGATCCACATCCATACTCCCGAAGATACGGTGCTGCATCGGTCGGTCGGTTTTGTTCGTATGGGTGAAGACAAAGCACTAAAGAAAACCATTAAATTAAGAGATGAACTGGGCAGACAGCTTTGGGGTAAATTTTGGCCCAAAGTCCTCAAAGAGCCCTTCCTGATGACGCGCCTGCCTCATAGTTTAGAACCCAAAATTGTATTCAAGCCAAATCCAACTCAGAGTGATCCTGAGCACCGCGACGAGTGCTACATCGCTAAGTGGCGCGTCTTCTCTGAGAATGGTGACTACAAGTACAAAACCAAGGTATGTTCAATCAGAAAGCACGGCCGACTTGCAGCTTATAGCCAAACCAAACGTGCGCTGCTTGATGCTCACAAAGACGTAATTGATCTACTTATATTTATGGGACGATTGAACAGCATCGACTTAAAATAGGCTTAAATCCGATTAAGCTGACCGCCCATATTTTTCAGATACAAAAACAGCCGCACATTGCGGCTGTTTTTAATTTATGACGATCCATCGTGGCAATTTAGAGTATTGCTACATACAAAATCGATTACCTAGTTTCGGCATATCTCAGCCAGTGTCGCCAATCGGCGCTTAGACTCTTTCACATAAGGGTTGGCTTGATCCCATGCGTAACCCGCCAGAATTGAGCACACCATCTGCTTAATCTTTGGATTTGGATCTTGATAGAAAATCACATCCTGCAAAGTACCTGAGTACCACCCCTCAACATACGTTCTAAAGGTGTTTACACCAACCATCAAAGGAGCGGCATAATCGCGTTCCCAATCTACCTTCTCACCGTTAAGTTGCTTTTCGACACACTCAACCGCAAACTGTGCCGACTTCATCGCAATCGTCACGCCTGACGAGAACACCGGGTCAAGGAACTCGCCGGCATTGCCAAGCAACGCGTACTTATCCGTCGCCAAATGTTTTACATTGGCAGAATAGCCACCAATTTCACCCCCAGGGTTTGGATACTCGGCGCTTGCCAGTATCTCAGCCAAGCCCGGCTCTTCCGCTGCCAGCTGTTTAATTGCAGCAATCTTGTCTTCTGGATAGGACTCAAAGAACTTAGGCTCTCCTACGACACCAAACGAAGAGACACCGTTACTAAACGGGATCAACCAATACCAAACATCAGGGTTGGTTGGATGCACAGAGATAAGAATTTTATTTCGGTCATATTCAAGATCGGTATCCACCTCTGCAATATGATCGTTAATGTGCGTAAAAATAGCTTTGCGTGGAGGGAGCGATGACGGCTCTGCCAAGTTAAGCATTTTTGGTAGCACTCGACCAAAACCACTGCCATCCAGAACGTATTGCGCTTCTATCTGATAACGCTCTCCACCCAGCACTTGTACATCTAAAATGGTGCTGTCGTCGGTGAAATTAATGCCCATTAACTCATGTTGGTAATCAATGCAGACACCCTGCGCCTCAGCCGTATCTGCCAAAACCTTATCAAAGGCACCTCGCTGAACCTGAAACGTAGTTCCAGGGCCAGAAGAGAACTTGTCTTCAAAATTAAACGCCGTATAAACGCCATTTTTGCGAAAGGCAGCGCCATCTTTGTATTGGAAGTTAGCGTTGATCACTGCGTCAGTCATCCCAGCCTGTTCAATCACTTCCATACAAGCTGGTAATAGGCTTTCACCAATAGAAAAGCGAGGGAATACGCTCTTTTCAATCACTCGAACATCGATGCCTTTTTTATGAAGTAAAGACGCAGCAATAGACCCTGATGGCCCAGCTCCGATGATCACCACTTGAGTTGATAGTTTTTTCATTATTTAAGCCATGTTTGTTATTTTTATTGCGCGCCAGCTTTCAATTCAAGAAGCGTGTGACCAAGACCGATATCGTCGGTGCGAGTTACCACTTCAAAGCCCGCTTCTTCAACGATCTCTAAGAAATCTTCACTGCGGTAAAAACGGCTGTTGCCATTTGCCAAGCAGGTAAAGTAGAGAGACGTCGCGTTTAAGCTATAAGAAGCCGCATCGTATTTCTGTGCATCCCAAAACAGTTCAAGGATATAGACAGTCGCGTCTTCTGACATATGAGAGCGAACGCGCTTTAATATGCTCAGAATCTCCATTGGCGAGAAACAATCAAGGAACTGACTCATCCACCAAACATCCGCGCCCGTTGGCAGAGTTTGCTGTTTATCGAGCATATTCGCTGGGAATGGCGTGACTCGCTCTTGATGACCATGCTTTGCCGCGTTTGCCATTGCCATTTCTAGCTGCTGTGGCAAATCAACAATCGTCACCTCAACGTCCGCATCATGGTTGCAGCATTGCATCGCCCACTTACCCGTGTTGCCGCCGATATCCACCAGCGACTTAGGTTTCTTGCTGAAGACTTTTTCAAGTAACACAGGGAACGAGCGATCCGAATAGAAGTGATCAAACTTGAACCAACTCTCTTTTGCTTTTTCTGGCAATTGAGACAAGCCTTGGTAAATGGTTTCCCAATCACCCAACTCTTTCAAGCCTGCAGGTGTGCCTTCTTCAATCGCTTCTGTTAGATGCATCATCGCGGCATAACAAACATCGGCTGTGAAATCCATGTTTGCGTTAGTCATACCATCATGCAGAAGGTAGAAACCAAGGTTAGCCATTTTGTAGTTAGGCTTTTCCCAAGTCACAATATGAGCACTTAACGCCATATCGAGCAGGACTTTCACGCCGTACTCAGAGACACCGGTCGATTCAGAGATAGACTCTGCTGGTAAACCCTCGTTGCCCGCGTCATCTAACGCTTTCAAAATGCCTAAATCACGAAGTGTACGAGCAGTATGAAAAACAATCGGAGCGAAAGACAATTTCTGCGCTTCTGTTTTTGCTTCTAATGCGTTGAATGGATCTAATTTATATTCCGACACGAAAAACCTAACTTTAAATAATAGAGAGTTACTCAGCTGCCATTTGCGCAAGCTTACGTTTAATATCAACGTTTAAGTTATTAACCCAACGGTTGTAATTACGGTGTATTTCACCATCGTCGTACTTCAAATTCTCTGATTCAACGTAAAGAATAGAGTAAAACTTATCACTATAAGGAATTTCAACCACAGCGTGGTGCGAACGAACATACAATTCAGCGCGGATCAAACCAGGCTTTATTTCTGAAACCAACCAGCCTCGATTTTCAGCAGATTCAGAAATAGCTGATTTAACCTGTTTACTTTGAAGATTCAGTGCAACTGGAGTATCCTCAACATTCATTACAGGTTGGACGCGTCCACATCCTGCAAGAACGAATATGAATAACATTGAAACTGCTATTTTTAGTAATTTCATTTAAATTCCTTATCTGTGTTTATTTATAAGCGCGCATAGTATTTAGTTAGACTCAAAGCAAATCAATACTCTATGTCAAATCAATCCCAATTAATGTCGTTTAATATTGAGAAATGGTCTGCAAATTCGGCTGGTCTCAATTCTGTTGCCCAATGGCAAGCGTGGAGCACTAATTTAGATTGGCCACAAGATGGCTCAACTGAATTTAAAGCGATCCCACCGATGATGCGCCGCCGAATGAGCCTACAAAGTAAATTGGCCGTTCAAACTGCATTGACACTCTTAAAAGACAACTCGATTGATTATCTGGTTTTTGCCAGTCGACATGGTGAACTGCACCGAACCGCAACCTTGATCCAGTCGATATTGGAAGGTGATGATGCCTCGCCAATGGCGTTTTCACAGTCCGTGCATAATACAGCTGCAGGGTTAACTACCATCGCAGCGAAAGCACCAATCCCTCTGACCTCTATTGCGGCCGGCCAAGATACTTTCCACAACGCTCTGATCGAAGCTTATCTTTACCTACATCAGTACCCGTCACATCGTGTACTCGTCATTGACTTCGACCAGCCTTTGCCTGAGCTTTACCAAGAATACGAAACACAAGACTATACGGATTATGCTCTGGGCTTAGTGCTCAGCGTTGGCAGTGAATATTCTATTACTAGAACAGTAGAAGCCAACCAAGCACCTTCCGTGTTACCACAAGGGCTACAAACGCTCCAACATATCTTATTGGGCGCAAATAAGTGGGCTATTGCCGGCAAGCACCAAACTTGGTCTTGGGTAAATAACACCGAGACAGGTCCACAATCATGAGCAAAATCGACCAATATTGGCGAGTATTCGCGACAGGGCTGTGCTTTACCATCTTTGGTCTAGGTGGCTTAGTATTAAGCTTCTTAATCTTACCCACTATCGCGCTAACGACTTCCAACACCATTAAAAGAGAGCTTAAAGCACAGCGATTGATTCGTTTCTCATTCAACGCCTTTTGCCAAATCATGAAGTTCACCGGAGCAATCGATTACCGAATTGATGGTGCAGAACTACTGCGTAACGACCGTAACTGCATTATCGTCGCCAACCACCCAAGTTTGATTGACTATGTGCTGATCGCCTCTCAACTTCCTCAATGTGATTGCCTCGTCAAAGCGGCCATTTGGGAAAACCCTTTTATGAAAAGGATTGTCAAAGCGGCAGGTTATATACCGAACCAAGCCCCTGACGATCTTTTAGAGCGCTGTGAAGAACGCTTCTCACGTGGCAATGTCATGCTGATTTTTCCCGAAGGAACTCGCACAACGCCAGGAATTGAACCATCCTTACAGCGTGGGGCGGCACAAATCGCGACTCGAACACAAACCGATTTACGCGTGATTCATATTACGGTTTCTCCGACATTCTTAACGAAAGAGAAAAAATGGTATCAAGTTCCTGCGTCGAAGCCCTTTTTTCATGTCGCGGTGAAAGGTAAAATAGAAGTCGAACCATTTATTGAAGGCTCAAATAATTTAACTTCGGCAGCAAGGCGCCTTAATCATCATCTTGCACAAACAATTTTCCCTTCCGAAGAAAACATTTAGCGTATCAATAACATAACAGGCGATATCGGCATTTCGAAAATACCTCATATAATGTAGAATCGCCCCCTTAAAGCAGCATTCAGATAAAGCATTAAGTAGGCCAAAGTGGAAACATTACACAACGAACTGAAACAACTGATCATCGACGCATTGAACCTTGAAGACATGAGCATTGATGAGATTGAAACGGAAGCTCCACTATTTGGTGATGGACTTGGACTAGACTCTATCGATGCCCTTGAGCTTGGCCTTGCTATCAAGAAAAAGTACAACATTGTTATCGATGCAGATGATTCAAACACTCGACAGCACTTTGCGTCAGTTGAAAATCTAGCGAACTACATCTCTTCTCAAACGAATAACTAGACAGATCTTTATGACACAAGCTAACCAACAAGAAGTATACAACCAGGTTAAAGATGCGCTTATTGAGCTGTTCGAGCTTGACGCTGAAGATATCACCCCTGAAGCTCATCTCTATCTTGATCTAGACCTAGACAGCATTGATGCCGTTGATTTGGTCGTTCACCTACAGAACGTCACAGGTAAGAAGATAAAACCTGAAGAGTTCAAAGCAGTGCGCACCGTTAATGACGTTGTCGAATCTGTGGTTGAACTATTGAAGGACGCCTAATGCGTCCTCTGCTGACTTTACTGTCGGCAATTATACTTTTCACTTATCCAATAGCGGTTTACTTTGGACTCAACAAGTTTGGCTTACAAACCGTTGGTATTGCCTTAGCCGCTATCTTTGCTGTACGCATTTTCACCGGCGGTCAGGCTAAAATCAAAGAGCTAAAACACCTAGCTTGGATCAGTGGAAGTGCCGGTATTGTTCTGCTGGCTTTAGGCTTAGCCTTTAAGCAACACGGCTGGCTAACCTATTATCCCGTTATCGTTAATGTTTGTATGCTGGTTGTATTCGCTTCGAGCCTATGGCAACCACAAACGATTATCGAACGTCTTGCTCGCCTTCAAGATCCTGAACTTCCGCAAAGTGGCGTTGATTACACACGAAAAGTCACCAAAGTGTGGTGCTTGTTCTTTGTTATCAATGGCTCTATTGCCCTTTACACCTGCTTCCAACCGCTAGAAGTATGGACCCTATACAATGGCTTACTCAGCTATCTGTTTGCAGGGTTACTCTTTGCAGGAGAGTGGGTAGTAAGACAGCGCATTCGTCAGAGTTAAATTGTTATGACCCAAACCGTATCTTACACCTCGTTGTCTGAGCTTCTTAGCCAGGACAGAGCCCCTGAATCTATTGTCTGCTTTGACGACAATAGCGAGATTACGTGGCAAACATTTAACGACGACTTATCTCAACTCGTACAATTTTTGTCTTTATCCCCTTTTCAACGAATCGCGATTTGTACCCAAGACAGCTACCTATTTGCGGTGGCCTTTTTGGCATGTACAGCAGCCAACAAACACATCATCTTACCGGGCAACTACCAGCCATGTGCGCTTGCTGAGTTAAGTAAGCAGTTTGATTGCCTGCTAGTTGATAACTCGATTGGCGAAGTTGAGGTGAATGACGTTCGTAATATCCAAACCTTATTGGATTCAAACACTGAAGCACAAAAACCTCTAACCGAGAATCTTACGACCATTGATTTGGCAACAGTCCCATTAACTCTGTTCACTTCAGGTTCAAGTGGCACGCCAAAAGCGATAGATAAAACGTTAGAGCACCTCGATATTGAGACCGCTCAGTTACACAAGAACTGGGGTGAGTTACTCAAGGGAAACCAAATCCAAAGCACAGTTTCTCATCAACATATCTATGGTTTGCTGTTTAGAATCTTATGGCCACTATGCTCTGGTGTTCCATTTGCTCGACACAACCTTGAATACCCAGAACAGATCTTATCTCACGCAAATCAAAACTGTGTACTGATCAGCAGCCCAGCGCTACTTAAACGATTAAAGCATGAGACCAACAAGGTACAACTTGCAGGAATCTTCTCTTCGGGTGGTCCATTGCCTACCGAGTCGGCTCACCAGTCACGAGATCTGCTTGGTCATTTACCGATTGAAGTCTTTGGTAGCACAGAAACCGGTGGCATCGCATTTCGTCAGCAAGAGAGCGCTCAAACGCCTTGGCAGCTTTTTGCCTGTATTGAGGCTAGTCTCAACAGTGAGAGTTGCATTAAGTTATTGTCGCCGTACATCGATAAGAATAACTGGTATCAAACCTCTGATGAGTGCGAGATGGTCTCGGAGAATCAATTCATATTGAAGGGCCGAACGGACCGAGTGATCAAGATAGAAGAAAAGCGAGTATCACTGGTTGAAGTGGAAAAGCGACTGGAGCAACTGCCTTGGATAAGTGAGTGCGTGGTTATTCCATTTGAGGAGCCTGAGCGATTAATATTAGCCTCTGTTTTGGTATTATCAGATGAAGGCCAAGCCGCTCTATCGACCATGAGCAAAGGTAAATTCTGGTTGATGCTGCGTACAGAACTCAGAAAGTGGTTAGAGCCAATCGCAATCCCGAGAAAATACCGTGTTGTCGATGAGATCCCCCTCAACAGCCAAGGTAAGCGATTAACATCTCACATAGAACAGCTAATAAAATCATAGAAACCGCTGATCGTATTTTACACTGAGATTATCTTTTTATATTTTTGTCAAAGAACCAATATTTGCCCAAGGATTCTAAGCACGCCCTATGGATAAAAGAAAACCAAACATCATTGCTGTAGACACGGTAGAAAATGAATCGACCCTGACACTTCATGTTAGCGGAGATATCACCGACTTTAATGGGCACTTCAAGAGCTTCCCTATTCTACCTGGCGTCACGCAAATTGATTGGGCACTTCACTACGCAGTCCAAGAGTTAGGCGTTCCTGGTTTCTTTAAAGGAATGGAAGTCATTAAGTTCCAAGAGCCTATCCTGCCTGACGCTACAATCCAGCTATCATTCAAATGGGATGCTGACAAAGACAAGCTGAGCTTTAGTTACACATCAAACAACGGTGAACAGACCCACTCTTCAGGCAAAATGAAGCTGGGAGAAAAAAGTGAATAGCGCTCCCGTCGAGGCTACTTCTCAACACCACACAAAAGAAAGCAGCTACAAGGCTTGCTTCCTTATCCCGTGCTTTAACCATGGCGCAACCATGCCGGCTGTGGTGTCGTCACTTCATCATTTTGAGTTACCGATCATCATCGTTGACGATGGCAGTGAACTCACAACAAAACAGTTTCTGTCTCCCCTAGCAGAGAATTCAAACGTAACCTTGGTGACGCTTGAACAGAACCAAGGTAAAGGCGGCGCAGTAAAAGCCGGAATCAAAAAAGCGCAGCAACTAGGCTTTAGCCACGCTATTCAGATAGATGCTGATGGGCAACACGACCTGGAAGCCTTGCCAACATTGATTGAGGCCTCACAAGCTAAGCCACAACGTCTGATATCAGGCCAGCCTATCTACGACGACAGCGTACCCAAAGCAAGGCTCTATGGGCGCTACGCGACACATATCTGGGTATGGATAGAAACCCTTTCTTTATCAATTAAAGACAGCATGTGTGGCTTTAGAGCGTATCCTATCAACCAAACTCAAACTGTGTTGAATAAGTACGATGTTGGTTCGAGAATGGACTTCGATATCGAGATTTTGGTTCGCCTGTATTGGGAAGGTTGCGACATAGACTTCGTTGAAACGCGCGTTATCTATCCTGAGAACGGCATCTCTCATTTCGATGCGTTGTGGGATAACGTCAAAATCAGTTGGATGCATACACGTCTATTCTTCAGCATGCTGCCAAGAGCACCAAAACTGATTGCTCGCCATTTCAAATCCGATTCAGCTGATAATAACCCAAATTTATCGACTGATTCAGAGCCGCAAGCTTCTGAACAACCACACTGGTCCCGCACTCAAGAACGCGGCACAGTATTAGGCATTAAGCTGTTATTAGCCATTTATACCTTGTTAGGTCGCGGTGTGTTCAACCTCATTCTGCGTGGTGTGATGCGTTACTACCACTTGACGGGCCAGCGTGCGCGAAACGCTTCCGAACAATATCTATTCCAATTAAAAGCCTATGCGGAACAGCAAAATATTGAGCTCCCCGGAGAACTAACCAGTTACAACCATCTGCTTTCATTTGGCCATACGATGCTCGACAAGCTCGCGGCATGGAAAGGTGATTTCTCGGCAGATAACCTGACTATTCATGGCCAAGACCAGTTCGAGAGCATGGTGGCAAATAAGCAAGGTGTGCTAATCCTTGGATCTCACCTTGGCAATATTGAGCTGTGCCGAGCTTTAGGTCGCAGACACTCGAACATCAAAATCAACGCCCTGGTTTTTACAGAACACGCCGAACGTTTTAATTCCGTGATGAAAGCGGTTAACCCGCAGTCTGATTTAAATCTGATTCAGGTGACATCGATGGGGCCTGATACCGCTATCTTGTTACAACAGAAACTAGAGCAAGGCGAATGGATCGTGATTGTTGGCGATCGAACTTCCACCAGCAAAGAGAGCCGCTCAGTATGGGCTGAGTTCTTAGGTAAGGAAGCTCCATTCCCTCAAGGTCCATTTATGTTAGCCTCGGTTCTCAAAGCACCCGTATTTTTGCTGTTTGGGTTACGTGACGACTCACAATCTAAGCCGCATTTTAATGTCTATTTCGAGCATTTTAGCAACAAGATCGAGCTACCAAGAAAGACTCGCGAACAATCTTTACAGCAAGTCGTGCAAAAATACGCAAATCGACTTCAGCACTACACACTGCAAGCACCGCTTCAGTGGTACAACTTTTTTAATTTTTGGACATTGAGCAAGCACCATGACGAAAAAGAATCCAAATAGCATCACCTTTGGTGCCGAGCGCCTCACGATTGAGGATGTTGTCGCTATCTCACAAGGCGCAAAAGCCTCGATGAACACAAGTGAAGCATTCACATCTAAGATCGACCGTGGTGTCGCTTTCTTAGAACGCCTATTGAAAGAAGAAGGTGTGATTTACGGTGTAACGACGGGTTACGGTGACTCATGTACGGTTGCGATTCCGCCAAACCTAGTTGACGAGCTACCACTGCATTTAACACGTTTTCACGGCTGTGGTTTAGGTGAAATATTGTCTCACGAACAAGCTCGTGCAGTCCTTGCAACTCGTCTTTGTTCGTTATCACAAGGTGTCTCTGGTGTGACTCACGATCTACTCAACCAGATCGTTACCCTAATCAACCAAGACATCTCACCACGCATTCCTCAAGAAGGATCGGTGGGTGCCAGTGGCGACTTAACACCTCTGTCTTACTTAGCCGCAGCACTGATTGGTGAGCGTGATGTAATCTACAAAGGTGAAGTGCGCCCAACCAGTGACGTCTACAAAGAGTTAGGAATTAGCCCTATCAAACTTAAGCCAAAAGAAGGCTTGGCGTTGATGAATGGTACGTCTGTAATGACGGCATTAGCTTGTATCGCTTACAAGCGTGCGGAATATCTAGCTCAGCTATCAACTAAGATCACCGCTATGGTATCAGTCGGTATGCACGGCAATGACTTCCATTTCGATGAAGCGCTGTTTGCAGTCAAACCTCATCCTGGTCAACAACAAGTTGCTGCATGGCTGCGTGATGATCTGCAAGCGGATCGCCCGCCACGTAACAGTGATCGCCTCCAAGATCGTTACTCTCTGCGCTGTGCTCCACATGTTATCGGCGTGGTTCAAGACTCTCTGCCTTGGCTACGCCAAATGATCGAGAACGAGCTAAACAGTGCCAACGACAACCCAATTATCGATGGTGATAATGAGCGCGTACTGCACGGTGGACACTTCTACGGTGGACACATTGCAATGGCGATGGATACGTTAAAAACTGCAGTTGCGAACCTTGCTGATCTGCTTGACCGTCAAATGGCTCAGCTGATGGACTACAAGTTCAACAACGGTTTGCCATTCAACCTAACGGGTGCTGAAGGCGAACGTAAGCCAATCAACCACGGCTTTAAAGCAGTACAGATTGGCGTTTCAGCTTGGACAGCAGAAGCATTGAAACACACCATGCCAGCAAGCGTATTCTCTCGCTCAACTGAGTGTCACAACCAAGATAAAGTGAGTATGGGCACCATCGCAGCTCGTGACTGTTTACGCGTTCTAGAGCTAACCGAACAAGTGGCAGCAGCGTCACTACTGGCGGGGACACAAGCACTCGAACTTCGTAAGCGCCACAATGAGCTTGATGAGCACCACATGAGTGAGAACCTCAAGCACATTCGCGACGAAGTGCTTAAGGAGTTTGAATTTATCGTAGAAGATCGACCACTTGAAGGCGATCTACGCCACTTCATTGCTCGTATTCAAAGTCAGCACTGGTCACTTTACTCATAAAGTAGCCAACCCTTTACGCAATATTGTTGAGAGCGATTTATGTCTGAAATCCTTCACCCATTACAATCTGAGGTGACGCTTATCACCTCATTCCAAGATGCCGACCCAATGGGCGTGATCTATCACGGCAACTACTTCCGATTCTTTGAAGAAGTTAGGCGCATCATGATGGATAAGATTGAGTACAACTACCATGAGATGAAGGATTCTGGCTACATGTGGCCTATCATCGATACCCGCGTGAAATACATTAAGGCGAT
The DNA here is from genome assembly GCF_041474985.1 of Vibrio sp. 10N.222.49.C9. NCBI lineage: Bacteria > Pseudomonadati > Pseudomonadota > Gammaproteobacteria > Vibrionales > Vibrionaceae > Vibrio > Vibrio sp. 10N.222.49.C9. The sequence goes on along the minus strand of NZ_JBFRVD010000010.1, from coordinate 7,569 downwards.
ACCGTTTAATCACAAGATTAAGGTAACGGCGAAACTCACCGAGTGGGAAAATCGCCTGCGCGTCGATTATGAAATTCATGATGCTCTAACCGGTGCTCGAATGACACGTGCTCACACCATGCAGGTTGCCGTCACCATCGAAGAACAAGAGATGTGCTTTGCCTCACCCAAAGTGTTTACTGACAAAGTCGAACACTGGCACCAATTTGGTTGCTTACCTCTAGCAACTGAACATCAAACACAAACCTCTAACCCACAGCAGGTGAACCATGAATCTGTTTAAACGCAGTCGCAAATACATCAATATCGCGCTAATTGGACTTACTGCGATGATGGCAAGCGGCCTTGTAAGCGCCAAAGAAAACTCTGCTGCTGTCAATTCTATTTCAGAGCTGCAGACGGTGCTCAGCGAAAATAGTATTGTGCGTGGTGAGTTCACTCAAACACGCAATATGGAGATGTTCGCCCAGCCTTTAACGTCACAAGGTACATTTCTGTTAGACAAATCAAGTGGCTTACTCTGGACACAAACCACTCCGTTTCCCGTGAACTTAGTGCTCACCGATAACAAACTGAGCCAAAGGTTTGCCGATCAACCCGCAAAAATCATCACCGACAAAGAAAATCCAATGGCGTTTTATTTCAGCCATATCTTCTTGTCAGTGTTTCATGGGGACACGCAAAAACTTCAGGAACAGTTCGCACTCAATTTTGAGCCCGCAACTAACACCAGCTCTGATGAAAATGTACAAGCATGGACACTGACTCTAAAGCCCAAAAATGCACCGATGAATGCGGTGTTTGAGGCTATCACGCTGCAAGGCAACAGCGATATTGAACGTATTGAGTTGAAAGAGATTCGTGGAGATAGCACAGTGATCGAATTCAGTCAGTTAAGCCATCTACCGGAAGTATTATCAGATGCTGAAGCGAAACAATTCCAACTCTAGTCTTGCCCTTGTTTGGCTTGTTGTTGTAATGCTGTTTAGCGGGTTGTTGACCAAACAATTCGCTTTTTCTTCGTCGGTACCGATTGAAAGCAACATTCTAAAGTTACTGCCCGAAAACCAGCAAGACCCAATGGTAGAGCAAGCCTTTCAGCAGATATCCAGCTCGATGAGCGAGCAAGTGGTATTTATCATAAGCGCTCCCGATATCGAACAAACCATGGTTGCGACCGACGCTTTTGAAAAAGCTCTCAACCAAAGAACTTTTTCAAGTCAGCCAACTCTGTTTAAGCAAGTTCAAGGTAAAATCAACGCCAGCACTCAAAGCCAGTGGAGCGATTTCTATTTTCGTCACCGATCTCAACTGCTGACCCAACAACAAAAAGAGACGCTGACACACTCGCCTGATTCGCGAGCTCAATATGTCATTCAGTCTCTGTACAATCCATTCTCAGGCGTCACTGCAGCAGAGTTATCTCTCGACCCATTCTTGTTATTTCGCGACTACATCAGTGCTATTGGCGTCCAATCAAGTAACTTTGTTCTGAAAGAGGGCTATCTCACGGCCCAGTCGAATGAGCAAACTCATATTTTAGTCACGGCTACTCTGGCGGACTCACCTTATAGCTTGGCGATTCAAGAACAACTTCCAGATCTTGATTCAATTGAGCGCGAGGTCGAAAAACAATTTGGCGTCAAGGTGCAGCATACTGGTGTGGTGTTCTACGCCAATTACGGTACCGAAAGCGCGAAATCAGAAATCAGTACCATTGGTTTGGGCTCATTGGCAGGCGTTATTTTATTGGTGTGGCTGACATTTCGTAGTGCGCTACCACTTGCCTTATCTTTACTCTCAATCAGTACAGGATTATTGGTTGCACTGGCAAGCACTGTCGCTATCTTTGGTAAGGTGCATCTATTCAGCTTGGTGTTTGGCGCTAGCTTGATTGGCGTATCCATCGATTACTCTTTTCACTATCTCACTGACCGTTTGGCCGCAGGAAGCCACTGGCAGAGCGATAAAGGCCTAAAGCATATTTTCATTGCCATCACTCTAGGTTTAATCACCAGCTTAATCGGATACTTAGGGCTACTGGTTGCGCCATTCCCAGGCTTGCAGCAACTGGCTCTGTTTTCGTCGATTGGACTGATCGCAGCTTACGCCAGTGTGGTGTGCTGGTACCCCGTTTTAGCGGTAAAACCAGGCCAAGAGCGCCCTCTTCCCCTGTCGAAACTTTGGCATACTTGGTTAAGCCTTTGGAGCAACCAAAAATTTAGAATTGGCTTACCGTTAACAGTGACTGTCGTTAGCTTGATGTCACTCAGTCAAATTCGTTACGACGACGATATTCGCCAGCTTCAGGCTATGCCCGAACAACTCAAACAACAAGAGCAAGCCATTACTGAGATATCAGGGTTAGGCAGTGGTCAAAATATGCTTTTGGTCACAGCTCAGAGCGACCAAAAGCTACTCAAAAAATTGACAGAAATCACCACAAGCTTAGATTCGCTGGTCAATAGCCAAGGTATCTCCGGGTATCGCAGCATCAATCAACACTTGTTAAGTAAACAAGAACAGCATGATAACTATCAGTTGGTTGAACAACTCTATAGTCAACAAAGCCATATATTACAAAGCTCTCTCGGTTGGTCTACGTTTCCAGAACTACCAAAATTCGAACCAATCACGGTATCTGGATTTTTGGAGTCTCCAGTCTCAGAGCCTGTTCGACCACTTTGGTTAAAACCTATCGACGGGCAAGCAGCGTCGGTCATTTTGATAAAAGACGTCACTGATGCTGAGCTGTTCTCACAGTGGTTGGAGTCAGATTTTGCTCAGAAGCAAGGTGTGAAACACCTCAATAAAGCGGATGAAATCTCCTCTCTTTTTGCTGAGTACCGCGTCAAGATTACCGAGCTGTTATTGATAGCATTGGCAGCTATTGGCATGCTGTTAGGCTGGCGCTATGGTGTGAAGCAAAGCCTGTTAATGCTGTTGCCTTCATTGATTGCAGGCGTAGCAGGTTTGGCGGTCACGGGCATTTTAGGCTCGACACTGAACCTATTTAACCTGCTTGGTTTGATTCTGATTTTAGGGATTGGCATAGACTACACCCTGTTCTTTGCTGAGCAAAAGAAATCGCTGAGCACCTTATTAGCGATCACCTTGTCAGGTCTCACAACACTACTTTCATTCGGCTTACTGTCGCTGAGCCAGACTCATGCTATTCATAGCTTCGGGGTGACGGTTCTGACAGGGATCTTTGTCGCTTGGCTGCTTTCTCCACTCGCGATCAACAGTAGTAAAAACGTAGAAGGACCAATTACTCGAGAGGCTTTTAGATGATCCAGACATTAAAGGTAACCTTCGCCATACTAGTGGGCATTCTAATGAGTGCCTGCTCGATGGTTTCTCAGCAGCCAAGTGGTGCGAGCGTGTCTATCGATCAAGACACCGATCTAGCACTACCACTGCCAGCTGAACTGGGATACTCATTAACAGCCAGTCAGTTGATTAGCGCTACGTGGGAAAATGATACACAGCAGCTTCCGGTTCAAGTCGAAGTCACACCAGGTAAAGTGGTTTTGGCGGGGTTCTCCTCTTGGGGTACTCGCATTCTATCGCTGCAATACCAGAATCAAGTAATTGATACGCAGGTTTTGTCTGGGCTTGGCGCAACTTTGCCACAACCTGAACAGGTGCTATTTAATTTAATGCTTACCTTATGGCCGGCTGAAGCATGGGCTCAGCCTTTACAAAGCATAGGTTGGCACCTAGTCGATACCGACAAAACAAGAACCGTATTTGATGAAAACCAACAGGCAATCATTCAAATTGATTACCAAACAGATCCTGGTACACACAAAACGGCAGGCGACATTGTTTTCAAACATTTGACCCTGGGCTACAACATCACCGTACAAACGTTGAACTCAACGATTGTCGACAATCCAAGTAAGAGTTGAACACTATGCCTATTTACATCCAAGACTGTGGTTTCCACTCAGCGCTAGGCTCAGAGATTGCCGATATTCATGGCTGTCTAAAAGACGAGCGTGAATCAAATATGGTCGAAGTGCACGATATGCTGAACGATGGTAAACACACTGTCGTTGGTCAGATCGCGGGTGAACTACCACCGATTCCTTCAGATCTTACGCAATACGCCACTCGCAACAATCAACTGGCGCTGTCGGCTCTTCACCAAATTGAAGATTCTATCGAGCAAGCCAAATCTCAGTTTGGCGCAGATAGAATTGCTGTTGTTATTGGCACCAGCACATCTGGGATCTCCGATGGTGAAGCAGTCTTCAAACAAAAATTGGCAAACGGCGAGTTTCCAGCAGATTACCATTACTCAAAACAAGAGCTTGGTGATACCTCAGAGTTCGTTAGCCAGTATTGCGCATTAACGGGGCCAAACTACGTCATATCTACGGCTTGCTCATCCAGTGGCCGCGTATTTCTGACCGCCCAGCGCTTATTAGATTCAGGTATGGCTGATGCCGTGTTAGTGGGTGGTGTGGATACATTGTGTAAGCTGACACTCAATGGTTTCCACGGTCTTGAAGCACTCTCAACAACACATTGTAAGCCATTTAGTGCAACCCGAGAAGGTATCAACATAGGAGAAGCAGCGGCATTTATGTTGCTCAGCAAAACAAAGTTAGCCGGTGTTAATGCAGCACAAGACACGTCAAACATTGCCTTATTGGGCTGTGGGGACAGCTCTGATGCACACCACATTTCAGCGCCTCACCCTGAAGGCAATGGTGCTGAACAAGCAATGAAAAAAGCGTTACATTCTGCACAGTTAAACGCAGAAGACATTGGTTATATCAATGCACATGGTACAGCAACGCCACTCAATGACTCGATGGAAAGTAAAGCCATTCATCGTATTTTTGCAAACAAGGTTCCCGTCAGTTCTACCAAACCGCTGACCGGGCATACTCTAGGCGCAGCAAGTGCGATTGAGGCTGCAATTGCGTGGCATATTTTGAAATATGACTTACCGCTTCCCTTACAAAAATGTCAGGATAAAGCTGAAGATATTGAGATTGATTTGGTAAACTGTTCACAGAAACTTAAAGCAAAGAACATCTTAAGCAACTCGTTTGCTTTTGGTGGCAACAACATTAGCCTGATTTTTGGTGTAGTAAATGACTGATATCCCTTCTGTAGACCAACTTCTCCCTCACGATGATCCGATGATATTAATCGATCGTGCTATCAGCGTAGAGGCGTTGTCGATCCACTGTCAGGTCGATATTGGTGACCATAATCTGTTCTTTGACGCCGAATCTCAAACGGTACCAGCATATGTTGGAATCGAGTTTATGGCGCAGTCTGTAGCGGCATGGTCTGGATATCACGCACTTAAAAACGGCACCACGCCCCCAATCGGATTCTTACTCGGCTCTCGTCGCTATAAATCACTGTGTGATGAGTTTACTCAAGGTCAGACCCTTGATATCTACGCCGAACAGATGATGGAAGACAGCGGTATGGCTGTGTTTACCGCAAGAGTCGAAGACCGAGGTGAGTTAGTGGCTCAATGCCAACTCAACGTCTACGTGCCGACCGAACAAAAATTACAAGAAATGAAAACTAGGAGCCCATCATGAGCCGTCAGGTTTTAGTCACTGGTGCCAGTAAAGGTATTGGTAAAGCGATCGCTATTCAACTCGCGAAAGACGGGTTTGAAATCGCCGTTCATTACATGGGTGACAAGCAAGGTGCTGAAGAGACGCTAAAGTCGATCACCGAACTGGGTGGCGCTGGACGTCTTATTCAATTTGATATCAGCAAACGAAGCGAGTGTCGCGAAAAGCTTGAGTCTGATATCGCTGAACATGGTGCTTACTATGGTGTAGTGAACAACGCGGGCATTACTCGTGACACTGCATTCCCCGCGATGACGGAAGAAGAGTGGGATGGTGTGATCCATACCAACCTAGATAGCTTCTACAACGTACTTCACCCTTGTGTAATGCCTATGGTTCAAAAGCGTAAAGGTGGCCGTATCGTCACTCTAGCGTCGGTATCCGGCATTATGGGTAACCGTGGTCAAACTAACTATGCTGCAGCAAAAGCGGGGGTGATTGGCGCAACTAAGTCTCTTGCTCTAGAACTCGCAAAACGCAAGATCACGGTAAACTGTGTCGCTCCTGGCTTAATTGACACAGGTATGGTTGACGAGCACGTGAAAGATCATGCACTTCCTCAAGTACCACTGCGCCGTATGGGTGAGCCGGAAGAAGTAGCCGGCCTAGTCAGCTACCTAATGTCTGATATTGCAGGCTACGTAACTCGCCAAGTGATTTCAGTAAATGGAGGCTTAGTATGACCCGCCGAGTTGTTGTAACTGGAATGTCTGGTGTTACTGCTTTTGGTAACGACTGGCAACAGATAGAGCCTAAGCTAAAGGCCTGTGAAAATGCGACTCAATATATGCCAAGCTTCGAGCAATATGATGGTCTCAACACAAAACTTGCCGCGCCTATTGATGACTTCCAACTGCCTAAACACTACAAGCGTAAGCAAGTGCGTGGCATGGGCCGTGTATCACGCCTAGCTACCGTTGCGACTGAGAATGCATTGGAGCAAGCCGGCTTAATTGGTCACGATGTATTGACCAATGGCGAAACTGGTATCGCTTACGGCTCTTCAACTGGCAGTACCGATGCGGTTGGTGCTTTCGGAGTAATGCTGAACGAGAAGTCGACACGAGCAATCACAGCAACCACTTACGTTCAAATGATGCCACACACAGCCGCGGTAAACGTAGGTCTGTTCTTTGGTCTGCGTGGCCGCGTGATTCCCACCAGCAGCGCCTGTACTTCAGGAAGCCAAGCCATTGGTTACGCCTATGAAGCGATCAAGCATGGTTACCAAACCGTAATGGTTGCCGGTGGTGGTGAAGAGTTATGCCCAACTGAGTCTGCCGTTTTCGATACCCTTTTCGCTACCAGTTTAAAAAACGACACACCCAAGAAATCCCCTAGCCCATACGACAGCGAGCGTGATGGCTTGGTTATCGGCGAAGGCGCTGGAACCCTGATCCTTGAAGAGTACGAACATGCTGTTGCTCGTGGCGCAAAGATCTACGCAGAAATCATAGGTTTTGCGAGCAACTGTGATGCGGCTCATGTGACTCAACCTCAGATGGAAACCATGCAAATCTGTATGGAGAAAGCATTGAGAGACGCACAACTTCCAGCTGAGAAGATTGGCTATGTTTCTGCGCACGGTACTGCGACTGAAAAAGGTGATATTGCAGAGAGTAACGCGACAGCGAATATCTTTGGTGAAGTACCAATCAGCTCTCTTAAGAGTTACTTTGGCCATACGCTTGGTGCATGTGGTGCAATTGAAGCGTGGCTCAGCCTAGAGATGATGCATAGCGGTTGGTTCAGCCCAACCCTAAACCTTAAGAATGTCGATGAACAGTGCGGCAAGCTCGATTACATCACGGGCTCAGGTCGCGAATTGGATGTTGAATACTTGATGAGCAACAACTTTGCTTTTGGTGGAATCAACACCTCTATCATCTTCAAGAAAGTCTAAGCTTAGCTACATAAAACGCTAAGTAAATAAAAAGGTTCATCGCGGATTAGC
>NZ_JBFRVD010000009.1:21609-97039 GCF_041474985.1 Vibrio sp. 10N.222.49.C9 | reverse complement strand
AGAGCCAGAGCCAGAGCCAGAGCGCCAATTTTCGAGTCACCACTCAAGCTACGCAGAAATACGCGCGGCTGAGTTTGAGGTTCCTAACCTTGAGGATGTTCAGAAACTACTGAGTCGTTTAGAGGCGACCAATGTTGTTGATGAACTGAACCTTGATGAGTTGATGGATCAGAACACCCAGAAAATTGCCGAGCAAGCTGACATGCAAATGTTTGATGCCGCGGTTGAGTCTGTTCAAGTGTTCGAAGAGCCAGAGATTCAGGATTGGAATCTTCCAGAACCCGATTTATCAATTGTTTTAGAGCCACCTGTTGAATCGCAGCAAATTGAAGAGTTACAAGCTGAATCGCTGGAGACGGAACAAGTAGAAGTTAAGGCTGTTGAGCCTGAACTTGACGTTCCTGATCCCGAGACAGTTATTGAACCCGAAACTCAAGCAGGAGGTGCTGACCAGTTTACCTCTTGGGAAAGTACGGTTCGCAAAGAAGACTTTCAAGTCTTGTATTTTGATGTAAACGGCGTGACCTTTGCGGTGCCACTTGATGAGCTTGGCGGCATCCATCGCCTTGAAGAGTTAAGTCATATCATTGGTAAGCCAGCTTGGTATTTGGGTTTACAAACCAACCGTGATAGTCAGCTAGATGTGGTCGACACCGCAAAATGGGTGATGTCTGAGAAACTATCAGGTGACGAATACAAAGAAAACTATCAATATATAGTGATGCTTGGAGAGAGCTTGTGGGGCCTGGCGGGCACAGAGCTCAAAGGCACCGAGCTACTTAATACAGACAAAGTACGTTGGCGAGAAATGGCAGGGAAACGCCCATGGCTCGCTGGTATGGTAAAAGAAAAAATGTGTGCTTTGATTCATGTTGAAGCATTAATCGCCATGCTAAACGCAGGGCTAGATGTAAAAGCATTAAGCTAGTAATAAGCATTGGGCTAACAATAAGCATCAAGTTAATAATAGTGGTCGGTAACGACGGCAAGAGGATTATCTATGTCTCATATGAGTGAAGTTGAAGTAAGAAAAGAGCAAACGAATGATGAAGTACTTCAATGGGTGACTTTCCAGCTAGAAGAAGAAACTTACGGCATCAACGTAATGCAAGTACGTGAAGTACTACGTTACAGCGAAATTGCTCCAGTACCGGGTGCTCCAGATTACGTTCTAGGTATTATTAACCTACGTGGTAACGTTGTTACTGTTATCGACACTCGTTCTCGCTTTGGTTTGATGCAAGGTGAAATCACAGACAACACTCGTATCATCGTTATTGAATCTGAGCGTCAAGTAATTGGCATTCTAGTAGATAGCGTTGCTGAAGTGGTTTACCTGCGTTCTTCTGAAATCGACACAACGCCAAGTGTTGGTACTGATGAAAGTGCTAAGTTCATCCAAGGTGTAAGTAACCGAGATGGCAAGCTACTTATCTTAGTAGATCTAAACAAACTACTAAGCGAAGACGAATGGGATGAGATGGCTCACCTGTAATGTTTGAAGCGCTTCCTTTAAGCCCTGTCGCTCTGATATCAGGCGTTGGGGTTTTTACGTTATTTATCCTGATTTTGATTAGCAAAGTAAAACGTGCGATTCAAAAGCAGCTCGATCAGTCACGCCTGCAAGTTCGTAACTTGGACAAAGAGCTTCAAAAATCGAGTAAGCAATTACTTGAGGTTCGCTCTGTTGTGGTTGGCCTTGGCCAGAAAGTGACTGAACAACAAGATCTTATCAAACATTTGAATGAACGTATTGTTGAGCTGGAACATGCGGATACCGATGGACGTTTGTACACACGTGCAACGAAAATGGTTCAGCTTGGCGCTGGGATTAACGAGTTAATTGAAGAATGTGAATTACCCAAAGCAGAAGCTGAGCTGATGATGTCTCTGCAGAACAAGCTTGCTGGTAAAGAGAAAATTCCTTCATTACGAAGCGACCCTTCATCGTACGATCAGCAACCCGATGCCTCTCGCGATCGCAGAGACCCGCCTCGACGTCGTTAAATTGAGCGCTTAATTCGTATTGAGCAATTGATGTTTATTACGTATTCCTCTTAAAAGAAGCTTCGGCTTCTTTTTTTATGCCTGTCCGATCTATATAGAACGATGTTTATAAGTGCTTGTATCTACGACAATATCTTGTTTGTTGATGAAAATGTGTAAATTGTGATGAGGTGGTAACAGTTTCTTACCGACTTTGTTCTATCGAAAACGCCTAGTCCTGTTTTGTCACCATGTTGGTGTGCTACTATAGCGCTCTCATTACTCGACTAAATTTACCTATGCTAGAAGTCTCAAATTTAACTGCTATTCGTGACGACAGGATTCTGTTTGAATCGTTGTCTTTTCAATTGAAACCAGGTGAGCTGGTTCAAGTTGAAGGTCGTAACGGTACCGGGAAAACGACACTCCTTAGGATTATTACTGGCTTAGGCGATCGCGATGACGGCACTATCTCTTGGGACGGTGAGTCTATTGAATCGAGTCGAGATGTTTATCATCAAAATTTACTTTTTCTTGGTCACCAAACAGGCGTAAAGCGCGAGCTTAGTGCTTATGAGAATCTGAGCTTTTATCAGTCGATTCACAGTGGCGGTACCAGCAAAGAAGAGCTTTATCACGCGCTGGCTCAAGTCGGGCTTGCGGGCAGAGAAGACGTACCTGCGGGGCAACTTTCAGCAGGCCAACAACGCCGAGTTGCGTTGGCTCGCCTTTGGTTGAGCAAGCAAATGTTGTGGATTCTTGATGAGCCGCTGACTGCCATTGATAAGCAGGGCGTGAAAGTTCTCGAATCTCTTTTTTCTCAGCATGCAGACAACGGTGGCATTGTGTTGTTAACCACACACCAAGATATGTTTGCTGATAGCCCGAAACTAAGAAAAATAAAGTTGGGTGAGTAATATGATCTCTTCAATGACCACGATTATCCGACGCGAACTGCTTATCGCGTTTCGACGTCAAGCGGATATCTTTAACCCTTTGTGGTTCTTCATCATTGTTATCACGCTTTTCCCTTTGAGTATTGGCCCAGAGCCAAACCTACTTGCGCGTATTGCTGCGGGTATTGTTTGGGTGGCCGCTTTGCTCTCTGCATTGCTCTCTTTAGAGCGTCTTTTCCGTGATGATTTTCAAGATGGCGCCCTTGAACAGATGATGCTGATGCCAATCCCGTTGCAGTTGGTAGTATTGTCCAAAGTCATAGCACACTGGTTGTTGACCGGGTTACCATTGATTTTAATCAGCCCATTATTGGCTGTTTTATTGTCTTTAGATTTTGATACATGGCTCTCAGTTGTGTTGACCTTGCTGGTAGGAACACCCGCATTGAGTTTTATTGGTGCGATTGGTGTTGCGTTAACCGTTGGGTTACAGAAGGGCGGAGTCCTGTTAAGCCTGTTAATCTTGCCGCTTTACATCCCCATTTTGATTTTCGCGACGTCAGCGATTGACGCTGCGGCTTTGGGCGTTGCGTACAACGGCCAATTGGCGGTGCTTGGGGCAATGTTAATGGGTGCGATGACTATGACGCCTTTTGCGATCAGTGCCGCACTTAGAGTGAGTGTGAACTGATTGGGGTTCCGTTATCGTATAGCCAATGTGAACCAAATGTGACGATTGGACTCATAGAGTCAATAAAACTGAAAGCAAGACAAATAAAATTATTATAATTATAGCTTTAATAGCTGTAAGCAATATGAAGTAAGAGTGAGATTACAACATGTGGAAATGGCTCCATCCCTATGCCAAAGCAGAAACCTCTTATCAGCTTGCTGGTAAACTTTTGCCATGGTTTTCGATCCTAGCGCTATTGTGTCTATCCGTCGGTACCGTGTGGGGGCTTGCATTTGCGCCTTCTGATTACCAACAAGGCGATAGCTTCCGTATCATCTACATCCATGTACCGTCTGCAATCTGGTCTATGGGCGTTTACATGTCGATGGCGATTGCTGCCTTTATCGGTTTGGTATGGCAGGTAAGGCTATCAGACATGGCCGCACTGGCGATGGCACCGATTGGTGCTGTGTTTACCTTCATTGCGTTACTAACCGGCGCTGTTTGGGGTAAACCAATGTGGGGCGCCTGGTGGGTTTGGGATGCGCGTTTAACCTCAGAGCTGATTCTTCTATTCCTATACTTGGGTGTGATTGCACTACACCACGCTTTTGACGACCAAAAAACAGCAGCAAAAGCGGCGGGTATCTTGGCTATCGTTGGTGTCATCAACCTACCTATCATTCACTTTTCAGTAGAGTGGTGGAACACACTTCACCAAGGCGCGACGATCACTAAGTTCGACAAGCCTTCTATTTCAAGTGACATGTTATGGCCGCTTCTTCTTAACATCTTCGGCTTCGCTTTCTTCTTTGGCGCTTTAACCATGATTCGTTTCCGTAACGAAATCATCAGTAAAGAAAGCCATCGTCCATGGGTTCGCAAGCTTGCGGCTGAAAAAGCGTAGTAGGGTAGGTAATTATGTATTTTGAATCTTTGAGTGATTTCTTAGCCATGGGAGGTTATGCCTCGTATGTCTGGAGTGCATTTGGAATCACATTCCTCGCGATGATCATTTTACTGGTCGTAAGCGTTCGTCGTGGTAAGCAATTACTAAATGAAGTACAAGCTAAGATTGATCGTCAAGCTCGTATCGATGCAGCAAAAAATATGGAGAACACTCTATGAACCCAAGACGTAAAAAGAGGCTGGGCATTGTCTTAGCGATCTTTTTTGGTATCAGTGCGACTGTTGGATTGATGGTTTACGCACTTAACCAGAACATGGATCTGTTCTACACACCAACTGAGCTGGTCAACGGCAAAGATGGTAAAAAGCCTGAAGTTGGTCAACGCCTACGTATTGGTGGCATGGTCGTAGTCGGCTCTGTAAGCCGTGACAATGAATCACTACGTGTAAGCTTCGATTTGGCGGATGTAGGCCCTAAAGTAACAATTCTATACGATGGTATCCTTCCTGATCTTTTCCGTGAAGGCCAAGGTATTGTTGCTCAGGGTGTCCTTAAAAATGCAACGACAATCGAAGCGTTTGAGGTGTTGGCAAAGCACGATGAAGAGTACATGCCTTCTGAAGTTGCGGAAGCAATGAAGAAAACCCATGAGCCTTTGCAATACACGACTGAACAAAAAGAAGGAAATGCTCAATGATAGCCGAGATCGGCCATTTTGCGATGATCCTGTCCTTGGGACTTGCTTTGCTGCTAAGCGTGCTCCCATTGTATGGAGCCGCTCGAAATAACACATTATTGATGAACAGCGCACGACCGTTGTCGTGGGGTATGTTCGGATTCTTAGCGATTTCGTTCTTTATCTTGTGTTACGCGTTTTACACAAATGATTTTACGATTCAATACGTAGCAAGTAACTCAAACAGCCAACTACCTTGGTACTACCGAATTACGGCGGTTTGGGGTGCGCACGAAGGTTCATTACTGCTTTGGGTTCTCATCCAAGCGGGTTGGACTGTAGCAGTAGCGACATTCAGTCGTGGTATGCCTCAAGAGTCTGTGGCTCGTGTTTTGGCTATCATGGGTCTGATTACTGTCGGCTTCTTGCTGTTCATTATCGTGACGTCTAACCCGTTCTTACGTACATTGCCTTTCTTCCCTGTTGATGGCCGTGACCTGAACCCACTACTGCAAGATCCGGGTTTGATTATTCACCCGCCAATGCTTTACATGGGTTATGTAGGTTTCTCTGTTGCGTTCTCTTTCGCAATCGCTTCTCTAATGAGTGGTCGTCTTGATACGGCATGGGCTCGTTGGTCGCGTCCTTGGACAATCGCAGCTTGGTTATTCCTAACGGTAGGTATCGCACTAGGTTCATGGTGGGCTTACTACGAACTTGGCTGGGGTGGCTGGTGGTTCTGGGATCCAGTAGAAAACGCTTCATTCATGCCTTGGTTGGCTGGTACTGCTCTAATGCACTCACTAGCGGTAACTGAGAAGCGTGGCACATTTAAAGCTTGGACAGTACTGCTGGCTATCTCTGCATTCTCGCTAAGCTTACTAGGGACATTCTTAGTTCGTTCGGGCATCTTGGTATCGGTTCACGCATTCGCGTCGGATCCTGCTCGTGGTATGTTTATTCTAGGTTTCCTTGTCTTTGTTATCGGTGGCTCACTGCTGTTGTTTGCTATTAAAGGCGCATCGGTTCGTGTTCGCGGTAACTTCGATCTGGTTTCTCGTGAAAACGCACTGCTTGGTAACAACATCTTACTGATTGCAGCGCTTGTCGTTGTGTTAGTAGGTACGCTACTGCCATTAGTTCACAAACAGTTAGGCTTGGGCTCGGTATCTATCGGTGCACCATTCTTTGATATGTTGTTCTTCTGGTTAATGATCCCGTTCTCGTTCCTGCTTGGTATCGGTCCTCTGATCCGATGGAAACGTGACAACCTGTCTAAGCTTGTTAAACCAATGCTGATTTCAGGTGCACTCTCACTTGGCTTGAGTGCGCTAATGGTTGCTCTACTGGCTGACCGCTTCAGTGGTACTGCGTTTGCTGGTTGGGTAATGGCGTTCTGGATCATCTTCATGCACGGCTTTGAGCTGCATGAGCGTGCGACTCACCGTCATACATTCTTGAAAGGTCTAACTAAGCTACCTCGTAGCCACTGGGCAATGATGTGTGGTCACATAGGTTTAGCCGTGACAGTGATTGGTATCGCGATGGTGCAAAACTACAGCATCGAACGTGATGTACGTCTGGCGCCAGGTGAAAGCTACCAGCTTGAAGAATACAGCTTCCTGTTTACAGGGGTTCGTGACAAAGATGGTCCTAACTACGATGGTTACATTGCTGACTTTGAAATTACTAAAGAAGGCAAATACATCAACACGCTTCACGCTGAAAAACGTTTCTACACCACAGCTAAGTCTATGATGACAGAAGCAGCGATTGACCGTGGCGTAACGCGCGACCTTTACATTGCAATGGGTGAACGTTTAGACGACAACAAATCTTGGGCTGTACGTATCTACTACAAACCATTTGTACGTTGGATCTGGGCAGGTTCTTTGATTATGTCGATTGGTGGCGCTATTGCTATCAGTGACCGTCGTTACCGTTTCCGTAAGCCAATCAAAAAGTCGGCTGAAGAGCAGGAGGCTTAATTCGAATGAACAAGAAGATTTTATTCATTCCATTGATTGCGTTCATGGTTCTAGCTGGAATCTTTGCAACGCAATTAATGCGCAACCAGTCGGGCGATGACCCAACTAAGCTAGAATCCGTATTGATTGGTAAGCCTGTTCCTGAGTTTGGTCTAGAAGACTTAGAACAACCAGGTAAGTTTCATGATCAAGCGATCTTTAAAGGCGAGCCACTGCTTCTTAACGTGTGGGCGACTTGGTGTCCTACTTGTTATGCAGAGCACTCTTACCTGAACAAGCTTGCGGATCAAGGCGTTAAGATCATTGGTCTTAACTACAAAGATGATCGCAACAAAGCGGTTGGTTGGCTAAAAGAGTTGGGTAACCCGTACCTAATTAGCCTGTTTGATGGTAATGGCATGCTAGGCCTTGACCTTGGCGTGTATGGCGCGCCTGAAACTTTCCTAATCGATGCTAACGGCGTAGTTCGCTACCGCCATGTTGGTGACGTGAACCCAACCAACTGGGCATCGACGCTTGAGCCGATGTATCAAGAGTTGTTGGAGGAATCGAAATGATTAGAAAGGCACTGATTACTCTATTCGCTACGTTCGCAATTTCAGCGACTGTTTCTGCTGCACCTATCGAGTTCCATGAATTTGATACCGTAGATCAAGAACAGCAGTTCAAAGAGTTGAGTAATACGCTACGTTGCCCTAAATGTCAGAACAACACGATTGGTGATTCGAATGCTGAGCTAGCGGTCGACTTACGCCAAAAAGTGTACGAGATGACAAAAGACGGCAAGTCTGAGCAAGAAATTATTGATTACATGATTGCTCGTTACGGTAACTTTGTAACGTACAACCCGCCACTGACCTTAGCTACATCGATCCTTTGGATTGGTCCGTTTGCGGTTGTTGTGTTTGGATTTGGTTTGATTATTTTACGAAGCAGAAAGTCAAAATCAAAAGCAGCAGTAGAGTCAGATAAAGACTGGGATGCAGACAAAGAAGCTCGCTTAAAAGCGTTACTCGATGAAGAGAACGACGGAGATAAGAAGTAATGACTCTATTTTGGATTTCTACCATTATCCTTTCGCTAGCGGCAATTTTCTTAATTGTTCTGCCTTTCATTAACAAGAAGGCAAACAATGACGAGATGCTTCGCGACGAGTTGAATAAAGCGTTCTATAAAGACCGTCTTGTCGAGTTAGAAGTAGAAGCAGAGGAAGGTCTTGTTGATAACCAACAAGAACTGATCGATGATTTGAAACAGTCTCTGCTTGATGATGTTCCTGCACAAGAAGAGATGAAGAAGACTCAAATCTCTACGCTTGGTGTGGTTGTACCGTCGATCATCCTTGTCGTCGTTGTGACTTATGGTATGTACTTTAAGTTCGGTGCGTTGGACAAAGTTCAACACTGGCAAGAAGTGAGCTCGAACCTTCCTGAATTGTCTAAAAAGCTAATGTCATCGGAAGGTGGTGCACTAACGGATGATGAGTTGGAAGATTTGACTCTAGCGCTTCGTACTCGTCTGCATTACCAACCAAAAGATTCAACAGGTTGGTTGCTACTCGGTCGTATTGCACTGGCTAACCGCGACGCTGAAACAGCAAAAGATTCTATGGAACGAGCTTACAAGCTTGAACCTAAGAATGAAGATGTTCAGTTAGGTTTCGCACAAGCACTGATGCTTTCTCCTGATGAAGCTGATCAAAACCAAGCTCGTTTGATTTTGAGCCGTTTGATTCAAAACGATTACGTTGACCTTCGTGTGTTCTCACTGCTTGCGTTTGATGCGTTTGAGCGTCAAGACTACCCAGGTGCGGTGAAGTACTGGAGCATCATGCAGCAGATGATTGGTCCACAAGACAGTCGCTATGAAATGCTTTCGCGCAGTATTGAAAGTGCTCAGAAGAAAATGGGCGACAATATGGGTGTCGACCAAGGTAAGACTGTTGCTGTAACGCTCGATCTATCTGCAGACGTGAATGCTGACCCTAACTCAGTGTTAATTGTTTCAGTACACAGAGCAGATGGTTCTCCAATGCCTATCGCAGCCGCTCGTTACCCACTAGGGACTTTCCCTCGTACTGTTGTTCTAGATGACGGCAACAGCATGCTGGAAGGACAAGAGCTGTCTAGCCTTGAAACTCTGATGGTTAGAGCTAGGCTTGATACAGACGGCAACGTTTCAACTCGCGAAGGCGATTGGTACGGTGAAAGTGAAGTGGTTGAACTGGGTGCTCCAGTTACCATTGATATCAATAAGCAATATTAATCACCACTTTGCATAGGTGTTAGCTATTCCGATTTGCAGATAAACGGTATAGACTTAGCCAAACAATTGAGGCCAGCGATTGCTGGCCTTTTTTATTATTTGAATTCCTTATGGAAAAGGTGATATGTCTGTCAGTGTTTTAAGACTCTCGAGTTTACTTTTTATCGCAAGCTTAACGGTTGGGTGTTCAAGTGCGCCGGACGAAAGTGTTGACGATGATAACCTCGAAACCTCTGAATACGTCGAAGAGTCCCACCCGAATGATCCTTTTGAAGGCTTCAACCGAGCGATGTGGGATATCAACTACGAATATCTAGATCCTTATTTAGTTCGCCCTGTTTCCCTCGCTTATGTTGACTACACCCCTGTGCCAGTACGTTCTGGTATATCCAATTTTCTAGCCAACTTAGACGAACCATCAAGCATGGTGAATAACCTTATTATGGGCAATGGTGAAAAAGCACTCGACCATTTCAATCGTTTTTGGATTAACTCAACGATTGGTTTGTTAGGCTTAATCGATATTGCCAGCGAAGCGGGGATCACCAAATACGATGATAAGTCGTTCTCTGATGCGATTGGTCATTACGGGGTAGGGAATGGTCCCTACTTCATGGTGCCGGGTTATGGCCCAATAACAACGCGTGAAGTAACTGAAACCGTTGATGGTATGTATGTGCCTCTGTCTTTCTTGAACTTCTGGGCTAGCTTAGGAAAGTGGGCATTCGAAGGCATGGAAACTCGTGCTCAGTTAGTGTCACAAGAAGCGCTGTTGGATGACTCGCCAGATCCATATGCGTTAACGCGAGATGTTTATATTCAACGTCGTGACTTTAAAGCCGAGATCGAGCCTGAAGAGGTCGACCTTGAAGAAGAAGATTTGATCGATGGTTATCTAGAAGATTACTAGAAACATGATTTAGAAAATCGATAAAAGAAAGGCTCGATGTTGATGCAACATCGAGCCTTTTTAATGCTTTCTACTTTTAGGGAGGTAGATTAGAAGCGGTAGTTAGCTTGGATACCTACTAGCCAGATGCTACCTGTTACTTCACCTTCGAAGTCACCACCAAATGGTGCAGAACTTGCGTCATCTTCAACCATTTTTGCGTCTTTAGCTAGAATGTAAGTGAAGCCAGCATCTAGAGTTAGTTGCTCAGACCATTGATATCCAGCACCAATGCTTAACCAAGTGCGGTCTGTTTCTGGGATCGTTGCCGTACGGTGCTCATCGCTTACCGCTGAAGTATCGTATGCGATACCAGAGCGTAGAGCTAACTTAGGCGTCATTTGGTAAGTAGTACCAAGAGCAAAGCGGTAGTTATCTTCCCAGTTCTCTTGCTTGATATCTTGAGTTCGAGCAGGACCGAATTCAGGGATGTCAGCTACTAGTTCTTTAAAGCTGCTCCAGTTAGTCCAGTTAACGCTCGCATGTACAGCGACCTTATCTGATAGTTGATGGAAGCTTGCTAGCTCGGCGGTAGCTGGCAATGCAAGTTGCATTGAGCCGTTATATTTTGACTTCACAGGAGTACCTAAAGCGCCAGCAACAGCATCAAAAGCGACACCATTTGCGTGGCCTTCAAGCGTTAGGTCTACTTCTGACTTGTAGGTAAAACCAAGGCGGTTGTTTTCATTGATCTGCCAAGCGGTACCAACTTGCCAGCCCCACGCTGTGTCATCACCTTCCATGTATTTTAAAGCTGTACCTTGAGGTATAGGAACTAGAGAGTTAACTGTAGATACCGCTCCAAAGCTACCTTCAGCCATGATGTAACGAATACCACCACCAATAGATACGCTTTCAAGTACTTGGTAAGCCGCGTTTAGGTTTAGCTCCATCGTAGTAACACTTGCTTCGTTACCGTGGTTTGCGCCACCAAAGTCTTTACCTAGGTCTGTTTCCATACCGTAGTTAGTGCCAGCAGCAAAGCCTAATGCGAACTTGTCGTTGTACTTATGAGAAACATAAAAGTTTGGGATTACTGCACTGTGCGCAAAATCGCTAGAATTTGACGAAGTAGATTGTCCCATCATGGACGTAGAAGTACCGTCGATATCGATGTTAGGGTCAACATAGATAGCACCAACAGAAACCTGAGTACCTTCTAGGTAAGTCAGCATGGCAGGGTTACGCCATTGTGCGTCTGCGCCGTCAGCCATTGCAGCTTCACCAGCGTATGCGCGGCCAAGGCCTGTTGCTGAGTATTCTGCTAGTTGAAAACCTGCCGCGTGAGTGACGGTAGAAGTCGAAAGTAGTCCAACTGCCACTGCAGCAGATAGAAGAGTCTTATTCATTTTCATTATTATGTTCGCTGAATCATAAGTATTTAGTGGCGTGATTCTACGTTTAGAGTCATTGCTTTAAAAATGAAATTCGAATAAAACAGTGTTTTAGGGATTTAATGAGTAAATGTGTTTAATTATTAGAGAAATAATCTAAATGTTTCTGCTGTGTTGCGAAGTTTGAGCGTACACTTGTAGTCATATATTGACCTTGCAGGCTACAGTTGTAAGCTTAAATTGATGTAGGTCAGTGGTTTAGGTAATAAAAAAGGGTCGCATTATGCGACCCTTTGGGGATAAATTATTAGCTTATATTAGAAGCTACGGCTGTACTGCAGACCCATCAGGATTGCATCAGCATGTGTTGTTGCGTTAACACCGGTTGAAAGCCCAGGAGCGACTGGCGTAGTTTCTGATACATCTACATCATCACCCATTAGGTATGTGAAGCCGAAGTCAACATTAGAAACTGTGTCAATGTGGTATGTGAAACCAGCAGAGAACCATTGACGATCAGAATCTGGAACAGAAATTGAAGTCAGTTCATCCTGTGCACTTGTGTCGTACATGTAACCTGCACGAAGAGTCCAATCAGAGTTTAGGTAGTATGTACCACCAATAGCGTAGTGCCAGCCATCTTGCCATTGGTATTGTTTCGCATACGACGAGCCAAGAGGTGAGCCTTGTAAGTTTTCAAAGTCGATTTGATCGAATGCACCCCAACCAATCCATTGTACAGAGTAGTGAACTGCGAATTTAGTATCTTCGATTTTGTGGTAACCCGAGAATTCAGCGATATCAGGTAAAGGTAAGGTGATTTCTTGGCCTTTATCATCTTTAGCTGTGATCTCTGGACTGTAGCGGTAAGCTAAGCCGAAGCGGTTGTTTTCGTCTAGTTCATATACAGTACCAACATTGAAGCCCACAGCCCAACCATCAGCCTCATCAACATCGACTAATGTTGTTCCGGCAGGAACTAAACCGCCACTAGCTACACCTAGAGCTGCACTAGTTTCTCTTTTCATGGTGCCTTGACCGTAAATAAGGTCTAAACCTGCACCAAAGCTCCATTGTTTATTCAGTCGGTATGAACCAGCAAGGCCAAAGTTAATGCTCTGAACATCTGTTAAGCCGCCGTATTCAGCTGCAGTATAACTATCATCAAACTCTGTCTTAGTACCGAAGTTTGAGTACGCATTAACACCCCAAGCGAATTTATCATTTACTGGAACGATAAGGTGGATATTTGGAGCGATAGATGTATCACCAACATCATCCGTGTCGGCAACCGGAATTGGACTGCCATTAATGTTGTATTCAGCATCGTTTACTTCAATCATTGAAGTAATGCTTTCAAAACCAAGCGAAAGCTCAGTTTTGTCAAATAGTGCCATTGCTGCAGGGTTACGTGCCATTACTGACGCGTTATCTGCGATTACTGCATCACCAGCGAAAGCACGGCCGATGCCGGTTGCTGATTGTGCGTTAAGTTGGAAACCTGCTGCCATCGCTTGCGAAGACGCCAGTGTAATTGTTACTGCTAAAAGAGACTTTTTAAACAGACGCGTGTTGTTGGTAGTCATTCATTTATTCCTTTATATATCCGCCTCTACAGGGCGATTAATTTGAGCAATTGCTCAATGGTGGCTGATCCTATTCGCAAGTATACGATATACAAATCCGACCATTGGGAATTTTGAGTGGAAAATTATGGAAATGACGCCTATCTGGCACGAAAATGGTGCGAAATGCTGATTTTTAGAGTTTTAACTCTAGAGGTATTGGTGGTGTGAATGGTTTTCTGATTTATTTATAAATAAAGCCCAGCAATATCAGTAATATAATTGCTGGGCCTTTTGTGACGGGGCTTTAAGAGTGAATTAGCTCATTGGTTTGATCATTTTTGTCAGCTTTTCGGCGATTTTGGAAACATCCTCACCATTTTCACCCACAAGGATTAAGCTGCTGCCATCGACGGGGGTTACCGAGCCGGACATGCCTTTTTCATCAAAGTCGATAGGTTTGTCTGTTGGAATACCAGTTAAAAACAGTGTTACTTTGCCTTTTGCGCCTTGGAAGACCATATGGACCGCGTTAGATTTGCCAAAGCCACAGTGGTTTAGGTAATAGACGTGGTAAGGGAAAGCATCATCAAACTGAAAAGCAAATGGGTTCATTTTTGCGTTGATCTGCTGTGATGTGACCTGTTCATCGATGTTACTAACAAAGCTCTTCTCATCAACAACATGCTTCATCGCCGTATCAACCAAACTAGCTTGCGCAGGTGAAACGAATGCATTTCCCCAATTCACTTGGCCAACTAATAAACCAGCAACAAACGCCACCGAGGCAGCCATTGCCATTGCTCGTCTCGCAAACGTAGGCCTTACTACTTTGCTTTCTTCGCTTGAGGTCTGATTGAACAGAATACGATCAGCAAGATCGTCTGGCACATCCACATTCATCGCAGAGTGGATCTGTTTATCAAGCGCTAGTACATCGTCTAAGAAGTTACTATTGGCTTCGCTATTCGCGGTCGCATCAACAATATCTTGTGTACGTTGTTTAGGTTCCGACAATACACGACGACGAAATTCCAAATCATCCATTATGTTGCCCCCTCTCTGCCTCTTCTGTATCCAACAGCTCTTTCAACTGATTTCGAGCTCTGAATAAACGTGTCATCACCGTGTTTTTGTTGAGATCGAGAATATCGGCAATCTCATCACCACTAAAACCACCAATCACTTGCAAGAAGAGAGGTTCACGGTAATCAATTTCAAGTTTCATGATCTGGGCTTGCAACCACTGATGCTGATGGTGCGGGTCATCACTGACACTAGCATCGTTACCGTGATCGTCGATATCAACCAGATCAAACTGTTTGCGTTCAAAACGTCGAGCGTTCTCGCGTCTCAAGATGGTAATCAGCCAAGATTTGGCGGCTTTTTCATCTTGAAGGCTATCGAGTGACTTCCATGCACGAAGGCAAGTTTCTTGAACTAAGTCTTCGGCAATGCTTTTGTCTTTGCATAACCAATAGGCGTAGCGAAAGAGGTCACGATGATAGGCGCGCACAAGTGCTTCGTATTTTCTTTGTTTGTCCATATCAGAGTTGACCGGACGCTTGGCTGTTTTCTTTCCAAACATTTTTATTATTGACACACGAGCCTCCATAATTGCTCTGCGTATAGCTGTCCTCTATACGTTGTGCTTCGTTTTTATATTTTTAGAGCTAACGATCGGCAGGAAATCGTAAAATCACATTAAAATTGATCTACTTCAAAATCTAAGGCCTCGAACTCGTTATAGTACACCTTGTCGTCTAGTTAGTCATTCGTGGCTAGCATGTTGAGCAAGACGACACTTCCTTTTGAAGGCTGACTTTACTTTCTCCTAATCAGGAAACTGATTATTTCAATTGGCGCTAAGTTAATTGCTTTATATACATTCCGACCACACAGCTTTGTGTGGTTTTTTTTTGCCTCAAGAAAACCATTCCCTACACAGCGATAACAGTCTTTGCTTACAATAGTTTAGTCTCTTACGGCAACCTTTCCCCCAAAAAGGTTCGCCTGAATGCGCAGTTATATTTTCAAACAGTGAGATACTCGTATCACGTTTATTTAAACGCTCGTTTGATTTAATTAACAACTTCTTTACAATGCTTCAGGTCAGACCTCTTAACTTTAAGGAGAAACCATGGGCAAACAGGAAGTCAAAACGCGTTCTGGAGAACGTGTTGCCGTTGTCGCTGGATTACGAACCCCATTCGCTCGTCAGAGCACAGAATTTAGCCAAGTGCCTGCGGTCGACTTAGGCAAAATGGTTGTGAGTGAAATGCTTGCAAGAACGGATGTCGATCCTGCGCTTATCGAACAAGTTGTGTTCGGCCAAGTAGTGCAAATGCCAGAAGCGCCGAACATTGCGCGTGAAATCGTGTTGGGCACAGGCATGAACATCAATACCGATGCCTACAGTGTCACACGAGCATGTGCGACCAGCTTCCAAGCGGCAGTTAACGTGACCGAAAGCATTATGGCTGGCACGATTGATATCGGTATTGCGGGCGGTGCGGACTCTTCTTCTGTATTGCCTATCGGTGTTTCGAAAAAGTTAGCGGCAAATCTATTAGCGCTGAGTAAAACGAAAACTATGGGTCAAAAGCTGAAAATTCTTAAAACACTTTCCGTAAAAGATTTGATGCCAGTACCACCTGCAGTTGCTGAATACTCGACCGGTTTATCCATGGGACAAACGGCTGAGCAAATGGCTAAGACGCATGGTATTACTCGCGAAGCTCAAGATGCACTTGCTCACCGTTCTCACTCTTTGGCTTCTCAGGCATGGAAAGAAGGCAAGATTAAAGACGAAGTGATGACGGCATTCCCGGCACCTTACAAAAAGTATCTAGCGGAAGACAACAACATTCGCCACGACTCAACGGTTGAAGGATACGCCAAGCTACGTCCTGCTTTTGATAGAAAGTACGGCAGTGTAACGGCAGCCAATGCTACGCCACTGACTGATGGCGGTGCAGCAGTGATGTTGATGCGCGAAGGTAAAGCGAAAGAACTAGGCTTAGAAGTGCTTGGTTATATTCGTGGTTATGCGTTCTCAGCGATTGGTGTTGAAACAGATATGCTGATGGGCCCGACTTACGCGACCTCACAAGTATTAAAGAACACCGGTTTAGAGTTGTCAGACCTAACACTGATCGAAATGCACGAAGCATTCGCTGCCCAAGTTTTGGCTAACGTGAAAATGTTCGCAAGCGATGAGTTTGCACAGAAGAATCTTGGCCGCGATAAAGCGATCGGTGAGATTGATATGGAGAAGTTCAACGTGCTGGGTAGCTCGATTGCTTACGGACATCCGTTTGCAGCGACTGGCGCACGCATGATGACTCAAACATTACGTGAACTGAAACGTCGCGGTGGCGGCTTGGCACTGAACACAGCGTGTGCGGCTGGTGGTTTAGGTGCAGCAATGATCTTGGAGGTAGAATAATGTCTACGACTCTTGATGCAACAACAGAAAAAGAAACAGTCGCTCAACCAGATTCAACCTCTGCGACTGAATCAACCAAAAAGAAAGCGACAGCATTTACTCTCAATATCGATGAGCAAGATATTGCTTGGTTAGCGATTGATGTACCAAACGAGAAAATGAACACGCTGCAAGCGGCTTTTGCTGAAGAAATGAAGGCCATCTTCGAGCAACTCAAAGAAAAGCAAAGCCGAGTTAAGGGCCTAATCGTTCATTCTCTTAAGCCAGATAACTTTATCGCTGGTGCTGATGTAAGAATGCTTGATGCGTGTAAAACGGCTGACGAAGCACAGTCTCTGGCTCGCCAAGGGCAGGAGATGTTCCAAACGCTTTCTGAACTACCGTACCCAGTAGTCGCAGCGATTCACGGCCCATGTTTAGGTGGTGGTTTAGAGCTTGCACTGGCGTGTGATTACCGTGTATGTACCGATTCAGATAAGACTCGCGTTGGTCTGCCAGAAGTACAGTTAGGTCTGTTACCAGGCTCTGGCGGTACACAGCGTCTACCTCGCCTTATTGGTTTGTTGCCATCTCTTGACCTAATCCTTACGGGTAAGCAACTGCGCGCTAAGAAAGCGAAATCGCTCGGTGTTGTCGATGCTTGTGTGCCTGAAACTATCCTGCTTGAAGTCGCTAAAAGCTTTGTTGAAAAGAATACGGGCAGTAAAAAAGGTAAGCGCCTTGCGTCGAAAAGCCAAGCGTCGACCAAAGAAAAGCTGATTTCACGTAACGGCCTTGGTCGTAAAGTGATTTTTGAACAAGCTTCTAAGAAGACCAATCAGAAAACACGCGGCAATTACCCAGCAGCGGATGCGATTTTAGACGTGATTCGTTATGGCCTTGAGAACGGCTTTGATAAAGGTCTTCAGTATGAAGCGAAGCGTTTCTCAGAACTGGTTATGACTTCAGAGTCTAAAGCCCTTCGTTCGATTTTCTTTGCAACCACGGAAATGAAAAAAGAACACGGCGCAGACGCAGAACCCAAAGCGGTTAAGCGTGTTGGTGTGCTAGGCGGTGGTCTTATGGGCGCAGGCATCAGCCATGTCAGTGTTGCTAAGGCGAAAGTGCCTGTACGCATTAAAGACGTATCAAATGAAGGTGTACTGAACGCGCTTAACTACAACTTCAAGTTGTTCGATAAGCAGCGTAAGCGTCGCATTCTGAGCCGAGCGGGCCTTGAAAGTAAGATGCTTCAACTGTCTGGTGGTATCGACTTTACGAGCTTTAATCACACCGATGTGGTGATTGAAGCGGTATTTGAAGACCTCGACCTTAAGCAGTCAATGGTTGCGGACATCGAAGCCAATGCCAAGCCAGAGACTATTTTCGCGACGAATACGTCTTCATTGCCGATCCATAAGATTGCGGAGAAGGCGCAGCGACCAGAAAACGTGGTCGGTCTTCACTACTTCAGCCCAGCCGAAAAAATGCCGCTAGTAGAAGTTATCCCTCATGAAACTACGTCAGAAGAGACGATTTCTACGGTTGTTGCATTAGCGAAGAAGCAAGGTAAAACGCCGATTGTTGTGAAAGACACGGCTGGTTTTTATGTGAACCGTATTCTTGCTCCGTACATGAACGAAGCAGCGCATATACTGCTAGCGAACGAGCCGATTGAAAAGCTCGACAGCACGTTATTGGACTTCGGTTTCCCGGTTGGTCCTATCACTTTATTAGATGAGGTGGGTGTTGATATCGGTGCGAAGATCATTCCGATTTTAGTGAATGAGCTTGGCGATCGTTTCCAAGGTCCTGATGTGTTCGATATTCTTTTGAATGACAATCGTAAAGGCCGCAAGAGTGGTAAAGGTTTCTACACTTACAAAGGGAAGAAGAAGGAAGTGGATAAGTCAGTTTACAAGCTGCTTAAGCTGCAACCAGATCCTAAGTTGAGCGATAACGATATCGCGATGCGCTGTGTGTTACCTATGCTAAACGAAGCGGTTCGTTGTCTAGACGACGGCATTATCCGCAGCCCTCGTGATGGTGATATCGGTGCGATTTTCGGTATCGGTTTCCCGCCATTCCTAGGTGGTCCGTTCCGTTATATGGATCAAATCGGCATTAAGTCACTGGTTGAGATGATGAACGATTTCGCTAAGAAGTACGGTGATCGTTTCGCGCCATGTGATGGCCTACTGACACGTGCTGGATTGGGTGAGTCTTTCTACAAGTAACTCTCTAACTCATTGATTAAGAAGCCCGTATCAAGCAATTGATGCGGGCTTTTCTGTTTTATGAACGAGTGTGAAAGGAATGAGATTCCCGACTCAGTCGTTCCTCCTTCTCGGGAATGATGATTGAGAGATAAAAAGTAAGTTATTGCGTTGATTAGAAAGGTGGTCAAACACACGTCAATCAAAACTACCGTCATCTCCTAAAGCGACGAAGGAGCGTAATAGGAGATCTGCTTTTGGACTGCATCCAATAAAAAAGGTTGATGCTTTCACATCAACCTTATGATTTTCATTCCAGCTTTATCAGCCTAGCTCAGTATCTTTCGGGCGTAACTGAAACTCATCAATAGAGCCAATTTCAACACCTGCTGACAGCTTCTCTTCCTCATTATGAGCATTACCGTGAGCATGCATAATCAGGCGATTTGCCGTGCGTGGTTTTAGCTGGCTAACCACAAAACGCATCATGTCTGAGCGAGTTAACCCCTTAAGGTTTTCCAATACGCGCTCTCTCTGGTTGAACTCAACATCCTTATTGCCTATCGCAACCCATAAGCGCTGAGCTCGCCCTCGCAAAGTCGTATCTGGTGCCGAAATCTGATTCCAGAGACCGCGCTTACTGCTGTGCCATTGATAGTCGTTAAGCTCCAACAGCACCATGTAAAAGGCATTGAGGAACTCATCTATTGAAGCTAACAAGTCAGCAGGGGCGGCATTCGGTGATTGCACATACAACACAATACCAGGGTGTCGGTTGAGCGGCATATTGCCAGTACCGACCATGTAACCTAGCTGCTGCTTGGTTCGTATCTCATGGAAGAAAGTGGCCGACATCAAATGGTTTGCCAATGAATACAGCGCGATATTTTTAGGTGAAATATCAGGGCATTGGTAATAAACCACAATTGCTGAATCATCTTGGTTACACACCACTTCACGTTGGAAGCTGCCGTTTTCACCGAGCATGATGAGCGGACGCAGTGATTCTTCGTAAGCCTGATCTTGAACACGCAGTGCATCTTTTAGCGTTTCAGCCATCTTGTGTGCATCGGCTTTTTTCCAGTCGCCATACACAAACATCTCAACATGAAGTTCCGCCAAGATTGCTTGAACAAAAGAGGAGAGCTCATCGACCTCTATCGTTTCTAGGGCTTCAATTAACACGGAATAAGGCGGGTTATTTGGTTGAAGTATCCCAGTCATTGCATTAAACAACTGCGAAATAGGGCGATCTTGCGACGCGTTGTTCCAGTTTCTGAGCAATTGATGCTTGATGGTTTCGAAGCGTGTTGGACTAAAGTCGCGTGCTTGGAAACGTTCAAGAATCATATTGAGCAGTTGTGGCTGTTTCTCGCTAAACCCGGACAGAGTGAGCGTTACACCGCCCTGATGGGTGTACATGTTGTAGCCCATTCCGGCGATTTCAGCCTGATACGTATCTTTTTCGAGTGAGTCTAAGAACATCTCTACGCACAAGCGTGTTTTAACGATATTTCTTGGGCTAGCAACTGAGTGCGGGCTATCGATAGCGACATACACCACACCTTTAGGAACTCGAAATTGATGGTCTTGCAGGTGCCACAGCTTAAAGCCGTCGAGCTCTTCTAACAGTTGTGGGAACTTAGCGTCACCTTCCAGTTCAGTCGGGTCTAGATCGTAGCAAATAAACGGGTTTTTGCTTGGGAGTTCAAACTGCCAACCGGGGTTAATGCACGTAAAGCATTGAACTTGTTCAGCGCTAAAAGGTGTGACCGAGTAGGGAGTAAAGTACCACTTCGCTTCCCTGTCATACTCGAATCCCTGAGCAACAATGGTCGCTCGCATGTTGTCTACGGTTAAGTAAGGCAGCAAAGAACGCTGTAATTCGTCATCGAAATGCGACATTTTGTAATCGCCATACACCACATCTTGCTCTTGGTAGTGCTGCATGTTGATGACGAGGTGGCTGACGACATCAAGCGGTCTTGCTGGCTCTTGAAAGCGGAAAGCAGACTCTAAAACGGCGCGTTTTTCTAGGTAGCGCCACTCTTCTATGCCTTGTTGTTCGACTAACTTGATGTACTGAAATATCGCTTGGATGATGTTATCGGTTTTGGTTAAACCTTCTATGGTCAATGAGCAACTGACTGTGAAATCACGGTAGTTACTGCCACTCGCGCCACCACCTGCAGAGAGAGATGTTATCCAGCCTTTCTCTTTGAGTTGCATCATCAAACTGCCTTCACCTTCGTAACCTAAAAGGTGGGCAAAGAACGACAAAGGCTTAACGCCGTAGTGTTCGTCCATGCTTGGCATCGGGAAGGTTAAGATCAGTTTGCGCACTTCTTTAATCGGCTCAACGCGGACTTGTACACCCGTACTTAACTCGCCGACAATCGGAACTTCAACCTTTTTGCCTTGTAGGTTGTGATTGGTGATTGAGCTAAAGCGATCCTCAACCCAGCTTTGCATCTCATCTAACGACTGATTGCCAGACAGTGTCAGTGTCATCAAGTCAGCAGAGTATTGTTGCTGGTGGAAAGCCAAGATCTCTTGTCGAATCGTCTCGCCGTTTCTGTCACCCAACGTATCGATATTACCGACAGAAAACTTCGAGAATGGGTGATTGTGATTCACCAGTTCTTTGGTAACTTGGTACAAGCGTCGTGAGTCGTCGTTGAGTTTCATCTTGTATTCGGAGTCAACGGCTTGGCGTTCTTTGTCTAACGCTTCTTCGTTGAAAAGGGGAGCGGTAAAAAATTGGCTGAAGCGATCGAGTGCGGTTTCAAAGGCATTCAATTCAACATCAAAAAAGAAGCAGGTGTGCTCTGTTCCTGTCCAAGCGTTGTTGCTACCGCCATGCTGGCTGATAAAACTTTGGAACTCTCCGACCTTTGGATACTTTTCAGTTCCCAAAAATAGCATATGCTCTAAGTAGTGAGCTAAACCCTCTCGGTCTGTAGGGTCATCAAAATGCCCCACATTGACGGCTAATGCGGCTGCTGCTTTTTGAGCATTTTGATCCTGAACTAACAGTACACGTAACCCGTTATTTAAGGTTATGTAGCGGTATTGATGTTCATCATTTGGGCTTAAGTGCACAGGAGCATCTCCAGAGAAGGTGGTTTTTAAATTATGTACCCGATGATTCGGCGTGCAAACCTTGTGATCATATTTTGGGATATGAAGTGCTTTTTGGCGATTTCTAAATCACTTTTATCGATTTTTATCAGTAATTTATTTTCTTTTAACAAGATTGTTAAGAAAGTCGAACTCTTTGGCAAGTGACTTGATATAATTATTTATATTGACTGCGGTTTCTCTGGATTGAGAGCCAAACCTAAGTAGCGTTTCGCTGATATATGGGATATATCGACTTTCGACATGTTACGAAGACAGGATTGAACATGAAAATATTCATTATGCGCCACGGTGAAGCAGAACATTTTGCCAACTCGGATGCAGAAAGAGCGTTGACCAAGCGCGGGAAAATGGCTTCTCTTGCCGTGGCACAAGCTGCAAATGAGCAGGGGATTAGTCAATTCGATAAAGTGCTGGTGAGCCCATATTTAAGGGCACAAGAAACGTGGTTAGAGATCTCTCAGGCGTTTTCTGGAAAGAAAGTAGAAACCTGTGATGATATTACGCCTTATGGAATGTCCGACGATGTGTTTGATTTGACCTTAGCAATGGCTGAAGTAGAAAAACTAGAGACCATTTTATTTGTTTCTCATTTACCTCTAGTTGGCTACCTAACTGCAGAGTTTGCAACAGGCATGGCGCCGCCTATGTTTCCCACTTCGGGCCTAGCGTGTATCGACTTCAACCTTGAGACACAAAAAGGTGAGTTGCTTTGGAACATCAATCCATAAGCTCGTTGAGCTCTGTTTGATGACAAAGTTGCAGACAATTAGAAAGGGCATCTCAATATGATTGGGATGCCCTTTGTTGTTTTTTGGTGAGAGAGAGTTTGTTAACCAGAATTACTTCTCAGGAACCGAAAGCAAGACTAACAGCGCGCCATTGCCGCCAAACTCTAACGGTGCTTGGTGGAAAGCCATCACGTCTGGGTGCTGTGCTAACCACAAAGGCACCTTCTGTTTAAGGATGTGTTTACCGATACCGTGTTGAACACAGGCACACGCCACGCTCTCTTTCACGCAGTGCGCAATCATCGCGCCAAGCTCACGTTTGGCTTCTTGTTGAGTCATACCATGCATATCGAGATACACGTCAGGCACGTAGACACCACGACGGAGGCGCTTGACCTCATATTTAGAGACATCATCACGCGCATAACGCGTCGGACCGTCTTCGCTAAGATGCGGAATGAACTCATCCGAGAAATAAAACTCGCTATCACTGGCTTGTCTTGCCGTTCGAGTAATTTCTTTTTGCTTGGCATTTCTTTTTGGCTGCTGGACTATGGTATCCTGTTGCAACTTTTTAACGCCCTTTACTGCATCGTTGAACAGGGCGAAATCGTCATCGAAGTCGGTGTCTTTTTTGCTCATCAGGTTATGAATTCTAATTAGAAACGTAATTAGCAGTATTGTAGCGCTTTTCGGAGACAATTTTGGATAAGATTTTTGTAGAAGAAGCGGTATCAGAACTACACACGCTTCAAGATGTGATTCGTTGGACTGTTAGCCGCTTTAACGCAGCGGGCCTATTTTATGGTCACGGCACTGATAACGCGTGGGATGAGGCAGTACAACTTATCTTACCTACTCTTTATCTGCCGATTGATGTTCCTTCGCATGTGATGAACTCTCGTCTAACGAGCAGCGAACGTCTACGTATTGTTGAGCGCGTAATCAAGCGTATTAATGATCGTACACCAACGGCTTACCTAACCAACAAAGCTTGGTTCTGTGGTCTTGAGTTCTTCGTTGATGAGCGCGTTCTTGTGCCTCGTTCTCCAATTGGTGAGCTGATCGAAGCTCAATTCCAACCTTGGTTAACTGAAGAGCCAACTCGCATCATGGATATGTGTACGGGTAGTGGTTGTATCGCTATTGCTTGTGCTCACGCATTCCCAGACGCTGAAGTAGATGCGATTGATATCTCTACTGACGCATTGCAAGTTGCAGAGCAGAACGTTCAAGATCACGGCATGGAGCAGCAAGTGTTCCCAATCCGTTCAGATCTTTTCCGTGATTTGCCAAAAGAGAAATACAACCTGATCGTATCTAACCCACCTTACGTGGACGAAGAAGATATGAACAGCCTGCCAGATGAGTTTACTCACGAGCCAGAACTTGGCCTAGCAGCGGGTACAGACGGTCTGAAATTGGTTCGTCGCATCTTAGCTAATGCACCAGACTACCTAACTGACGACGGTATTCTTATCTGTGAAGTTGGTAACTCAATGGTTCATATGATGGATCAGTACCCAGAGATTCCATTCACTTGGATTGAATTCTCTAACGGTGGTCATGGCGTATTCATGATCACTCGTGAGCAGCTTGTTGCTTGCGCTGATGAGTTCTCTATCTACAAAGACTAGGTTTCAATTATTAGGTTAGTGCCCCTATCTTAGGGCTGTAAGCTTAGAACCTGACATCTAGTAAGGCGTTCGATTTGAAACGTTTTTATTTAAACGCCATGCAGCAATGCATGGCGTTTTTTATTGCCTAGATTAAAGATGTTTGCATTTATATCGAAGACGTTAAGCGCAATATTTAGTTGATTAATATGAGGGCTTATTACATATTGGTGTTTAATATTTAGTCGTTTTAGTGAGTTAAGGAGGATTCACGATGAGCTTTGATACATGGATTTATTATTTATTAGCGGTGCTAATTTTAACGGCATCACCAGGCCCAAGTTCTTTATTGTGCATGACCAAAGGTGTGCAATCTGGCTTTAAATTATCGATATTTACTGCCTTGGGGAGCTTAACTGCGATTACTGGTATTTTAACTTTATCGTTTACCGGGCTAGGGGTAATTATTGCTTCGTCTGAAGTGGTATTTAATGTCATAAAATGGACTGGTGCAGCTTATCTGATCTTCCTCGGCTGGAAGTCTCTGCGCTCTAGCCAACAAGATTATGACAACCTATCGAATCAACAAAGCGGTGCTCAATCTGTCAAAGAAAGTGCTGCGCAGCATTACTTAAGTGGCTTTATTGTTGGCGCAAGTAACCCCAAAGCTATCCTGTTTTTTACCGCACTTTTCCCACAGTTTATTGATCCCTCAATTGCGCTATTACCACAGTTTACCGTGTTTGCTTTGACCTTCGCAGTGATGGAATTGTCTTGGTTACTGGTGTATGCCTACTTGGGGGCGAAGTCGTCAAATTGGTTGTTTGCGAAAGGCCGAGCTAAGGTATTTAATCGTGTCACTGGAGGTGTCTTTATTGGGGCTGGTGCACTGCTTTCGACGACCAGTCGAGCATAACTTTCTGTTTTATCAGAGAGGTGAATTATTACAGAATATTCTTGGTGTTGTCATAAAATGTTAATATTAATGTGCTTGCTGCTTTTGGCGAAAAGCCGATATATTGTAGTTACACCATCACGTTCTCAAGGAGAGACATATGCAGCATCAAGAAATGATTCAACACAGTAACTTTGGCGTAATCAGTCGTACTTGGATTTTCTCTACCCTTTCTCTAGTGGGTATTCTTGCTCTAATGTAGTCAGCTTCATGGCTCTATAGTTTTAGTTTTTATTATGAAATCACTTGTTAAAAAGTCTTCAAAGTCAGAACTCTTTCTCTTATAAATGTGGCTTTTCTCATCAGGCTAGCCACTTAACTTTTTCTTAGTCACCTTCTTTTAGCAAGCTTCCCCTAGTCATTTACTCCTAGTCGCCACTTTCTTCCTGTGGAATGGTTTATCACCTTACCTCTATAAACAAGCGCCATCGCACTTCTGAAGTTGTTACGAAACTGTGATAATCTTAAGTTATCTTTTATCTACAGTGTATCTCTCATGTCTGTCTGGGATTCTATTTCATTTAACAATCGATTTACTGCATTACCTCGACTGTTCTATACCCCAATTCAACCTACACCGCTCAGCGATGTCCAATGGCTCGCATGGAACCATAAGCTTGCGGATGAACTCGGCTTTCCGTCATTTGATGATGCTTCCGAGGAATTGCTTGAAACGTTATCTGGCAATGTTGAACCTGAACAGTTTGCGCCTGTAGCAATGAAATACGCAGGCCACCAGTTTGGTTCTTATAATCCGGATTTAGGTGATGGAAGAGGGCTGTTATTAGCTCAAGTTGTCGCGAAAAGTGGCGAAACGTTCGATTTACACCTCAAAGGTGCAGGTAAAACGCCTTATTCTCGTATGGGGGATGGACGCGCTGTTATTCGATCAACGGTTCGTGAGTACTTATGTAGCGAAGCAATGGCGGGGCTTAATATCCCAACCACACGTGCATTAGCCATGATGACCAGTGACACGCCAGTTTATCGTGAGAAACAAGAGTGGGGCGCATTGTTGGTGCGTGCTGCTGAATCCCACATTCGTTTTGGTCACTTTGAACATCTGTTTTATACCAATCAGTTGGCAGAACATAAATTACTGGCTGATAAAGTCATCGAATGGCACTTCCCGAAATGCCTTGATCAAGAAAAGCCCTACGCTGCCATGTTTAATGAGATTGTCGATCGCACTGCGGAAATGGTCGCGTTGTGGCAAGCGAATGGTTTTGCTCATGGCGTGATGAACACCGATAACATGTCGATCATCGGGCAAACATTCGATTACGGCCCATTCGCCTTCCTTGACGAATACGACCCTCGCTTGATCTGTAATCACTCTGATTACCAAGGTCGTTACGCATTCAACCAGCAACCGAGAATAGGTTTATGGAACCTGTCGGCACTGGCTCACTCACTTTCTCCGCTGGTGGATAAGGCCGACTTAGAGGCGGCTTTAGAGCAGTACGAACCGCAAATGAACGGTTACTTTAGTCAGATGATGCGTCGTAAGTTGGGGCTACTTTCGAAACAAGAAGGCGACAGTCGTTTGTTCGAATCTATGTTCGAGCTGATGTCGCAAAACAAAGTCGACTACCCAAGATTTTTTAGAACGTTGTCGAATTTGGATACCTTGCAGCCGCAAGAAGTGATTGATTTGGTTATCGACCGAGAGGCAGCAAAGCTGTGGGTAGATAACTACTTACAACGCTGTGAATTGGAAGATAGCTCAGTGATCGAGCGCTGCGAAAATATGAGACAGGTAAACCCGAAATACATCCTCAGAAACTACCTAGCTCAGCTAGCGATAGACAAAGCAGAGCGCGGTGATAGCAGCGATATTGACGCTTTGATGGTGGTACTGGCAGACCCTTATGCGGAACACCCGGATTATGAATACCTTGCGGCTCTACCTCCTGAGTGGGGTAAAGCCATGGAGATCAGCTGCTCTTCATAACCAACCAATAGCGGATTAAGCCCTAAAGATTCAGATAGAGGTCACTAAGTTGTGATCTTTATCTGTTTGTTCTTCTAACTTTACAAACATGTCAATAATCAAACAATCGGCCAGCCTATACACTATGTGAATAAGTTGTAAATTTAATAGGTTTGGGCGATGCCAACAAATACTCGAATTCTCGTGGTGGATGATGATCAAGAAATCCGCGAGCTGCTGGAAGAGTACCTCACAAAATCTGGTTTCGATGTTTCTTCTGTGGGAGATGGTGTTGAACTAGAAGCTCATCTGCAAAACCAAGGTTATCCAGATCTGATTCTGCTTGATGTGATGCTACCCGGTGACGATGGTTTTACCTTGTGTCAACGCGTCCGTAAGCAATCGAATGTGCCTATCATCATGCTGACTGCCGTATCGGATGAAACCGACCAAATTATCGGCTTAGAAATTGGTGCTGATGATTACATTGCCAAGCCGTTTAGCCCTCGTCAGTTAATGGCGCGTATCAAAGCGTTGTTGCGCCGCGTTCAAGTGGTGGATGACAAGACAAGTGATGCATTGCCAAAACAGATTGTTTTTGGTGATTGGACGCTTGATACGTTAGCGCATCGAATTTCCCACAATGAAAACTCGGAAGAGATGGATTTGTCGGGCAGTGATTTTTCTCTGTTGATGTTGTTCTTAACTCGCCCTAACGAAGTTCTCGACCGTGACACTATCTCATTCGCGACCAGAGGCCGTGAAGCGTTGCCTTTTGAGCGAGGCATTGATGTGCAGCTTAGTCGTCTGAGAAGCCGATTGGGCGACAGTGGCAAGTATCCTCACTACATCAAAACCATGCGCGGTAATGGCTATATCCTCGCTGTGCCTGTTCAGTATGAACACTGATAATCAAGTGATGTTAATGAGCACCTCGGCAATGAAGTATTTCCTATGAACGGGTTGAGTCGGTTAAAGCCAAACTCTTTGGTTGCCAGAACATTGTTACTGACCTTGTTAGCTGTGGTGATAGCTCAAGGTATCGCAACGTCTATTTGGTATAGCGAATCCAAACACAAAGAGCTAGAAGGGATTCGTTCTGCCTCTTCAAGCATGGCCAATATGTTTGCCTCGACGGTGACTTTCTTCCAGTCTCTGCCCGTTAAATATCGCCATATCGTGTTGGATCAAATCCGCAATATGGGCGGTACGCGCTTCTTCGTTTCTTTCAATAAAGAGGCGTTGATTGTCGAACCGATCCCTGATACCCGTTTAAAAACCGCCTCGATTGAAGCGATAGAAAGTGTTTTGAGTAGCAAGCTCAATAAAGTCGAATCAGTGCGGGTTGATTTCTCTCGCCCTGAACATCTTCGTTTGCTTAAAAATGACATCTACTTGAGCGATCTCCCACGATCGTGGGCACATCATACTTTAACCTTAGAACCTCTTAACCCTCCTATTCTGGTTGTTCAGATAGAATTAGCCAGTCATGAATGGGTGTATATCGCCGCGTTGTTGCCTGCGCCTTACGTCAAACTCGACGATACGATTCTCGGCAGAGAACAGGTGATCTTCTTAGTTTCCTCGACCCTCATTCTTTTGGTTTTGACTTACTTGATGATTCGTCGGCAAGTACGCCCTCTTAAAAAATTAGCAAGAGCGGCCAATGAGATGAGTATGGATATTCAGCAGCCGCCACTTAACGAAGAGGGGGCTACTGAGCTGGTGACGGCGACCCGAGCGTTTAATCGAATGCAGCAACGGATTCGTCGCTATGTTGCCGACCGTGAGCACCTTTTCTCTGCAATCTCACATGATTTAAAGACACCAATAACACGGCTTAGACTACGAGCCGAGCTATTGGAAAGCGAAGTAAAGAAAGACAAGTTCAATAAGGATTTGGATGAGCTTGAGATGATGGTTAAGGGCGCTTTACAAGCGGTAAGAGATACCGACCTTCACGAAAACAACGCCATTATCGACCTCAATGAGATGATGCTCTCCGTGATTGAACTGCACAACCAACATCAAACCTTGGTTGAGTTTGAGCCCATTGTGGTTGACCCGTTAGTCGGCAAACCATTAGCCATTAAACGTGTGCTGACCAATCTTATCGACAACGCTGTGAAATATGGGACATCAGCTGAAGTCGATATTAACAGTGATTCGGTGTGGGTTATCGTGACTATTCAAGATCACGGAAAAGGTATTCCTGAAGACAAGTTAGAGTTGGTGTTTGAACCTTACTTCAGGCTCGCCACTGACGACCAAGGACACGGTTTAGGGCTTGGAATCTGTCGAAACATCCTACACGGACACGGCGGAGATCTCATTATTCGTAACTCCCCTCAAGGCGGCTTAGAAGCTAAAGTCTATATTCCACGCGGCCTAGAAGTTTAATGTAACAATTGTGTTACATTGAGCTTACCTTTTGTTTCAATCTTACAAATCAGAATAAGTAGACTCTGTATTGAACCGGACGTCGAGTCCGCTAAAACATGGAAGATAATAATGAAAATCAATAAAACCCTACTTACTCTATCTCTTCTTGCTGCCTCAACATTTTCTCAAGCTGGTGAAGTGGAAGTGCTTCACTGGTGGACTGCCGGTGGCGAAGCGAAATCCGCAGCTGTACTGAAAGAGATGATTGAAGAACAAGGCCATACTTGGAAAGATTTCGCTGTTGCTGGTGGCGGCGGTGAAAGTGCGATGACTGTTTTGAAAACTCGAGCAGTGTCGGGCAATCCTCCATCTGCGGCGCAGATTAAAGGTCATGATATTCAAGAGTGGGGTGGTTTAGGTTTTCTAACGTCTCTCGATGCAACTGCGAAACAAGAAAAATGGGATGAGCTACTGCCAGAAGTGGTCACTAAAGTGATGAAGTGGGATGGCGAATATGTCGCAGTTCCTGTCAACGTTCACCGTGTTAACTGGCTTTGGGCGAACCCTGTTGTTTTAGAAAAATCAGGCGTGACGGTTCCAACTACGTTAGATGAGTTCTTTGTTGCCGCAGACAAGATTAAAGCGGCTGGCTTCATTCCACTGGCTCACGGTGGTCAACCTTGGCAAGACGCGACGGTATTCGAAGCGGTGGCACTTGATGTGCTAGGCAGTGAAGACTACAACAAAGCGTTCGTTGACCTGGATATGGACGTGTTGTCTGGTGACAAAATGGTGGAAGTATTCACCAAGTTCAAAAAGATGCGTGATTACATCGACAGCAACTCTCCGGGTCGTGATTGGAACGTAGCAACTTCGATGGTTATCAATGGCGAAGCGGCAATGCAGATCATGGGTGACTGGGCGAAAGGTGAATTTACTGCGGCAGGCAAAGTACCGGGTAAAGATTACATCTGTGCACCAGCACCGGGCACTGATGGCCAATTCACTTTCAACATCGATAGCTTTGCGTTCTTTGAGCTGAGTGACAAAGAGAACCAAAAAGCGCAGCAAGACCTAGCGAAAACCATTCTTACCAAAGATTTCCAAGAAGTCTTCAACCTTAACAAGGGTTCTATCCCTGTACGTCTAGATATGGACATGTCTAAGTTCGACCAATGTGCGTTGGATTCAATGGCAACCTTCAAAGCGAGTGCGAAATCTGGCGATCTTGTTCCGAGTATGGCTCACGGCCTAGCGACAACAAGCTACGCTCAAGGCGCGATTTACGACGTGGTAACCAACTTCTTCAACGAAAAAGATGCCGATCCAAAACAAGCGGCGGCTAAGTTAGCGAAAGCTGTGAAAGCGGCTATCTAATCTAACTTGATAAGCGACACACAACGCACGTGAGTGACGGGTTGTGTTGCTTTACCAAACCCCCAGGGTGGGTAGGCTCGTAGGGAGTCTATCTACTCTTCACTCCCAATTCTGATATGCGTGATGCTGATGTGGTGCCGAAAGGTAAGCCATTGGCTCGATTGTGCAACAAGGATAAGTTATGGAGCATGTTTTGACTGAGTCGACTCCAAAACCCACAAGGAGCCAGCCTGCGCCCAAGCCTAGCTTTGCTGACAGGTTGCAACATTGGTTACCCAAGATTGTACTGGCGCCGACCGCGTTAGTGACCGTGGTGTGTATCTACGGCTATATATTCTGGACGGCGGCGCTGTCGTTTACGAATTCTCGATTTTTACCGAGCTTCAACTTTGTTGGTTTAGCTCAATATGAAAAGCTGATGGACAACGATCGCTGGATCACCTCAATCACCAACCTCGGTGTGTTTGGTTTTCTGTTCATGGCGATTGCTATCTTGTTGGGTGTGGGTTTGGCGGTATTGCTTGACCAGAACATCCGTCAAGAAGGCGCGATTCGTACCATTTATTTATACCCAATGGCCTTGTCATTCATCGTGACGGGTACCGCTTGGAAATGGATTCTCAATCCGGGTCTTGGCATTGAAAAACTGATGCAAGATTGGGGCTTTACCGACTTCAAATTCGATTGGTTAGTCGACTCTGAAATGTCGGTCTATACCTTGGTTATCGCAGCACTTTGGCAGTCGTCAGGCTTCGTGATGGCGATGTTCTTAGCCGGCCTTCGTGGCATTGATTCTTCAATCATCAAAGCGGCTCAAATTGATGGGGCAAGCTTACCCACTATTTATCTGAAAATCATTCTACCTTGCTTGCGCCCTGTGGTTTTCAGCGCGGTGATCATCACCTCACACATTGCGATTAAGAGTTTCGACCTTGTGACCGCGATGACAGCGGGTGGCCCAGGTTATTCATCGGATCTTCCTGCGTTATTCATGTACGCACACTCATTTACGCGTGGACAAATCGGCCTTGGTGCTGCCAGTGCCATGATGATGCTTGCTGGTATCTTAGCGATTCTCGTGCCTTATCTTTACTCTGAACTTAGGGAGAAAAAGTCATGATGAATAACATCAATTTTGCTCGAATCTTTATTTATTCAGCACTGCTTTTCTTCTGCTTGGTGTATCTAATGCCATTGTTTGTCATGGCGCTGACCTCATTCAAAACTCTGCCAGACATCAAGGCAGGTAACTTGATGAGCTTACCGAAAGAGTGGGTGTTTGATGCTTGGTATAAAGCGTGGGACACCGCCTGTACGGGCGTGAAATGTGAAGGCATCAAAGGCTACTTCTGGAACTCGTTCCAAATGGTGATTCCTGCGGTTGCGATTTCAACATTGCTCGGTGCATTCAATGGTTATGTAGTGACGAAATGGCAATTCCGAGGCTCGAATCTGTTCTTCAGCTTACTGTTGTTTGGTTGCTTCATTCCGTTCCAAGTGGTGCTACTACCAATGGCAACCATGCTCGGCAAGATGGGGCTAGCGAACACAACCATCGGCTTGGTGATTGTGCACGTTATCTACGGCATGGCGTTTACAACTCTGTTTTTCCGTAACTTCTACATCTCGATTCCGGATGAATTGATCAAAGCAGCAAAACTGGATGGTGCAGGCTTCTTTACCATTTTCTTCAAGATCTTATTACCGATCTCTACGCCTATCATCATGGTGACGGTGATCTGGCAGTTCACCGCAATCTGGAACGATTTCTTGTTCGGGGTGGTGTATTCCGGCTCAGAGACTCAGCCAATCACCGTAGCATTAAATAACTTAGTCAACACCAGCACGGGCGTTAAAGAATACAACGTTGATATGGCTGCCGCGATCATCGCCGCGCTGCCAACGCTGTTGGTGTATGTCTTCGCAGGAAAATATTTTGTTCGTGGCCTAACGGCAGGATCAGTAAAAGGATAATTACCCATGGCAACATTAGATTTAAAACAGATCCGTAAAACCTATCGCAACGCGGACAACGAAACGTTAAAGGGCATCGACATCAGTATCGATTCGGGGGAGTTCTTGATACTTGTCGGCCCTTCGGGGTGTGGAAAATCCACCCTAATGAACACCATTGCTGGGCTAGAAAATATTAGCTCGGGTGAAATCGTGATTGATGGTGTTGACGTGGCCCAGGTTGAACCTAAAGACCGCGACATCGCGATGGTATTCCAGTCGTACGCACTTTACCCAAACATGACGGTACGCGGCAATATCGCCTTCGGCTTGAAGATCCGCAAGATGCCACAAGACGAAATCGACGCAGAAGTGAATCGCGTCGCTGAAATGCTACAAATCGAACAACTGCTTGATCGTAAACCATCGCAGCTATCTGGTGGTCAGCGTCAACGTGTCGCTATGGGGCGCGCTTTGGCGCGTCGTCCTAAGCTGTATCTGTTCGATGAGCCGCTTTCTAACTTGGATGCCAAGCTACGTGTCGAGATGCGACACCAGATCAAACGTCTGCACCAAAAGCTGAACACCACCATTGTCTACGTGACCCATGACCAAATCGAGGCGATGACCTTGGCTGACCGTATTGCGGTGATGAAAGATGGTGAACTGCAGCAACTCGGTACGCCGCAAGAGATCTACACCAAGCCAAATAACATGTTCGTGGCGGGCTTTATGGGTTCACCATCTATGAACTTCATTAAGACCATGGTGGATTTGGATGATGAGCAGAATCCGATCATCAAAGTAACGGGTACAGCTGAGCAAGAGCACCACATTCGATTACCACAAAGCATGCGTGAGCAAGATGGCAAAGAAGTGGTGATTGGCCTGCGCCCTGAACATATTACCGAGCAGGAAAGTGAAGATGTGTCGGCAACGACCAAGCTAGACTTGCAGTTAGAAGTGCTAGAACCAACAGGGCCAGATACGATTGCGATGGTGAAAGTGAACGACCAAGAAGTGGCATGTCGCTTGTCGCCAGAATTTGAAGTGTCAGTTGGGCAAATGGCGCCGCTGCATTTTGACTTATCAAAGGCGGTATTCTTTGATGCTCAGACTGAAGCGAGAATTGATTTTTAGTTTTTGAGACAGTAGCTCAATGAGAGTCTAAGCTTAAGCAAAGGCAGTATCACTAATTACTAATAAGTAACGTGATGCTGTCTTTTTTGTTGTTTTAGCCTGTTTTATTTCCTCACGAAAACAGAGGGATAAACGAGATAAATGGATTAACTGCAATAATATCGCCAAATAGCCTCCGTTAGCTCTATAAAGCTGACCGAGAACAGCGTAGGATCGCGCTACTTTAGACCAAATACTAGGTTGCACATTAGTGCATAAACAGAAGAATACATGAAACTAACAGCAAAACCCTCAGCTAGTAACGCTTTACTTATTTCTATTACGACACCGGACTTCAAAGGTGACGAAGCAAAAGAGTCTCTTGCCGAACTTGCTCGCTTAGTAACAACCCTAGGGTTTAAAGTGGTCGGTACACAATCACAGCACCACAGTTCAACACAACGACAAAACGTGTTGGGCGCAGGTAAGCTTGCAGAAATTGCACACCTCACCGGTTACCAAGGTTCGATTGAAGAAGCAGAAGATGAAGATTTTATCGATGAATCTTTTGATTTTCGCGCTAGTATCGATGAATTAGATTTTGATGATCTTCCATCTGAAGATGTGGAGTTTGGTACTGCTGACGTAGTGGTATTCGACTGTGATTTGAGCCCATCTCAACTGCGTAATGTAGAAGCGCACTTGGGTGTCGAGGTATTTGACCGTACTGGTATCATCATCGAGATCTTTAGCCGCCATGCTCGTACTCGTACCGCACGTCTGCAAGTTGAAATCGCTCGCCTAAACTACTTAGTGCCTCGACTGCGTGAAACAGCCGACGGTGATAAAGAGCGTCAAATGGGTCAGGGTGCTGGTGAAACTTCATTAGAGCTAGACCGCCGTAAAGTACGTGACCAAATTGCTGCGCTTAAACGTGAGCTGGTTAGCGTACAGGACGAAATGAAGAACCGACGCACTCAGCGTTCGGAGCTTTTCACTGTTGCTCTGGTTGGCTACACCAACGCGGGTAAATCTTCGATGATGCGCGCTATGACCGCAACCGAAGTGAGCGGTGAAGATAAGCTATTCGCGACCTTAGATACCACGGTTCGTGCACTTCAGCCGATCACTCAGCCGCGTATCTTAGTGTCAGATACGGTGGGTTTCATCAAGAAACTGCCACACGATCTGGTTGCTTCATTCCACTCAACACTAGCAGAAGCGCATGATGCTTCATTGCTGCTTTATGTGGTTGATGCTTCTGATGTTTCATTCCGCGCACAGCTTGATGTGGTACACGAAGTATTAGCGCAAGTGGGCGTTGAAGGCAGCGAAAAACTATTGGTACTGAACAAGTGCGATAGATTGAGCGAAGAAGAACAGTTAGAGCTGATTGAAGAATTCCCAGATGCAATGCTGACCTCGACTCGTGACCCGCTCGATATCACCAAACTACACAAGTACATTGTGGGTGTGGCTGAACAAGGCATGATCGAAGAAGAGATCACGATTCCTTATTCTGGACAAGGCATTATCGGTGAGATTCGCTCAAACATGAGTGTGGTGAAGGAAGAATACGACTACGAATGCATCAAGCTTACTGTACGCTCAAGTGCAATTGATTTAGCGCGCTTGAAAAAGCGTATGCAGAAGTCTTGATCGTCTATCTAGTTTAGATAAGAACGTCCAAAGAAAAGTCGACCACGAGGTCTAATGCCGATCAGTTAAAGCCAAAGCGATCGGTTGAAGGATCCTTCAGAGCTGTCAAAATCCAAGTGTATTTAATGCACTTGGATTTTTTTATGGATGTTTTTCAAGCTCTAAACATAATTAATGATTGGAAACCTAGCAGCGTTGAGACTTTGTCTGACTTGCTTCCAATTGAACTCATTGACGAAGCCTATTCTCTTACTGATACTGTCACGATGAGAAAGAGGTAATTAACTTTAGAATCCATGGTGTGGCTGCTTGTTGGAATGGCTATCTATAACAGTAAATCCATGAAAGATTTAGTGAACCAACTTGATATTGTCGACCGTACAGGTAAAGCTTTTGTCGCACCGAGTGCGTTAACTCAACGTCGAAAGACGTTGGGTGAAGACGCAATTAAAGCGGTCTTTGAGCGAATGACTACGTCATGGTTAAACAGTGCAAAGTTACCCCAATGGAATGGATTAACGCTGCTTGGCGTCGATGGCGTTGTTTGGCGAACGCCCGATAACCCGCAAAATGAAAAGGCATTTTCTCGACAAAAAGGGACGCAATATCCGCAAGTGAGAATGGTCTGCCAAATGGAACTAAGCAGTCACATTATTACGGCCAGTGCATTTGATAATTACAATACAAACGAAATGATATTAGCTGAAAAACTGATAGAAACAACACCAAACCATAGCGTAACAATGTTCGATAAGGGGTTCTATTCTTTAGGTTTATTACATAAATGGCAAGACTCTGGCTCAGAGCGCCATTGGCTTATCCCCCTCAAGAAAAATACACAATATGACATTGTTCAATCTTTAGGGCGAAATGACAAACTTGTTCAATTACACAGTAATCCAAGAGCTAGAAAGCTATGGCCTGATTTACCAAAGTCGATAACCGCTCGACTTGTCACTCGTAAAATTAAAGGAAAAGACTACCAAGTATTAACCTCCATGACGGACTCCCTGCGTTACCCATCAAAAGATATTGCAGGCCTTTATGAGCATCGTTGGGAAATAGAGCTGGGCTACCGAGAGCAAAAACAATACATGCTTGGAAACCGTCTTACGCTGCGAAGTCGTTTACCAGAGCTGGTCAAGCAGGAGTTATGGGGCATCTTGCTTACTTACAATTTAATCCGATATCAGATGGTCGAGCTCTGCTTCAATTTAAAGGGAAATTACCTTCCTTATCAACTGAGTTTTAACGGCACGTTAGCTCATGTATCAGCGTTACTTGTAGGCTTACCTTATTCAACACCAGGCGCAATACCTCGTCAGCTAAAGGGGTTCCACAACATGGCTGAAAGCTTAATACTTGAAGGGCGAAGGGAAAGGACATTCCCTAGAAGAGTTAAACCCAGACCACAACGGTATGCTAAGAACAAAAATGCCGTTCACTCTTAAGTGAACGGCATTACTGCAGAGAGAGCGTTTTTTCGATCTTTGGG
The DNA here is from genome assembly GCF_041474985.1 of Vibrio sp. 10N.222.49.C9. NCBI lineage: Bacteria > Pseudomonadati > Pseudomonadota > Gammaproteobacteria > Vibrionales > Vibrionaceae > Vibrio > Vibrio sp. 10N.222.49.C9. The sequence continues at coordinate 59,793 of NZ_JBFRVD010000009.1, read as the reverse complement.
CGCTGAAGGAGTCGTATATCAAAGCGACAGGCAAGGGGCTAGCCACATCGTTGCGAAGCTTCTCGTTCGATTTCTCTAATTTGACCAAGCGAACATTTTTGACCAAGCAAGTAGTGGAACTCAGTTCGTCAGGCTTTCAATCAGGCTTGTATCGCGAAATCAGGCTACATAGCGGGATTGGGTTGAATTTGGATTCTGCTCAACAAGACGATAGTTCTACAGATTGGCAGTGTTGCTTAGGGCGGCTGGATGAACAGTATCGCTTTGCGGTGACGCTTGGTGGAAATTTGCTACCCATGCAGATAGAGATGAGAACCTTTTCGTTGTCTCATCTCTTTTAAGCTAGTTTGGTGAGACGAAGTTAGCTCGTTTCGCCAAGCATCGCTTTTAATACTTCAGCAGGTACGGGCTGCAGTTGCTTGTCTTTATCTAGGCAAACCATTTCGATATCACCAATCACCGCAGGCTTAGTTGCATCTTTGCGCCACACTTCTTGTCGCCATAGCGTTTTGTATTTTCCATCGAGTTCAAAAGAGGTTCGGATGTCGCAGATCTCAGCGAACTCAACTCCATCTTGAAAAGTCATGTTGGCTTTATAGACCGCAAAACCTAATCCTTGCTCATTCCACAATTCTGCCAGTTTATCGCTACCCAAGACATGTTCGCGCGCACGCTCGAAGTATTTAAGAAAGTTCGGGTGATAAACCACACCTGAGTGATCGGTATCTTCATAGTAAATTTGTACTGGGTGATGGTAGATCTGACTCATTGGTATCAACTCTTGTTAAGTAGTGAAGTGGTAAATCTGGCTAAGTTGTGCAGCACTTTACAGGATAGGTTGAAATTACTTCAAGGCATCATAGCCAAACTCGCTTTTGGTCAGACCTCATTTGGCCTAATTCATTACTAATACGTTGGTCAACTCCCACCCATTTACAAATATTCTATGTGTCATTTCCCACCCATTGATTTTTGCAGCGAGTTGGTGATTGCAGCAGGCAGATATCATGAAGCCTTATGGTTAAAGGGTTGTTAATGATTTGTGTCAATGTGGCGCGCTAATTGCCTTAGTGAAAGCACGCAGTTCCCATTGAAGGGCTGTTTTGTTTACTAAGGAGAATAATAATGTTTAAGCCTCTTACCCTGCTGTCTGTCTCTGCTCTGGCGCTCACAAGTTTTAATGCTGCTGCAAACTGTGATCCAGGTGAAATCGTGATTAAATTCAGTCATGTAACCAATACCGATAAGCACCCGAAAGGCATTGCCGCTTCTTTACTGGAAGAGCGAGTAAACACGGAAATGAATGGCAAAGCTTGTATGCAAGTTTTCCCTAACTCAACACTTTACGATGATAATAAGGTACTGGAAGCCCTGTTAAATGGTGATGTTCAAATGGCGGCGCCATCGTTGTCAAAATTTGAGAAGTTCACTAAGAAATACCGCATTTTTGACCTTCCTTTCCTATTTGAAGACGTAGAAGCCGTTGACCGTTTCCAAAACTCAGAATCTGGCGAAAAACTGAAGAATGCGATGAAGCGTCGTGGCCTTCAAGGTCTAGCGTTTTGGCACAATGGCATGAAACAGATGTCGGCGAATAAGCCTCTTATCAACCCTGAAGACGCGGAAGGTTTGAAATTCCGTGTTCAAGCATCGGATGTATTGGTGGCTCAGTTTGAACAACTAGGCGCTAACCCACAGAAGATGTCTTTCAAAGAAGTTTACGGCGGCCTGCAAACTAAGGTTATCGATGGTCAAGAGAACACATGGTCAAACATCTACGGTAAGAAGTTCTTTGAAGTACAAGACGGCGTAACTGAAACCAATCACGGTATCTTGGATTACCTAGTGGTAACGTCAAACGACTTCTGGAAAGACCTACCTGAAGATGTACGTACACAGCTTGGCACTATCGTTCAAGAAGTCTCTGAAACACGTAATGCAGAATCTTCAAAAGTTAACCTAGCGAACAAAAATAACATCATCGAAGCCGGTGGTGAGGTTCGTACACTTACGCCTGAACAGCGTGAAGCATGGGTAGCTGCACTTCAACCAGTATGGAAGAAGTTTGAAAAAGACATCGGTTCAGACCTTATCGATGCAGCGTTAGCTTCAAACCAATAACACCGCTAAGGGAGTGGCGCGCATTTCGCCACTCCTTATTAAAATAACTATAAGCGGAGTCAATTATGGATAATCCTCAAATGGAACAACCAAATTCTAGCGAATCAGCACTGGAAACCTCTCTTTTTTCCAAAGTCGGAAGAGTTACGGATGTGATTGAAGAGTCATTAATCGCATTTTTCCTCGGCGCAATGACGCTACTTACTTTTGCTAATGTGGTATTCAGATACGCATTCAATGGCAATATCTTGTGGGCACTAGAACTGACTGTGTTCATGTTCGCTTGGATGGTGTTAGTGGGCGCATCTTATGGCGTTAAAAAACACTTCCACATTGGTGTTGATGTGATCATCAACCTTGCCCCAGAAAAGCTACGTAAAGTGTATGCGTTGATTGCCGTTACAAGCTGCCTGGCCTTTTCAATTCTACTTCTTATCGGTTCTTGGAATTATTGGTACCCATTCGCGACCGATCGCGCATGGTACGAGACCGACGATATTCCAATGCCAGAGATGCTTCAGTTTCTTGCTGACTGGCTGAATGAAGGCGAGCGATACGAGAAACTGCCACGTTTTATTCCTTATATGGCGCTGCCGATTGGTATGGCAATGCTAACGTTCCGTTTTGCTCAAGTTGCTTACCAAGTCGTAACAGGCAAGCTTGACCGCATGATTGCAGGACACGAAGCCGAAGAAGAGCTGGATGCGTTGAAAGCAGACGTGCTAGCGGGCTCTGACGAAGATGCGACAGCGGTATTGAATTCGACTCCGCAGAACAAAGCGAATGAGTCGAGTACAAAATCTAACGGTAAGGAAGACTAATCATGGCAATGTTATTTCTATTTTTAATGGTAATTGCTTTCATGTTGGTCGGTGTACCAATTGCAATTTCCCTCGGTTTATCGAGCGTAATATTCTTATTGATGCACTCAGATGCGTCATTAGCTTCAGTCGCACAAACGCTGTTTAATGCATTTGCAGGCCACTACACACTCTTAGCGATTCCTTTCTTTATTTTGGCCTCTAGCTTCATGTCTACTGGTGGCGTGGCGAAACGTATTATCCGTTTTGCTATCGCGATGGTAGGTTGGTTCCGCGGCGGCTTGGCGATGGCGTCGGTTGTGGCATGTATGATGTTCGCAGCCCTTTCTGGTTCATCTCCTGCAACGGTAGTGGCGATCGGTAGTATCGTTATCGCAGGTATGATCAAAAACGGCTACTCAAAAGAGTTCGCGGCAGGGGTTATCTGTAACGCAGGTACGTTGGGGATCTTGATTCCACCGTCCATCGTGATGGTGGTATACGCGGCGGCGACCGATGTATCGGTAGGTCGTATGTTCTTAGGTGGCGTTATTCCTGGTTTGCTGGCGGGTGTGATGTTGATGATTGCTATCTACATCGCAGCACGTATTAAGAAGATTCCGGCACAGCCATTTGTGGGCTGGGGCGAGATGTTCGCAGCTGCGAAAGATGCGAGCTGGGGTTTGCTGCTGATTGTCATCATTTTAGGTGGTATCTACGGTGGCATCTTTACTCCGACAGAAGCGGCGGCAGTGGCTGCGGTGTATGCCTTCTTTATTGCCAACTTTATCTATAAAGATATGGGACCGTTTGCGGACAAGAACAACACCAAACCAGCGCTGGTCAAGGTGTTCCAAACGTTTTTCCATAAAGACACCAAAGACACGCTTTACGATGCAGGCAAGCTGACGATCATGCTGCTGTTTATCATTGCCAATGCTCTGATTCTTAAGCATGTACTGACCGAAGAACGCATTCCTCAAATGATCACTGAGTCTATGCTATCTGCGGGCTTGGGTCCGATCACCTTTTTGATTGTAGTAAACGTTTTACTCTTGATTGGTGGGCAGTTCATGGAGCCATCAGGCTTGCTGATCATCGTTGCTCCTTTGGTATTCCCAATTGCAATTGCGCTCGGTATCGACCCAATTCACCTAGGTATCATGATGGTGGTGAACATGGAGATAGGGATGATAACGCCGCCTGTCGGGCTCAATTTGTTTGTGACCGCAGGTGTCGCGAAGATGTCGATGATGAACGTGGTAAAAGCCGCATTGCCGTGGGTTGGGGTGATGTTCTTATTCCTGATTATCGTCACTTACGTACCTTGGGTATCAACATGGTTACCAACCACCTTGATGGGACCAGAGATCATAACCAAGTAGCTATTTGAGTCATTCACTGACATGGAATTTAATCCATAAAAAATGAGGAGGTCGCTAGACCTCCACATCTATATTTCTGCCACGATTTGAATGAGGCTTTATCTGCTCATACAAAGCGCGTTTTGCCTCTAATTCTGGCGTGTGTAGATCGACATGATTGTCAGCATAAAAAATACCATCTATCTCGAAAGTATCGGTAATCGATGGCACTTTTGTTTTCTCACCCATAACCACTTCCTTATTATATTTATTGCATAACATCCTGTTGTCGAAATAAGTATAGGTGATCTTGCTCCCAAATCTAATTTAGTTTGGTTCTACCTTATAAGATTCTTTCGTTAGCTGGTGCTTTTGCATCTTATCGTAGAGGGTTTTCCTCGGTAATTGCAGCCTCTCCATGGTCTCTTTTATACTGCCATTGCATTCAATAAGTGCCTGCTTCAACGTGTTTTTTTCAAAGTCAGATACCAATTCTGCCAAAGACAGTTCTTGAGTAGTTTCAGTGGCGCTGTCTGATAAGTGAGAAAGCTTACCTAAAAGTACAAAACGCTCTGCAGTATTACGTAATTCTCGAACATTTCCCGGCCAATCATGAGCCAAAAGTGCGTGCAGCTCCTTTTGTGGAAGGGCAGGGGCAGTCTTGCCATAACGCGCCGCAGCGACCAGTAAGAAGTGGTGGAAGAGTGCTGGGATATCTTCTTGTCGGCTTCTTAACGGCGGTAAATCTAAGGTCACAACATTGAGTCGATAATAGAGATCTTGGCGGAAAGAGCCTTCTTCAGCGGCTTTCTTTAGGTCGACTTTGGTTGCTGCTATCACTCGAATATCTAGTGGCACTAAACCGTTTGAACCAACTCGCTCAATAACGCGTTCTTGTAAGACGCGTAATAGGCGAATTTGTGCCTGCATCGGCATGGATTCAACTTCATCTAAGAATAGAGTTCCGCCTTGAGCAAACTCGAATTTACCCACTCGCTTGCTTTCTGCGCCCGTGAATGCCCCTTTTTCATGGCCATACAGTTCACTCTCAATCAGGTTTTCAGGAACAGCACCACAGTTGACCGCGACAAAGTTTTGCTCTCGACGGCTGCTTTGTTCATGCAGAGAACGTGCTACTAACTCTTTACCTGTACCTGTCTCGCCAAACAATAATATATCGGCATTGGTGTCGGCAATATGGGTGATGATGGAGCGCAGCTCAGTCATGGATTGCGTATCACCAATGATTCTAGGGCCGAGCGCTTGGCTGGCTTTGAGTGAACGTTTTAACTCAAGGTTCTCTAGTGTGAGCTGACGTTTTTCTATCGCTCGCTTAGTGGTTTCGATTAGGCGTTCATTAGCGAAAGGTTTTTCAATGAAGTCATAGGCGCCGTATTGGATGGCTTGAACGGCCATTGAAATATCGCCGTGACCAGTAATCATGATCACGGGGATCTCTTTGTCTTTGTGCATCACGGTGTTGAGCAGATCATGCCCGGATAGACCTGGTAGACAGATATCAGTGATGATCACGTGAGGTAAGCCGTTTTCTTGAATCGCGAGCAGAGCAGACTCCGCATCGGGAAAGAATTCGGCATCAATGTCGGCGAGCTCGAAGCTCTGTTCAATCGCCATTCTTAGATCGGATTCATCATCAATGAAATAGACGTGACACATAGTGATTCCTTTACTTCTTTGTATTCTGGTTATTGCTGAGTTTTTGTTTGCTGTTCATGTCCAACAAGGGGCAACTCTATGCTGATTCGAGCACCGCCTTGAGGGCTACTACCGGTAACGAGCTTGCCATTTATTCCGTTGATTATTTGTTGAGAAATCGATAGCCCAAGTCCAAGTCCGTTTTTCTTGGTGGTATGGAAGGGTTCAAAAAAGTTTCCGCTAGAAGGGGAGGTGAAGCCGGGGCCGTTATCATCGACATGAATTAGCAAGGTATTGGCTTGTTGATGGTCGGACTCTCTAATCTCTAACAGAATAGCTAATTGTTTGTCATCTTGTTGTTCCACCGCCTGAATCGCGTTGGTCAGCAGGTTAATGATCACCTGTTCCAGTTGAATGGCGTTGGCGAGCACGCAAGCATCAAAGGTCTCAGGGAGTTCGTTGACCTTAACTCGCTCGCTCTTGAGTTGTGGCTTCATCAGCTCTTTCGATGAATGTAAAACTGGGAGTATTTGTAAGGTGTGTAGCTCTTCCGCAGTAGATTTTTTGGCGAACGAGCGAAGCTGGTGGCTGATTTTCGCCATACGATCAGTGAGTGCCGAGATTCGCGATAGATTGTCATCGACACGATCGGTTTTTTCTTTGGCAAGAAACAATCGGCCGTTGTCGGCATAACTGCGAATCGCGGCAAGCGGGTTATTCAGTTCGTGACTGATGCTCGCTGACATCTGCCCTAGCACTGCTAGTTTGGCGGCTTGGATGAGCTCGTCTTGGGTTTGCCTCAGAACATGCTCGGTTTCGATACGGTGTTTGATCTCAACATGTAACTCCGATGTACGTTCAAGCACTTGAAATTCGAGTTTTTGCTTGGCTTCGGATTGCAGCCTGTCTATCTGTGCTCGTCTTTGTTGTCTATGGTGGTTGAGCTGCATTGTTAGATAAATAATCGCAAAGATTAGGCTCAAAACCACAAGGTAAGCAACCAAGTCCCACCAAACTAAGTGGGTTGGAGAAAATACCCGTATGGTGAGTCTTGGTTCGGCTAGGAAACGCGAAGAACTAAAGAACTGCTCTTGGACGAGTTTGTGTGGCGACTCAATACGACTGGTGGCACTGTCTAAATCGCCGGAGAAGTGCAGGCTTTCTATTTTTGTATCGAGATACTGCCTGCTTTCTTGAATTCGAGTGTGTTGTACTTCGCTTAGCGGCTGAAGGCTTTTGAACAGCCACTCAGGGTTACTCGACATAAATACAATTTGATCTTTATCGTCAGCAACAAAAAAACTCTGTTTGCCTTTCCAACTTGCTTCAATCAGCGATAAATCCATCTTTACGACAATGACGCCAATAATCTCGGCGGCATAGGAGACGGGGTAAGAATAATAATAGCCTCGCTTTCCAGAGGTTGAACCTAGCGCAAAATATTGATTTTCATTGCCAATAATCGCTTCTTGAAAGTAGGGGCGGAAAGCAAAGTTACGACGAATAAAAGAACGCGGTTGATTCCAGTTACTGGCTGCAATGGTGGTGCCGATACTGTCTAGTAGGTAGGTGTCGGATGCTTGAATCACCGAGTTTACGTGCTCTAGATAACGATTAGTGAGTTCGATTTGCGCAGAGTTACTTGGAGAGTGCAGGGCATCGACCAGCTCTTTGTCTTTTGAAAGCAGCTCGGGAATGTGCGCGAACTTATCCAATTGGCTTGAAATATGAACAGAAAAGCGGTCCAGCTTAGATTGATGATCATTTAACAAACTTTCATGGCTCGTGCTCCACACCCAATGACCGCCAAACACCATCAGTAAACTGTATGTGACCATTAACAGTATTGGGATTTTAAAAGCTTGAAACATGAAGGCTCTCCGCTGATTTCTTTGGTAAACAATCAAGCCTGTCTTCTCTCGTTTATGGTAGCAAATAGCGGTAGTTTTTGCTGAAAGCAGAGAGTGAACAGATGGATGTAGGTTAAGGGTTTGTAACGGGGATTGTTGAAAAAGTTATCGACTCTGAGGGGTAAAACAAGAGCAAGATCTCTTTTTAAGGTTTTTAGCAAAAAAAGCCCTCGATTCCCTTGAAAAAGTCGCTATTGTCCCCATTTCTGTTGTGCTAAGTGATGATTTGATCGTTTTTGTATCACTTAGTTGGACGAATTTAGAGCATTCATCATCATGCAGAGGTGAACGGCTCGACAGAGATTAAACAGATCGCTAGAATGTCGCGTCTAAAATTTCTGTCCTGAGGCTAATCGGAGATACCTTTCTTGTTTCTGAAAACAAGCTTTATTGCGTTTTAATCGATGTGTGAAGAACGAAGATATCGCTGATTAGTCTGGTGTTTGGTTGAATAATCAATTCAGACATCAATGCTCGATTTTAAATTAGGTGTTCGGATAGAGCACTACACAAGGATGCAGCCAACAACGTCTGCTTTTGAATTAAAGCTAAGTTACGGCTCATATGCTCAGATTACTGAGCCAGTTTTGAGGTTTATATAATGCAAGTTACTGTTGAAACGCTAGAAGGCCTAGAGCGCCGTCTTAATATTACTGTTCCTGCTGCTAACATCGAAGATGCAGTTACAGCTGAACTACGCAACATCGCGAAAAACCGTCGTTTCGATGGTTTCCGTAAAGGCAAAGTGCCAATGAAGATGGTTGCTAAAATGTACGGCAAAGCAGTACGTCAAGACGTGATGGGCGAAGTAATGCAACGTCACTTCATCGAAGCGATCGTTAAAGAGAAAATCAACCCAGCTGGCGCACCTACTTTCGCACCAGTTGAAAACAACGAAGGCGCTGACCTAGTATTCAACGCAACTTTTGAAGTTTACCCAGAAGTTGAGCTGAAAGGTCTAGAAAACATCACTGTTGAGAAACCAGCAGTAGAAGTTAAAGAAGCTGACGTTGAAGAGATGATCGAAACTCTACGTAAGCAACAAGCAACTTGGACTGAAGTTGAAGCTGCTGCTGACGCTGGTTCTCGTGCAACTATCGACTTCGTTGGTTCTATCGACGGTGAAGAGTTCGAAGGCGGTAAAGCTGAGAACTTCCCACTAGAGATGGGCGCTGGTCGCATGATCCCTGGTTTTGAAGACGGTATCGTTGGTAAAACAGCAGGTATGGAATTCGAAATCGACGTAAACTTCCCAGAAGATTACCACGCTGAAAACCTAAAAGGTAAAGCAGCTAAGTTTGCAATCAAAGTAAACAAAGTTGAAGCTCGTGAACTTCCAGAACTAAACGAAGAATTCGTTGCTAAGTTCGGCGCAACTGACGGCGTTGAAGGTCTTAAAGCTGAAGTTCGTAAGAACATGGAGCGTGAGCTTAAGCAAGCTGTTAAGAACCGCATCAAAGAGCAAGCTATCGACGGTCTAGTTAACGAAAACAACATCGACGTACCTTCTGCTCTAATCGATCAAGAGATCGGTGTTCTACGTCAACAAGCTGCTCAACGTTTCGGTGGCAACACTGAAGCTGCTGACCAACTTCCACGTGAGCTGTTCGAAGAGCAAGCTAAACGTCGCGTAGTTGTAGGTCTTCTACTTGGTGAAGTAATCAAGACTGAAGAGCTAAAAGCTGACGACGAGAAAGTTAAAGCTATCATCGAAGAGATGGCTACAGCATACGAAGATCCAACAGAAGTTATTGCTTACTACGAGCAAAACGAGCAAATGATGAACAACATGCGCAACGTTGCTCTAGAAGAGCAAGCTATTGATGCAATCATCGCTAAAGCTCAAGTTTCTGATAAAGAAGTTAGCTTCAACGAGCTAATGAATCAGCAACCTGCTTAATATAGTAATATCTGACGTAGAAGGTTGACGTACGGTCAACAATTCTGCTAACAATGGTCCGTATGATTTAATCATTCGGGCCATTTATTTTAGGGACATAAGAATATGAGCTACCAAGAAAAAAATACAATGCCATCGATTATGGACGCACTAGTTCCTATGGTGGTTGAACAGACTTCCCGTGGTGAACGTTCTTACGATATTTATTCTCGTCTATTAAAAGAACGTATCATTTTCTTAACAGGTCAAGTGGAAGACCACATGGCAAATCTTGTCGTGGCTCAACTGCTTTTCTTGGAATCAGAAAACCCAGACAAAGATATCTATCTTTACATCAACTCACCTGGCGGTAGCGTAACAGCAGGCATGTCTATCTACGACACAATGCAGTTCATCAAGCCAAACGTGAGCACAGTATGTATGGGTCAAGCTTGCTCTATGGGTGCATTCTTACTAGCGGGTGGTACTCCTGGTAAGCGTCACGTGCTTCCAAACTCACGTGTAATGATTCACCAGCCACTTGGCGGTTTCCAAGGCCAAGCGTCTGATATTCAAATTCACGCGCAAGAGATCCTAACGATCAAACAAAAGCTAAACAAACTATTGGCAGAGCACACAGGTCAGCCTCTAGAAGTTGTTGAGCGCGATACAGATCGTGATAACTTCATGTCTGCTGATCAAGCAGTAGAATACGGCTTGGTGGATTCAGTTCTTAATCACCGCGGTCAATAATTGCAGGGCAATTGTTTAACGCAAAGTGATTCAAATTGATATACACTCAAGCATAGAGAGTTAAGGCTAAGAGGTTAGCGAATGACAGATAAAAGCAAAGAGGGTGGTAGCGGTAAACTGCTTTACTGCTCTTTCTGTGGCAAAAGCCAACACGAAGTTCGCAAGTTAATCGCAGGTCCTTCTGTTTACATTTGTGATGAATGTGTCGATCTTTGTAACGACATTATTCGTGAAGAAATTAAAGATGTTCTTCCTAAGAAAGAATCGGAATCGCTGCCAACGCCGCGTGAGATTCGTGAGCATCTTGACGACTATGTAATCGGTCAAGAATACGCGAAGAAAGTGCTAGCAGTTGCAGTTTATAACCACTACAAGCGTTTACGTAATGGTGATACGACAGCTGAAGGCGTAGAGCTAGGTAAGAGTAACATTCTTCTTATCGGTCCTACTGGTAGTGGTAAAACACTACTGGCTGAAACATTGGCTCGTTTCCTAGACGTTCCTTTCACAATGGCAGACGCAACAACACTAACCGAAGCGGGTTACGTGGGCGAAGATGTTGAAAACATCATCCAGAAGTTGCTTCAGAAATGTGATTACGACGTAGCGAAAGCGGAACGCGGCATTGTTTACATCGATGAAATCGACAAGATTTCTCGTAAAGCTGAAAACCCATCAATCACGCGTGACGTGTCTGGTGAAGGTGTACAGCAAGCTCTACTAAAACTTGTTGAAGGTACAGTTGCTTCAGTTCCACCTCAAGGTGGTCGTAAGCATCCACAGCAAGAGTTCTTGCAAGTGGACACGTCTAAGATCCTATTTATCTGTGGTGGTGCGTTTGCAGGCCTAGATAAAGTGATTGAGCAACGTGTAGAAACAGGTTCAGGTATCGGCTTCGGCGCAGAAGTGCGTTCGAAAGACGAAACTAAAACTATCGGTGAATTGTTCACTCAAGTAGAACCTGAAGATCTAGTGAAGTATGGTCTAATTCCTGAATTCATTGGTCGTCTACCTGTTACAACAACACTGACAGAGCTTGATGAAGAAGCGCTAATCCAAATCCTTTGTGAGCCAAAGAATGCACTGACAAAACAATACGCTGCATTATTTGAGCTTGAGGATACAGAGCTAGAATTCCGTGAAGACGCTTTACGTGCCATTGCTAAGAAAGCAATGAACCGTAAAACGGGTGCTCGTGGTCTACGCTCTATCTTGGAGGGTGTTCTACTAGAAACTATGTACGAACTGCCATCTTCAACTGATGTAAGCAAGGTTGTGATTGATGAGTCGGTAATTAATGGTGAGTCAGAACCACTATTAATTTACAGCAACTCAGATAACCAAGCAGCTGTTGCAGAGTAGGTCTTTTTTAGACAAGTCACTCAAATTGAAAAAGGAGGTAAGCAATTACCTCCTTTTTTTTATTCTTCCATTGAATCCAGTCGTTTAAGCCCCATATACTGCTTTATAAGTTAAAGCGGAAGAGAGAAATATATGAACTTGGAACGTTCCGAGCGTATCGAAATCCCCGTGCTACCTCTACGTGATGTAGTGGTTTACCCACACATGGTTATTCCATTGTTTGTTGGTCGTGAAAAATCGATTACTTGCCTTGAATCGGCAATGGAAGCTAACAAACAAGTACTACTTGTAGCGCAGAAAGAAGCGGACACTGATGAGCCTTCAATTGACGACCTATTTAAAGTAGGTACTGTCGCTACCATTCTTCAGTTACTAAAGCTCCCTGATGGTACTGTTAAAGTGCTTGTCGAAGGTCAGCAGCGTGCAAAAATTCACCAATTCAAAGAAAGTGAGTTTTTCTTAGCGGACGCAGAATACGTTGTAACCTCAGAACTTGACGAAAAAGAACAAGAAGTGGTTGTTCGCAGCGCGATCAATCAATTCGAAGGCTTTATTAAGCTGAACAAAAAGATTCCACCAGAAGTTCTAACATCTCTGAACGGTATTGATGAGGCAGCTCGCCTTGCTGATACGATTGCTGCACACATGCCACTTAAACTGGTAGACAAGCAGCACGTTCTAGAAATCTTAGATGTGACTGAACGTCTGGAATTCTTGATGGGCCAAATGGAGTCAGAAATTGACATCTTGCAAGTTGAAAAACGCATTCGTGGCCGCGTTAAGAAGCAAATGGAAAAATCTCAGCGTGAGTACTACCTGAATGAGCAAATGAAAGCGATTCAGAAAGAACTTGGCGAGATGGACGACGCTCCTGATGAATTCGAGACTCTGAAGAAGAAGATCGAAGACTCCAAGATGCCTCAAGAAGCTCGTGAAAAAACCGAGCAAGAACTGCAAAAACTGAAAATGATGTCGCCAATGTCTGCTGAAGCAACAGTAGTACGTAGCTACATTGATTGGATGGTGGGCGTTCCTTGGGCTAAGCGTTCAAAAGTGAAAAAGAATCTAGCGAAAGCGGAAGAGATCTTAAACGAAGACCACTACGGCTTAGAGCGTGTTAAAGAACGTATTCTTGAATACTTGGCAGTACAAAACCGTATCAACAAGCTAAAAGGCCCAATCCTTTGTCTTGTTGGTCCTCCTGGTGTAGGTAAAACCTCGCTAGGTCGTTCGATTGCTGCGGCAACGGGTCGTAAGTACACGCGTATGGCACTTGGTGGCGTTCGTGATGAAGCTGAGATTCGTGGTCACCGTCGTACGTACATCGGTTCACTTCCGGGTAAACTGATCCAGAAGATGTCTAAAGTTGGTGTTAAGAACCCACTGTTCCTATTAGATGAGATCGATAAGATGTCTTCTGATATGCGTGGCGACCCATCTTCAGCACTTCTAGAAGTTCTAGATCCAGAACAAAACAACGCATTTAACGATCACTACCTAGAAGTAGATTACGATCTGTCAGATGTTATGTTCGTGGCAACATCGAACTCGATGGACATTCCTGGGCCTCTACTGGACCGTATGGAAGTGATTCGTCTATCTGGTTACACAGAAGATGAGAAGCTGAACATTGCTAAGAGCCATTTACTGGACAAGCAAGTTCAACGCAACGGTCTTAAGCCTCATGAAATTGAGATTGAAGACTCTGCAATCATCGGCATCATTCGTTACTACACGCGTGAAGCGGGTGTACGTAGCCTAGAGCGTGAAATCTCAAAGATCTGTCGTAAAGCAGTGAAGAACATCTTGCTAGACAGCGATCTTAAGTCTGTAACGGTTAACATTGATAACCTGAAAGAGTACTTAGGTGTTCAACGCCACGACTTCGGTAAAGCGGATGAAAGCAACCGTATCGGTCAAGTAACAGGCCTAGCGTGGACTCAAGTGGGTGGTGATCTACTGACTATCGAGACCGAAGCAATGCCGGGCAAAGGTAAGCTAACGCAAACTGGCTCACTTGGCGACGTGATGAAAGAGTCGATTCAAGCGGCAATGACAGTGGTTCGTTCTCGTGCTGAAAAACTGGGTATCAACTCAGATTTCTACGAAAAACGTGACATTCACGTTCACGTACCAGAAGGTGCTACACCGAAAGATGGCCCGAGTGCGGGTATCGCAATGTGTACTGCACTTGTCTCTAGCTTGACGGGTAACCCGGTTAAAGCAGAGGTCGGTATGACAGGTGAAATTACCCTTCGTGGTGAAGTTTTACCTATCGGTGGCTTGAAAGAAAAACTGCTTGCTGCACACCGTGGCGGCATCAAAACTGTACTGATCCCTAAAGACAATGAGCGTGATTTGGAAGAGATTCCAGACAACGTAATCGCTGACTTGAAGGTGATCCCGGTTCAGTGGATTGATGAAGTACTCAAAGTCGCGCTAGAACGAGATCCGTCAGGGGTCGAGTTTGACGTGAAAAAATAGTGATGCATAGCAAAAATAAGTAAAGAATTACGCTGATAGGCCCGAAAAGGCTTGTCAGCGTTTTTTTTGGACGCTAAGTTATTGATCAAAGCGGCAGCCCTTTTGCAATAAGGCTTGCGGCTAAATTAAAACCAAAATGGAACGTACAGTCATCAGAAGTAGTCACAGATGACACATAGGGGAAAAACAGTGAATAAAACACAACTAGTAGAATCAATCGCAGAAAACGCAGACATCTCTAAAGCTTCAGCTGGCCGCGCTCTAGACGCATTCATCGAAGCAGTTGGCACAACGCTACAATCTGGTGACCAAGTTGCACTTGTTGGCTTTGGTACTTTCAGTGTTCGTACTCGTGCTGCTCGTACAGGTCGTAACCCAAAAACTGGTGAAGAGATCCAAATCGCAGAAGCTAAAGTACCTGGCTTCAAAGCGGGTAAAGCACTTAAAGACGCATGTAACTAATTTTCACTGCTGAAACCTCCATTTAAGAGGGGAAGGCAGTAAAATGCGTTTACTGTTTGAAAAATGATGTTTCATTCTTAAACAGTATGTGTACAAAGCACATTGAACTTATTTAAATTATGCGCATCCTACTGATGCGCATTTCTTTTTCTGATAATATCGCGTGAATAGATTTTTATTTTGAAGCCAATGCTTCATATCCGGAGAGCACTTAAATTATGATGGATCGATTACGCGAAGGCGTGAATAGCATCGCGGTAAAAATTATCCTTGGGTTGATTATCCTGTCATTCGTATTCGCAGGTGTAGGCAGCTACATCACCGGTGGCGGTAACAACGCAGCAGCTAAAGTTGGCAACACAGAAATTGCTCGTGGTGAGTTCGAACAGGCTTACCAAAACGAACGTAATCGTATGCAGTCTCAACTTGGCGATTACTTCGCGCAAATGCTTGCAGACCCTGCTTACGTAGAGTCTTTCCGTAAATCAGTACTTGATCGCATGATCAATGACGTACTGCTTGAGCAGCAAGCTGAGTCTCTAGGCCTACGAATCAGTGATTCTCAAATCCGCACCATGATTCTAGAAATGCCTCAGTTCCAAACGGCGGGTCAATTCGACCAAGAAGTTTACCAATCGGCACTACGTCGTGCAGGTTTCAGCGCAGAGAGCTTCGCTGAATACATGCGTCGTGACCTTATGCGCAACCAGCTTGTGACTGCACTTCAAGGCAGTGAATTCGTTCTTCAGGGCGAAATCGATACTCAGAGCAAGCTTATCGCACAAACTCGTGACATTCGCACAGTGACACTGTCTGTTGCTGACCTTGCAAAAGACATCGAGTTAACTGACGAGCAAATCGAACAGTACTACCAAGAGAACCCAGCAGCTTACACTCGTCCAGAGCAAGCTAAGGTATCTTACATTGAGCTTTCTGCTGAAGCGCTTAAGTCTCAGCTTGAAGTAAGCGATGAAGAAGCACAGAAATACTACCAAGAGCACCTAGACAAGTACTCAACGGAAGAGCAACGTAAAGTTAGCCACATCCTAGTTCAAGGCGATGACGAAGCGAAAGCTCAGGCAATCCTAGACGAGCTAAATGCAGGCGCTGATTTTGCTACGCTAGCGGAAGAGAAATCTGACGACTTCGGTAGTGCAGACGTTGGCGGTGATCTAGGTTGGATTGAGCGCGATGTTATGGACCCTGCATTCGAAGACGCGGCTTTCGCTCTTGAGAATATTGGCGATACTACTGGCCTAGTTAAATCTGATTTCGGCTACCACATCATCAAGCTAGACGAACTAAAAGCGTCTCAAGCTCAGCCTTACATTGAAGTAGCGGCAGAGATTAAGACAGAGCTTCTAGACCAACACGCAGTTGATCAGTTCTACGAGCAACAAACTGAGCTAGAAAAAGTAGCGTTTGAATTCCCAGATTCTCTAGATGATTCTGCAGAAGCTATCAACGCGAAGATCACAACGACAGATTTCATCTCTCAAGTTGACGCTCCAGAAGTTCTGATGACGCCTGCAGTTATGCAAGCTATCTTGAGCCCTGAAGTGAAAGAAGACGGTCTAAACTCGGAAGTTATCGAAGTTGCACCTGAGCACGTAATTGTTGTTCGTGTAGAAGAGACTCGTGATGAGACAGTTCTTCCTCTAGCTGAAGTGAAAGATCAAGTTGTCGCTGCACTGTCTGCTGTACAAGCAGAGCAGCAAGCGGTTGAGCTAGGTGTTTCTCTAGTGAACGAACTTGAGCAAGGCAATGAAGCAGTACTAGCGGACAACAACCTTGAGTTCACTGAACTTGAAACGATTGACCGTAACTCGCCATTAGCGGCATCTGTATTCGCTCTAGCGAAACCAGAAGCAGGTCAAGCTGTGTTCGGTCAATCTAAAGACCAAGACGGTAATATCGTTGTTGTTGAGCTTTCTAAAGTAACGGCTGAGATCAACCCAGCCTACAGCACTCAAATTGGTGCACAGTTGGAGCGAGTTGGTAACCAGCAAGACCTGACTAACGTATTAAACGTACTTCGTAAAAACGCAGACGTTGAATACTACGTAGTGGGTCAAGGTCAGTAAGCGTTTGATTACCTCAGTAGCAAGCTCAAGTTAGAGCTTACTACTGAAATCAACACGTGATTGTTAGGCTTTAATTCAGATTTGTGAGCCAACAAACAAGCTGATGAAAATAAGATGTATAACGAAGCGGGTCACTTAGGTGATCCGCTTTATTTTTATCTGGTGATTGTGTTATCTAGCGCGGCAAATGCATAAGTTACGTTTTTTGAACAAAGGAACTATTTATGCGCACGATATATTCAACACTAATTCTTTCATTTCTGATGCTCTTAAGCCCTGCCGTGTTTGCAGACAGCCCAACCAAGGCTGAGCTTTACGAAGGCATTGAGATTACGGTCAACATCAATACCGCGACGGCAGAAGAACTTTCAGCACTATTGGTTGGCGTGGGTGACAAGAAAGCCAAAGAAATCGTCGATTACAGAGATCAGAACGGGGCATTTACTACTGCTGATGATTTGGTGAGTGTCAAAGGGATAGGTGAAGCGACGGTTGAAAAGAACCGCGAAAGAATTCAACTTTGACCCGTTTTTCTACTTGTTAGAAATGAAGCGATAGATATGAAGCCTCCGGCCAATGCACCTGCTAGGTGGGCTTCAATCGCGATACGAGCATTAATCAGTTCACCAGTCGTGCTAGAAGGGCCAATAAGCTGCTCCCAAGCGATTTTAGCGACTAATCCGAATACTAACAGCCAACTAGACTTCCTGCCGTTTAAAGCCTCTCTGAGCGCGAATAAGCCAAACAACCCATGCAAAGTGCCCGATAGGCCAACGTAGATCTGAATACTTGAAAACAACAGAGCGACGCCAGTCACTAAACTGATCACAAGCAAAGCAACAACAAGCTGTTTTTTACTCGGTTGAAACAGGTAGCTGATGATCCACAAGCCTGCTAGATTCATCAGAAGATGCGAGTAGTTGGTATGTGAAAAGTTTCCTGTTAGGATTCGCCACCATTGCCCATCGGCAATCGCATTGCTATCCCAAACGACCCAAGCTTGTATTGGCTCAAATTGGAATAAGACGCATAAAAGTGAAATGAAAATTAAAACAGGGTACACATTAAATCCATGTCTCGTTATTGCCCCCAATGCAGCAAGGCTTTGAAAGCTTGTATTTGTCAGTGGGTTACACCACTCGAATCGAATGTTGAGCTTATCATTCTTCAGCACCCATCAGAAGAGCATCGTCCGATGGGAACAGCGCGTATTCTCTCGTTATCTCTTAATAACAGCGTGACGTTTGTTGGCGAAGACTTTTCAGACAACGAACAACTCAACGCATTGTTGTGCGATGAACAGTATCAACATGTGATTTTATACCCAAGCGAAAACTCTGTTTCAGTTGAGTCGGCGACATCTCCCAATAAGAAGCTGCGTGTGATTTTATTGGATGGCACGTGGAAGAAAGCATTCAAGATGTGGCAAGTATCGAGTAACTTGCATGCGTTGAACACGGTTCATTTACCGAAAGATCTCAAGGGTAATTACCGAATTCGCAAAGCACCCAGTGAAAATAGCCTTTCAACCGTTGAAGCTGGCTATCATTTACTTAGCTTGTTAGAGCGTGATGGCGACTTTAGCCCTTTGCTAACGGCATTTGACCAAATGATTCAGTTTCAAATCAATCAAATGCCGCCGGGCGTGTTTGAGAAAAACTACTTAGATTAAGCCGTTTTAGTAAAGTGAGTCAGGAATTAAAACTCGGTATGAGCTGAGAACAGTTGCTGATGCATTTTCTGCGCAAGATCATCAGTCATCGATGAAATGTAATCGGCTATCACGCGCATTTTTCGAGACTCATCTTGATGTTGTAGCCATTGCTTCTTGATGGGCAGTGGCAGCAAGCGTTCAGGATCTGCGCTGAATGCTTCAAACATATCCATGATGATCTGTTGACCTTTGTATTCGATGACCTGAACCTGTGGCACTTGAATAACGAACTCGCTGACAAAGTGTTTCAGCTTATCGAGTGTGCCGTCCATGCTCGGCTCGAGCACCGCATTGTAAGCCAACAGTACATTCTCAAAGTTAGCCTCCACTCGCTTAATCGAGATACTGGTCAACAGTGCGTTGACTATCCCACCAATCGCATCCTTTCGACGATACTGTTCACCAGAGAAAAGCATCTCTGTAATTGAATCTAGGTGTTCACAAATCCATGGGTCGGCCATCTCTTTCAGTTGAGGGTAAGCCGATTCGACCCACTGAGCTTTGGTCACAGAGCCAAGCACAATCGCATCTTCTAAATCGTGCACGCCATACGCGATGTCGTCAGCAAGTTCCATGATCGAACAATCCAGTGACTTATATTTGGTCTTGTTGTGCTCAAGTGGCTCGGTATGCGTTTTTCTTTTCTGTTTTAGGAGCTGTTGGTCGCTGCTTGAAAGCGGTTCAAGCACCCAGTTAAACAACTCTTCATCATGATCGTAGATGCCTTTTGCTGGCATCCAATCTTTAGCTCGGAGTTGTCGTTGATGCTTAACGGGTTCAGACTGCAATTTAGCTTGAACCTCACTCAGCAGAGAAGGGTACTTAATTAGACCTAACAAAGTGCGTCGAGATAGGTTCATCCCGTGATGTTCAGTGTAAGGTTCTAGCTGTGTGACTATGCGAAACGTTTGAGCGTTGCCCTCAAAGCCGCCGTGGTCGCGCATCATGTAGTTGAGTGCGACTTCGCCGCCATGTCCATAGGGTGGATGACCGATGTCGTGAGCCAAACACAGTGAATCAATCAAACTGTCTGAGGGTAATAGGTCTCGAAATTCGGGCTGCTTTTTCTTCAGTTGAGCGACGATACCGGTGCCAAGCTGAGCGGCCTCAAGAGAGTGGGTAAGGCGCGTTCGGTGAAAGTCGTTGACCGTGGTGCCATGGATCTGGGTTTTCGCTTGTAAGCGACGGAAAGCAGCAGAGTGAAGCACGCGCGCACGGTCACGCTGATACGGGCTGCGGTGGTCATCCCGTCTTATTTTATGTTCATCGTCATTTCGATGCTGCCATTCTTGTTCGAGTACAAAGGGTGGTTCGAGTTGAGAATTCAAAATAGCACCTATCAAATTGATTTTATTTAGCTAATTAAAAACAACTTATACCCAGCTAGCTTATCTCGTCTAGTGATAATTCAAAGCTCGGTGCGAATGTGGTGAGAAAGTAGTCCATTTCTGGGCTTTTGCGTTGTTCGAGTGTCTCTTCCAATCGGCGCTTGGCTTGCTCGTATTCATGATTGCCCGCACTGAGCTCTTCCAAGCATTTCAGGTACGCACAGATAGTATCTGCCTGCTTGACGATGCTTTGCTCTTCTTTACTCGCAGTACCAGATATTAAGAAGGGGGCGAAGTCGTCTCTGAACTCTTCTGGCAACATCGAAAGCAGTCTTTGTTCTGCCGCGGCTTCTATCTTCTTATACTCTTGTGCAATATCCGGGTTGTAGTATTTAACTGGCGTTGGCAAATCACCCGTCAGTACCTCACTGGTGTCGTGGTACATGCCAAGCAGAGCAATGTGCTCGGGGTTAAGCTGACCATCAAACTTCTTGTTTTTGATCAGTGCCAAGGCGTGTGCCACGAAAGCAACCTGTAGGCTATGTTCTGAAATGTTCTCGCTTGATACCGAACGCATCAGGGGCCAGCGTTGAATTAGCTTCATGCGTGCGAGATGGGCAAAGAAATGGCTCTGTTTCATAAATGTCCTTATAGTACCAATCGTAGTAAATAACTGGTCATCCTAGCTTGTTAAAAAACTCGATAACTATGTTAGAATTTTTGATTGTAGAATAACTACTTATCGAAGCTGCTTGTCGAAAATAGCTGCCTTGTTCTCAAGCTTTTTCCCTACGCTATTTCTGAACACTTACTTACTGTGATTGGTATAAACAATACTCCACTCGTATCTTGTGTTTGCACAGGGATACGAGACAGCGGATACAAAAAAGGCTCCTAAACAGGAGCCTTTTAAGCATAGAAGTGAATGAATACAAGTTAAAGTCTTTTAAAACAGCAAATTGTAGCCATCTTTCTTTGTGCTCATTAACCTTCGATGAGGTCGTCTTGGCTGTAAGTCTGTAAGAAGCGCTCTAAACGACCAATTGCGATTTCTAGATCTTCGATGTGCGGCAGAGTCACGATACGGAAGTGATCCGGTTTCGGCCAATTGAAGCCCGTACCTTGAACCAATAGCACCTTCTCTTGCTTAAGGAAGTCGAGTACAAACTTCTGATCGTCTTTGATGTTGTACATGTTGGTGTCGATTTTAGGGAACAGGTACATTGCACCTTTCGGTTTCACACAAGAAACGCCAGGGATCTTGTTGATCAGTTCCCATGCACGGTCACGCTGTTCAAGCAGTCGACCGCCTGGAAGAATCAGCTCATTGATACTCTGATAGCCACCGAGTGCGGTTTGGATAGCGTGTTGCATCGGAACGTTGGCACACAAACGCATTGAGGCCAGCATTTCTAGTCCTTCAACGTAGCCTTTCGCTAGGTGTTTAGGGCCTGTTAAGAACATCCAACCACCACGGAAACCACATACACGGTAAGCTTTAGATAGGCCGTTGAACGTGACCATTAATACGTCTTCAGCAAGCGTTGCCACTGAAGTGTGTACCGCACCGTCGTAAAGTACTTTGTCGTAGATTTCATCGGCGAAGATGATCAAACCGTGCTCACGAGCAATCTCAACCACTTGTAATAGGAAATCACGGCTGTATACCGCGCCTGTTGGGTTGTTCGGGTTGATAAGAACGATGCCGCGCGTCTTTGGTGAGATCTTCGCGCGCATGTCGTCTAAATCTGGATACCAATCAGCATCTTCATCACACATGTAGTGAACCGGTGTACCACCAGAAAGCGCAACAGACGCTGTCCATAGTGGGTAGTCCGGAGCGGGAACTAAGATTTCATCACCATTATCCAGTAGCGCTTGCATAGACATAACGATAAGCTCTGATGCGCCGTTACCAATGTAAACGTCTTCTACATCAAGGTTACGTAGGCCTTTTTTCTGGTAGTGCTGAACAACCGCTTTGCGGGCTGAATAGATGCCTTTTGAGTCGCAGTAACCTTGAGATGTCGGTAGGTTACGGATTACGTCAACAAGGATTTCATCAGGGGCGTCAAAACCAAATGGGGCGGGGTTACCAATATTAAGCTTCAGTATTTTATGCCCTTCTTCTTCCATGCGCTTAGCATGTTTGAGTACAGGTCCCCTGATTTCGTAGCATACGCTGTTGAGTTTTGACGACATCCCGATATTTTGCATTGCCGATTTCCTGAAATTAATTTAAATACTTTATTAAAGTACCGCAAAATGGCGTTTGATAGAATAAAAATCTGATGAATGTCGCATTTCAGTGTCACGTTTAGCCTTTTTGTTGTCACTCTTTTCTAAATTTTAATTAATCGCTTTCTTGGTTATTGGCTAAGATGAATAAAGGGGCGGGATCGCTTAAAATCACAGGAATGTTGAAAAGATATAGTACATTCTTGATCTAAGTGGGTACTGCCCATAAAGTATCAAACTAATATAATAATAATTTAGATGTGAACGAGGTCGATTTGTCACATTTCCAGCAAACTATCTCCGCTTTGATTGAGCGAGTACAAAATGCCCAAGCAAGCGAAGTTCGTTGTGTTGAAGTTCTAACGCAAAAACCATCGTTTGCATTTATAGAATGGCTTCATGCTCAACCGCTCTTTCCAAAGTTCTACTGGCAGTCACGCGACACTCGTGAAGAGGTTGTTGCGCTCGGACAGTTACATACGTTTTCAGATCCTGCACCCGCGTACGCTATTCTTGGTGAAGACCAACGAATCTGGGGTGGACGCTCGTTTGATGGGCACACCGCAAAGAACCGTCGCTGCATGGAGTCGTTTTTCTTCCTTCCTCAGGTTGAATTGATCCGCTTTGACAATACTTGGTCGCTGGCGGTTAATTTGTCCCCTGATCGCGTTTCTTCTATTAATGCTTTGAATAAGCTTTCTGTAGAAGCCGCGATATTGGCGCCTTTGTCTGCCCATATTGAACAGATCAATCACGTTCCAGAAAGAGAGCAGTGGGGCAACCTTGTCGATAAAGTGCTGCAAGGCATTAGCGATGAAGAGTACAAAAAAGTCGTTTTAGCACGTAAAACCACACTGCAACTCGATGCGCCTATCTGCGCAGCTCAATTACTTAAAGCCAGCTATCTGCAAAATCACCACAGTTTCCACTTTATGTTGGTGCTGGATTCTAAACACAGTTTCATTGGCTCGACACCAGAGCGCTTATATAGCCGACATGGTACGGAGCTTGATACCGAGGCGCTTGCTGGAACCATTGGTCGCGGAGAGAACGCTACTGAGGATATGGAACTGGCCAACTGGCTTTCTCAAGACAGCAAAAACCTCAATGAGAACCAGTATGTGGTCGACGACATCATTGAGCGTCTCACTCCTCATTCTCAAACGGTCCATGTTGAAAAGGATGCGCGTCTAGTGCGCTTGCGTAAGGTGCAGCATTTGAAGCGCAATATCCATGCTCAGCTCAACAATGGCGTTAATGGTGTGCAGTTGCTTGCTGCCTTACAGCCAACTGCTGCGGTGGCGGGTTTACCTCGTAAAGAGGCGATGGATTTCATTCTTGAACACGAACCGTTTGCACGAGGTTGGTATGCAGGCTCTGTAGGCTATATCAGTCATCAGCGAGCGGAATTCTGCGTGGCGATTCGAAGCGCCTTGATTGTAAACGATCAAGTACAACTGTTTGCTGGCGCGGGGATCGTGCCGGGATCGGTTGCCGAACATGAGTGGCAAGAGCTGAACAAGAAGATGTCTACTCTGCTTAGCTTAATTTCTGATCACCCACCATTAGGTGTGGCGTCATGAATCACGACCAAGCTGTATTAAACAGAGTTTGGTGTAACACATTACTTGAAGAGCTTGCCCGCAGCGGTGTTGAACATGTTTGCATCGCGCCAGGCTCTCGTTCAACACCATTAACACTCGAAGCCGAAGCTAACTCTAAGCTAACCTTACATACGCACTTTGATGAGCGCGGGCTTGGCTTCTTGGCTTTAGGTTTAGCTAAAGCGAGCAACAAACCCGTTGCGGTGGTTGTTACTTCTGGAACTGCCGTAGCTAACCTTCTACCAGCGACCGCTGAATCTGGATTAACGCGAGAAAAGCTAATCTTGTTGACCTCCGATCGACCGATTGATTTAGTCGACTGTGGTGCCAATCAAGCGATTCAGCAGCAGGGTATCTTTTCGTCTCACGTTGAAACGGCACTAAACCTTCCAAGTCCAACGACACAAGTTTCTTTGAATTGGCTTTTGACGTCGGTTGATAACGCACTGGCGAAACAGCGCAGCGTCGGTGGGGCTATTCATATCAACTGTCCGTTCCCAGAACCGCTTTATTCCGCTAATAGCGCCGAGATGTATGCGGATTATACAAAGAGCGTGGCAGCTTGGAGAGCTTCAACCTGCCTTTACTCGAACACTTATTTGCCCAGTCATTTAATCGCTCAGCCTGTTTCAGCAAGTGATTATGTCGCTCGTAAAGGCGCAGTGATTATTGGTTCTATCGAGAATGAAGCCGCAATTAAAGCCAAGCAGTTTGCGACAGCTTTGGGCTGGCCAGTATTCTGTGACCCTCAATCGGGTGTCAGTAGTGACTGGAAACACTATGATTTATGGATGCAAAGTGACGCAGCCAAAGCACAGCTTAGTCAGTGTGATTTTATTATCCAGTTTGGTGAGCGCATCGTATCTAAGCGTCTTAACCAATGGGTAAAAGAACAAGCTGCCACATTTTGTTCATCGCAGTACATCGTTGTTTCACCAGATGCACATCGTATTAATCAAGATCATCTGCCTCAAACTCATATTGTCGCTGATATCGAACATTGGTTATCAGAGCAACATCTACCAACGCTGTTGGGAGAACATGCTGGCTGGGCGGCATCTTTGGCGGAAGTCGCGAATACGGTTCAGCAGTTAGCGTTGGCGCAAATCTCTAATAACGACCAACTGACAGAGTTGAGTGTTGCCGTTGACTTGTCGTCTAGACTTAAAGACAGAGAGTTGTTTGTGGGAAACAGCTTGATGGTAAGGCTGGTGGATATGCTGTCTTCAATATCTGCGAATCGGGTTTACAGCAATCGTGGTGCATCGGGCATTGATGGCTTGGTGGCGACGGCTGCGGGTGTAGTGAAAGCCAACCAGAACCCCTTATTGATGTTGATTGGCGATACTTCTTTGCTTTACGATCTCAACTCACTGGCTCTGCTGACTCATAATTTAACGCCGATGGTTATTGTTGTGACCAACAATGATGGTGGTGCGATCTTTGATTTATTGCCGGTGCCAGAGCAGCAGAAACAGTCACTTTATCAAATGCCTCATGGTTTCAGTTTTGAACACGCTGCTGCGCAATTCCAGTTGGGATACGCTGCGCCAGAAACCTTGAATTGCTATCAAACCATTATCGAACAACATTTCGAACAGGGTCAGGGTACCTTGCTCGTGGAAGTTAAGACGCCTCCCGAACAAGCGTCTACTTTGCTGAAACAATTCAGTTCAATGCTCACCGAGGCATTAGCCTAAGGACTTTACATGCTTTACTCCGATTATTACCCAGCTGTACAAGATTCTTCTGACAAACCTTTGCTTGTTTTCTTACATGGTTTACTCGGAAGCGGGGATGATTGGAGTGCATGTCATCCATTCCTTGAGGATTTTCCTCTCCTTTGCATAGATTTACCCGGACACGGACAAAGTCGCTTTATCGATCCGGTAGGGTTTGATCATTGCTGTAAGAAAATTGTTCAGTGCATCACATCTCAGCTGGCTCTCAACGATCTTCCTGTCGATTATCCTATCGTGGTGATTGGGTATTCTATGGGGGGAAGGCTTGCCATGTATGGGGTAACAAGCCCTTGCTTCGAAACTCTTAACTTAGAGAAAGTCATCATTGAAGGTGGCAACTTTGGCTTGGAATGTGATGAAGAAAGAGCACAAAGGTTAGTACACGATACGCAATGGGCTGTTCGCTTTGCACAGCAGTCGATTGAAGATGTTTTAGACGATTGGTATCAACAAAGCGTCTTTTCTTCACTAAATCATGAGCAAAGACAAACTTTGGTCATAAAGCGTAGTGGTAACCTTGGAGTATCCGTAGCAAATATGTTGTTATCTACTTCGTTAGCTAAGCAACCGGATTTACGTGCCACATTGAAATCTCATGAGCATTTATTGCATTATGTATGTGGAGAAAAAGATCGTAAATTCATGGAGCTAGCTGAGAATAGTGGCTTTGAATATAGTCAGGTGGATTACGCGGGTCATAATGTTCATTTTGAGCAACCAGAGATGTTTTCAAATCTGATCATCCAATGTATCGCCAGTCGTTGATGAACTGACTGAGCGAACCTCTCGTATCAAGCGCTATAGAAAGCAGAGCAACACCGTCGCGACTCTACGCTAGTCGCGCTCTCTAATAGAACAATGGGAATCATCATGGCTAAAACAGTAGGCATCACAGAAGAAGAACTTTACGCAGCCGTTAACTGGCGCGATGAAAGCAGTCAATATGAAGATATTCAATACCACAAGTCTGATGACGGTATTGCGAAAATCACGATTGCTCGCCCTCAAGTGCACAATGCGTTCCGTCCACAAACCGTAAAAGAGATGATCAATGCACTGGCTGATGCTCGTTATGACGAGAAAGTTGGGGTAATCATTTTGACTGGTCTTGGTGAGAAGGCGTTCTGTTCTGGTGGTGACCAAAGTATCCGTGGTGACTACGGCGGTTACCAAGATGACTCAGGTACGCACCACTTGAATGTACTTGATTTCCAACGTCAAATTCGCACTTGTCCAAAACCAGTTATCGCAGCGGTATCGGGTTGGGCAGTCGGTGGCGGTCATGTACTTCACATGATGGCAGACCTTACTATTGCAGCTGAAAACGCGCAGTTCGGTCAGACGGGTCCTAAAGTGGGTTCTTTCGATGGCGGTTGGGGTGCTTCTTACATGGCTCGTATCGTTGGTCAAAAGAAAGCACGTGAAATCTGGTTCTTGTGCCGCTTCTACGATGCACAAGAAGCACTGGACATGGGCCTTGTAAACACCGTTGTTCCTGTTGCTGACCTAGAAAAAGAGACAGTTCGTTGGTGTCGTGAAGTGCTTCAACACAGCCCAATGGCACTGCGTTGCTTGAAAGCGGCACTGAACGCTGACTGTGATGGTCAAGCAGGCTTACAAGAGTTGGCTGGTAACGCAACCATGATGTTCTACATGACAGAGGAAGGCCAAGAAGGCCGCAACGCATTCAACGAGAAACGTCGACCGGACTTCGACAAGTTCCCGCGTAATCCATAGTCTTTCTCCTCTTCAAAATGAGTCGCTAATAGCGGCTCGTTTTGTTTTGATGTTCCCCGTTTTTTAGGAAACTTTATGAACTCAGTGAATTCTCAGCGTCACGCTAAACTTTACCGTTATCAATTACCTATGGATAGTGGTGTGGTTCTTCGTGACAATAAGTTGAACGAACGTGTTGGCTATATCATCCAACTTGAGTGTGATGGTAAAACTGGTTTTGGCGAAGTTGCGCCTTTGCCCGGTTTTAGCCAAGAAGATGCCGAACAAGCTGGCATTCAGCTTCAACACGAATTAGAGCTTTGGAGCCACAATAAGCCTCAAACGCCTTTCGACGAGCTGTATCCTTCTGTCGCGTTTGGCTTTTCAATGGCGATGATGGAATTGCGAGGCGATCTTAACGCTCAAGGTAACTACCAAGCGGCGCCTTTGTGTACAGGCGATCCAGATGAACTGATTCCTGTATTGAATGAGATGGTAGGCGAGAAGGTCGCGAAAGTGAAAGTCGGCCTCTACGAAGCGATTCGCGATGGCATGTTGGTTAGCTTATTCCTTGAGTCGATCCCTGATTTGACTCTAAGACTTGATGCCAACCGTGCGTGGAAGCCAGAGAAAGCGAAGCAATTCATTAAATACATTTCGCCGTCAATGCGCCAGCGTATAAGCTTTATCGAAGAGCCTTGCCAAAAGCCAGAAGACAGTTTGGCCTTTGCCATTGACCATGGTGTGGCGATTGCGTGGGACGAGACACTGCAAGAAGCGGTGCGCAGCCCGGAATTTGATCTTAGCGACCTTACTGGTGTTAAAGCAGTCGTGATCAAGCCAACTCTTATTGGTTCTGTCGAGCGTTGCGTGGCAATCATTGAGCGAGCACAGAAGCTTGGAATGAAACCTGTATTGAGCTCAAGCATTGAGTCGAGCCTAGGTCTGACTCAGATTGCTCGTCTGGCGCAGCAATATTTGCCAAATGAAGTGCCGGGGTTGGATACGATTGGCTTGTTCAAGCAGCAGCTAGAGGTTTCTTGGCCGGGCTGTCAGTTGCCTGTCTCTACGCTTGAAAAGCAACAATTGATTTGGTCTTCTTAGACCGAGCTATTTGAATGGCTATTTAGTTAGCTTAACAAGTTCTTAATCTATTTTTGGTTATCATATGATGCGCCCACAATCTAATCATCCCCCGCTCTGGGTAAAGTGGGCGCAGCAAAACCCACTTCAACCAGCGTTAGTGACCACTCACCGCACTTATACTTGGCAGCAAGTGTTTGTGTTGGTTAGTGAGTACCAACAACAGCTATCTCATCAAGGCCTATCTGAAGGTGATGTACTGACGATTGTTGGTAAGAATCAAGCTGAAGTGATCCCTGTTTATCTTGCCGCACTCAATTTGGGTGTGGTTTGTGCGTTTACGATGCCTCAGCCTAGTTTACGCCTGAAGCAAAAGCTCGATTCCTTATATCAAGCAGATCAACAGAGCTACCTTTGGCTCTTGGGCAATAGCGGAATAGAGCAATCAGAGACTGCCGATTTGAATACTCAGTTGGTGACCTTGCCTTGCCTAAGTGAACTGAAGTTTGATGGTGATGATGAGCAGATAACGACACCTCAAGAATCCAATTTCAATCCGCAAAATCTAGCGAGCATCGTATTCACTTCAGGTTCTACCGGAAACCCAAAAGCGGTCGCTCATACACTTGAGCAGCACCTATGCTCTGCGTCAGGGCTGCTTGAGGTGTTTCGTTATCAACAAGGTGACACGTGGTTACTGAGTTTACCTATGTACCATGTGTCGGGGCTGGCGATAGTTCATCGTTGGTTGGCGGCTGGTGGTTGCATCAAAATAGGCACAGGTCAGCTTGAAACCGATATAGAAGAATGCAGTCATGCTTCATTGGTCGCTACTCAACTACATCGATTGTTAAAGAGTAAGCAAGCACTTACTTTAACGCATGTACTTTTGGGTGGTAGTCATATACCAGAAGCACTTGGGCTCGAAGCTCAACAAATGGGCATCGAAACATGGCTTGGATACGGCATGACTGAAGCGGCTTCAACCGTGACCGCGAAGCCCGTTGATGCCGGCAGCACCGCCGGTTTTGTCCTTAACCATCGCCAGCTAAAAATTGAAGAACAACGTATCTTTATTGGTGGCGAGACGCTCGCGTCCGGGTATTACTATCAAGGTAACTTAACGCCATTAGTTGATAAGAGCGGTTGGTTTGATAGCAAAGATCTTGGTGAGTGGCTTGGCGAACAAGTGTCGATTATTGGCCGTGCCGACAACCAGTTTATTTCTGGTGGTGAGAACATTCATTGCGAAGAAATTGAGCGAGTACTCAATCAATTGTCTGAGGTTAATCAGGCTTTTATTGTTCCCATTGAAGATGATGAGTTCGGATTTCGACCTGCAGCGATTGTCGATTGTGCTGAGTTGCCAACCAAAGAGTGGTTTATCGAGCAGTTAACTGGTCGTCTTGAACGGTTCAAATTTCCTATTGAGTATTATCGAATGCCTCAGCAGGAACAACATGGTATTAAGGTTTCGCGCGCTGGATTGGCGCAGTGGTTACAGCAGACTCGTTCTAAATAGAGCGAAGAGCAATAAAATGAAGCGCAATACACGGTGACTAGTCGTAATTGCGCTTCAGGGGGTTGTGACGGTGGTGAAGCCGTCACAAATTCTAATTATTTATCGTGTCATTCAAGATTTGGCGTTAAGCGAGTGCCTTCTTCATTTGTTCAGCGACTTTATCTACCTTACCTAGACCAATGATAACTTGTAGACCACCTTTCCCAACCGGTACCACACCTGCCGCACCGAGTTTCTTCAGTTTCTCGCTGTCTGCTGCACCTGAGTCTTTCACAGTTAAGCGTAGACGAGTAATACAGTTATCGACTTCTAGAATGTTGTCTGCACCGCCAACCGCTTCAATGTAGCTGTTGGTTAGGTTAGCCAATGCTTCTGGCGTTTCAGTTTCTTTTTCTGCTTCCATCTCTTCACCACGACCTGGAGTACGTAGGTTGAACTTGATGATAGCGAAGCGGAAAATACCGTAGTAAAGCGCGAAGAACACCACACCTTGAACCAGTAGCATGTACCAGTTAACCGCGAGTGGGTTTTGGCTTGATAGTACTAGGTCAACGAAACCAGCAGAGAAGCCGAAGCCTGCCATCCATTCCATGCTTGCTGCAATGTAAAGCGATAGGCCTGTTAATACTGCGTGCAGTAGGAACAACACGGGTGCTAGGAACATGAAGCTGAATTCTAGTGGCTCTGTGATACCCGTGAAGAATGAAGCCATAGCTGCCGCAAGCATGATTGCGAATACTTGGTTTTTGTTTTTCGCATCAGAACAGTGATACATCGCCAATGCTGCTGCTGGTAGGCCAAACATCATGATAGGGAAGAAGCCCGCTTGGTACATGCCAGTTTTACCTGGAATACCCGTACCGTTAGCGATAGATTGCGCGCCTCCTAAGAAGTTTGGAATGTCGTTAATACCAACAACGTCGAACCAGAACACAGGGTAAAGAGCGTGGTGCATACCTACTGATAGGAACAAACGGTTGAAGAAACCAAACAGACCAGCACCCACCGCACCCATGCTTTCTAGTTTAATACCCAGAACGATCAGAGCGTCGTAAACAGCTGGCCAGATGTAAAGTAGAGCAAAAGAGAGAGCCATACCTGCGATTGAGGTCAGGATAGGAACCAAACGCTTACCGCTGAAGAACGCTAGAGCTTGAGGAAGTTCAACCGTTGAGTAGCGGTTGTAGATCTCAGCAGAGATGATACCCACAATGATACCTACGAATTGGTTGCTGATTTTGCCAAATGCCGCAGGCACTTCACTGAGTTCAACATCCATTAACTGAGCAACAGAGCCCGGAGCAAGTAGCGTGGTGACGACGAGGAACATCACAAAGCCAGACAGTGCCGCAGAACCATTCTTATCACGGCTCAAACCAAATGCGACACCCACCGCGAATAGAACCGCCATGTTGTCGATGATCGCGCCACCAGATTTGATCAAGAATGCGGCTAAGATACTTTCAGAACCCCAACCAACAGGATCCAACCAATAGCCGATCCCCATAAGGATTGCTGCAGCTGGCAGTGTGGCTACGGGAACCATCAATGCCTTACCTACTTTTTGCATATACCCGAGTATATTCATATGTGCCCCTAAGTTTGTAATTAATTTTTTTAATGTTTCTGCTCGTCAACGTATGGAGTCAAATATTGATCGAGGCAGGATTTTAAGTAACTGCGGTTATTAAAAACTTATTTCTTAATGCAAACAAACGAAACGGGTAGTAGTATGAATTAAAATTTTTAATGCATGAGTTCGTATGGCTAACCATCAATCTTTACTTAGAAATCTTCATACTTTTAATGTTGCTGCAGAGAAAATGAGCTTTACGCTAGCGGCTAGAAAGTTGCATTTGACTCAGGGAGCCGTTAGCCATCGAATCAAAGTGTTAGAAGGTGAACTCGGATTTAACTTGTTTGTGCGAGGGACTCGTAAACTGGAACTAACGGAAGAAGGCCAGCGCTTTCAACGAACGTTATCCAAGTCGTTAAGCTCTATTTTTGGTGAGATCGAAGACATTACCAACACAGACTTGTATGGACAGATCAATATCGGTACCAGTCCTGCATTTGCCAACAGTTGGTTACTGCCGAGGTTGGCTGATTTTAAACAGCGATACCCAAAGTTTAATCTCAATATTTTCTCGCAAGAAGAGCAGGATTTTCATCAAAATCATCTCGATGTCGCTATTTACTATGGTGCTGAAAATCTCAAAGACATGCATCGACAGCGCCTGTTTGGTGAAAAGTATATTCCGGTATGTACACCGAGTTACGCGGCTGAACACGACATCTTTGATGATGGCTTAGAATCGCTGCACCGGATTAATTTCATTCATGCACTAGGGTCAGATGTATGGCAGCGTTGGATTAAACACCACGGCTTAGATGTGAACTTGTTTGAGCAATTTTACTGTGTGAGCCACCGGGATATGGGCGTAAGAAGTGCCCTCAGCAATATCGGTGTCGCGATGGGGCGCTATCATTTTGTTAAGCAGTATGTTCAGACTGGTGAGCTGATAGCACCTTATCCGAGCATGGATACAGACCAAGGGTATGACTTAATCTGCCCGCTAGGCACGGAAAAACGCCCTAAGGTAAGAACCTTTATTAAGTGGTTAGAAGGGCAGTTGCGCTAGGTTAGTTAATTTAGCAATTAGATAGTTCAAAACAGAATTTATTATCTTTATAACCATCCATCATAATAAGCCATATAAATAACGGATTATAGAATAAGGTCTTATTATGAAAATTGCCCTCACCATTGCGGTTTTACTGCAGATAGGCCAAGCAATCATCTCGTCAGGGTTGACTCGTTCGTTGGCTGAGCTCACCGCATTTGTGTTGGTTGTGGTACTTGTTTTAATGAAAAGAGAGAGCAAGAAGAGTGATAAGCCCCTGTTTGATTCGTGATTGTTACAACAAAGAATACCCTTACCACAAACGATAAAGGCAAAGCCCATTGGAGCTTTGCCTTTTTGTTTTGTTGCTCGCTAACTTGAGTGTCTAGTTCACCGAACAAACATCTAAAGCGTTTCTATGCGGGCTAAGCGAGAGTTAACCACGCCAATGAACCCGTTGAGATCATGACCCACATTGTAATACCAAACATCAGTGGTTTCGGCCCTGCCGCTTTTAACTTCTCAACTGAAATACCACAGCCAATTAAGAACAAACACACGACCAGCGCTCGCTTAGACACATCAAAGATTCCTTGATAGACCATCTCAAATTGTGGCAGTAAGTCACTCACCGCGATAGCGGCGCAATAGAAGAAAATGAAGTAGGGAACCGTAATCTTCTTTTGATCGTTCTTGAAGATCATCGCACTAATTAAAGCGATTGGGATGATCCAAAGTGCGCGAGCGAGCTTCAATGTTGTCGCTGTCGTCAGTGCTTCTTCGCCATACGCTGAAGCTGCACCTACTACAGAAGACGTATCGTGAATCGCTATCGCTGCCCAAGTACCAAATGTTTGTTGGCTGAGCTCAAGCGCGTGACCAATCATCGGGAATAAGAATAGAGCAACCGAGTTCAACACGAATACGGTGGCTAATGCCAAGCCAATCTGTTCATCGTCTGCTTTGATCGCGGGTGCCACTGCTGCTATCGCGCTACCACCACAAATCGCGGTACCAGAAGATATAAGATAGCCCGTAGTGCGGTCTAGCCCCATTTGTTTCGCCAAGAACCAACCAATGACTAATGTACCGATAATCGTCGTTACAATGAGCCCAATACCATCGCCTGTTACTGCTAATGCTTTTTCAAACTGAATACCAAAACCCAAGCCAACAATAGAGTAGGCCAGTAGCTTTTTGGTAAGTTTGCCGACTTCCAAGTGTTCAGGGACTAATCCTAAACTAGCAAGCAGGAAACCGATAACCAGGGCTGTCGGTGAGCTAACCCAAGGCGTTAAGCAAAACAGTGCAGCAAGATAAAATGGAACGGACTTTTTTAGGTTCATTGTATTTAGAGTCTTGTTTTGTTGTGGCTTTATTGTGATGAGACCACTATACGTTCAATAAAATGATAAGTAAGTCTAAATGAATTGAACAAACGTTAAGGAAAACTTAACGCTTGTTCAACTGATATGAATAAAGGGCTGGTTAACTAACGTAATGATCCGCGAAGGTCAGAGACTGACTGTCGAAGCGTTTCACAAGAGGCTTGTTTAGGTGAAATCGGCTCGCCAGCTTCTATCTCTAGCTTAGTCCAGAAGCGAGTGGGTAACCCTTTGCAGGCACGGCCTTTGTAACGACTAAAGTAGCTACCCCATAATCCTTTAAGAGCCATAGGAATCACTGGGACAGGGGAACGTTTGATGATCAGCTCCATACCACGCATGAACTCAGCCATTTCGCCATCAGAGGTGAGCTTTCCTTCTGGGAAAATACACACGATGTGACCTTCATGCAGGGCACGCTCTACTTCTTTGAAAGCGTTTCGAATCGAGTTGCGGTTGGTCGCGGAGATTGGAATCACCCCAGCTCTTTTCAAGAAGCGTCGAATTGGCGGCAACTTGGTGTAATCCTCTTCCATCACAAAACGGATCAAGCGAGGGCAAACCGCACTCAGCAGCAGTGCATCCATATAACTCACATGGTTGCAGACAATCAACGCACCGCCCTTTTCTGGCAGGTGATGTAAGTTCTTATGTTTAACTCTGTACATGGTGTGAGTGACCACCCACGTAAAGAAGCGGAAAGCGTAGATAGGCACCTGATAAAACAGGTACAGCATCACCAAAGTGTTGCCCACTGCGAGCAAGATAAACAGCTGCGGAATTGAAAGATCTAGAACACTAAGGCAAACAATACCTAATACCGCACTTCCCACCATGAACAGTGAGTTGTAGATATTGAGCCCGGCAATCACTTGGGCACGCTCGTCGGGCTTGGCACGTAACTGCATCAGTGAATACAGAGGAACAATAAAGACACCGCCAGAGATACCCAGAAGCAGAAGGTAAGCAAACAGTGGCCACAGCTCTGAGTAGGTTACGAATTGATGGAAAGAACTAAAGTCAGGCAAAGACTCCGGGATGGATATCGCCATCAGAAGACCGAAGATCGAGATACCTAAGCTGCCCATTGGCACGATGCCGATTTCAATTCGGTGATTAGATAACTTATCACAAGCTAAAGAGCCGATTGCAATGCCTACCGAGAATAGTGCCAGTAAAAAGGCGACGGAGCTTTCAGTGCCGTTTAGATGCAGTTTAGTGAAGTTGGGAAACTGAGTTAGGTAAGCCGCACCAAGGAACCAGAACCAGCTGATAGACATCAGAGCTTGAAAGGTCGGGCGATCTTTTTTTGCAATCGCAAGTGTCGCGCAGGTCAGTTTTACAGGTTGCCACTTTACTTTAAGGTCTGGTGCATTACTTGGCGCTTGTGGGATAAACCAGCTTGATACATAGCCAAGCACGGCGAACGAAACAATACACACCGCAGCAATGAGCTTCGCGCCTTCTTCAGATGCAATGATGCCTGCGCCGAGAGTACCAATCAGGATCGCTAAGAATGTACCTGTCTCGACGAGAGCGTTACCAGATACCAGTTCTTTTGTTTCTAATTGTTGTGGAAGCAGGGCGTATTTCACCGGGCCAAAGAAAGCACTCTGCGTTCCCATAAGGAACAGGAGCAGAAGTAATATTCCGTAGCTTTCGTAGATGAATCCGATCGCACCCAGTGACATGATCACTACTTCGAGGAGCTTAACTTTACGGATAAACCACGATTTTTCGTATTTGTCGGCCAGTACACCAGCCAAAGCTGAAAATAGGAAGAAGGGCAGAATAAAAAGGCCAGCGGCCAAATTAATGAATAGATTGCTGGAAATAGGCAGCGTGTCTACGCTTGCGAAAGCAACAAACAGTAACAGGACATTTTTGAATATGTTGTCGTTAAAGGCTCCTAGAAATTGGGTAATAAAGTAGGGTAGGAACCTTTTTTGCGTTAACAGCGAAGATTGGCTGCTGTTGTTCATTGTCTTTCCTTGGATGATTACCAGTTGGTTAAGTAGTTTGAGACTAGGTTATTGATCAGCTCTTTACCATCAATAGGCTCAGAGGCGAAAAATTTATCATCAACGCTAAGTAGAGTAATTCCGTGTACTCCAGACCATAATACACGGCTGGCTTTAACGACTTCGCTTTTCGTATGTTCAGGAGCAATCGCTACTAGCAACTGTTCTAGCATGCCTGTCATTCTATCGATGCGGTTCGATTGCCATTCAGGAAGGTTTTCACCGTTCATGTTGTGCTCAAAGATAAGCTGCCAACGGTGAGGGTGTCTCTGTGCAAAATCGTGGTAGCAGTAGGCAAGGTTGAATAGAGCTTGTTGAGGGTTGCTCGATTGTTCAACAGTTGCAGCGGATTCTGACGCCAGTTCATCTAATGTTTGAGCGACCACATGCAAAAGCAGTAGGTTGTAATTACCAAATACATTTACTAAGGTACTTGGAACGTAACCAATCATATTGGCGATTTTACGTAGACTTAGCTCGTGATAAGAGTGCTCTTCTAAGAAGTCGGTCACCGTTTTTAAGGTTAATTGCACTAATTGTTCGCGAGTATGATCGTTTCGTCTTGCCATGGGTACTTTCTATTAAATGAACATCGTTCAATATTTTAATGCTGCCCCAGAGTGCCGTCAATCCCTTCGCTAGTTTAGTAATCAATTAATAGCCGCAATATTATGATACATGTGTAAACACGGTGAATATTTCATTGTTCTTTGTTAACGAGTATGATTAAGGTGTCGAAAGATAAAAAACCTATAAAGGATAATAATGAAACGATTTTTCTCACTAGTCGCGATCCTGTTGGTAACAGTCGCGGTGACGCCAATCGCGGAAGCGAAAAAGTTTGGTGGTGGTAAGTCATTTGGCAAAAGCTTTAAAACGGCTCCAGCACCAAAACAACAAAACACGAATTCGATCCGTCAAGATCAAACAGGTAAGAACACAGCAGCTAACTCTAGCAAGAAAGGCCTTATGGGCGGTCTGCTAGGTGGTTTACTTGCTGGTGGTCTTTTAGCTGCATTCTTTGGTGGCGCATTTGAAGGTATCCAGTTCATGGATATTCTGATTATGGGTCTGATTGCTTTCCTAGCGTTTAAATTCCTACGCGGAATGTTGGGCGCGAAGCAGGGCTCAATGAATCAGCAGAATGCACGTGGCCAACAGCCAGCATTCGGCGGCATGGGTCAGAACAAGTTTGAACAACCTAAGCAACAACCAAATGTTCATAACTTCGAGCAAACACAACCTCAATCACAAGGCGCTGCTGGTGGTTTCGGTTTTGGTGCACAAAGCGATGTTCCACATAACTACCCACCGGGCTTTGATCAAGCGGCATTCATCAATGGTTCTCGTGAGCACTACCGTACACTGCAAGGTGCATGGAATCACAACGAGCTAAACACGATTGAAGAATACGTATCTCCAAGCCTATTTGAAGACCTAAAAGCTGAGCGTAATAAGCTAGACGGTGCTCAGCACACAGACGTAATGTACGTTGATGCTGAAATCGTTCGCGCAGACCACGATGGTAGCAAAGCACAGCTAAGCCTTCAGTTTAGCGGTCGTTACCGTGACACAGCGGATGGCGTTGAAGAAGATATCACTGATATCTGGCATCTAGAGCGTGACCTAACAACTAACAATGCACCTTGGTTAATTGTTGGTATTCAAGGTTAATTCCAGGATTTAACTCAACATCAATAGGATGTAGTTATTCGGAATAACACCAAATAATAGAAAGCCCCTGCTGAGAAATCAGCAGGGGCTTTTTTGCGTCTAATGATATGTATCTTAGTTAAAGATTGGATTAACCTGAGACTAACTAACTGATTTTATTTGGATGTAATGAGTAATGACAAAGTTCTTTGAACCCGTATTGGAGCCTGAGGTTACTTTGCAGCAGAAACAGATAATTGCGAACGAATGCGAAGAACATGTATCGACCCATTGTTTAGGCTGCGCTGCTTATCTGGTTTGTGAGCGTCATGCTGAAGTATGGGATCACTGATGTTTGAATGATTTAGCTCGATTAGTTATTTGTAGTAGCGGGTTAGTGTTTAGGAAGTTGAGGGTTGTTTTAGAAGACACGTTTAGTAAGAGATAAAGCTCAGAAACGAAAAAAGCCAACTCAATGAGTTGGCTTTTCGATTTTCCAATTAAGGAGAATATGGTGGAGGGAGACGGATTCGAACCATCGAAGGCAGTGCCGGCAGATTTACAGTCTGCTCCCTTTGGCCACTCGGGAACCCCTCCAGGGTGTGTCTTACTTTTCACAAAGTAAGCCTAAATTGATGTTTTCCCATAAGCCCATCAATCAGGTTGTTCTCTTAACTCT
>NZ_JBFRVD010000009.1:0-20923 GCF_041474985.1 Vibrio sp. 10N.222.49.C9 | reverse complement strand
CTTAAAAGAGGTAAGAAGAATATGGTGGAGGGAGACGGATTCGAACCATCGAAGGCAGTGCCGGCAGATTTACAGTCTGCTCCCTTTGGCCACTCGGGAACCCCTCCAGGGTGTTTTTTCCTAACTCATAATGGATAGGCTAAAGAGATGTTTTTCCCAACGCATCTCTCAAGTGCGGAGCGCATCATAGCAAACACGCTAAACCTGTAAAGGGTTTTTCTTATGGTTTTGTGTTAAATGCTGCCTTTTTGGGCAAAGATGGCGAAAAGTACGCATATTGCTCGTGAAGTGAACATCTATACTAAGGTTTACGTACTGATAGGTAACACCTTGAGGTGACTGGCTTTCTGTATTGTGTTCAATGTGTCTAAAACATGATGAAACGTAAATGGAATTTAATCTAGATTTACACTTCTTGACGTTACAGCATTCATCAGTTGATAGAATACGGTTAATTTCATTTATAGATAATAATACCAATCGTAGTAAATAACGTGTCATCTTAGCTTGCTAAAATGCTCGAGAACAGCGTCAGATATTTTGATTGTAGAATAACTACTTATCGAAACTATCTGTTGAAAAGAGCTGCCTTGTTCTCAAGCTTTTCCCTAAGCTATTTCTGACCACTTACTCACTGTGATTGGTACAAACTTACTTGCAGACCATTATTATGAAGCATAAATCTGTTTTAACCCTGCTTAGCTTGTCTATTCTTATGGCGTCTCCAGCCGTACTTGCTAAACGTATGGGCCCTAGCACTGTCACTGTTGTTACTGAGCAGGTTGATATTCACCAAGTTAGCCAATCTCTTTCGTTGGTCGGTAAGTTAGAAGCCGAGCAATCGGTAATGATCACTTCTGAAGTGGCTGGCAGAGTGGACTCTATCAACATTAAAGCCAATCAAGATGTCACTAAAGGGCAGATGTTGGTTCAGCTTGATGACGACAAAGCGAAAGCGGCGGTTGCAGAGGCTCAAGCTTATCTAAAAGACGAGCAACGTAAGCTAGCGGAATTTCAACGCCTAGTGAAACGTAACGCGATCACGCAAACTGAAATTGACGCTCAGAAAACGAACGTAGAGATCGCCAATGCTCGTTTAGCTGCTGCAA
This sequence comes from Vibrio sp. 10N.222.49.C9, assembly GCF_041474985.1. Lineage (NCBI taxonomy): Bacteria > Pseudomonadati > Pseudomonadota > Gammaproteobacteria > Vibrionales > Vibrionaceae > Vibrio > Vibrio sp. 10N.222.49.C9. The sequence goes on along the minus strand of NZ_JBFRVD010000009.1, from coordinate 19,814 downwards.
ATGCCAATCTGAAAGATCTTCACATCAGCGCGCCATTCTCGGGCACTGTTGGTTTTATCGACTTTAGCCGCGGTAAAATGGTGACTGCAGGTACTGAACTCGTGACCTTAGATGACCTATCGGTAATGCAATTAGATCTGCAGATCCCGGAGCGCTACCTTTCTAAACTGTCTAAAGGTATGAAAGTAACGGCTCGCACTAGCGCATGGGGCGACACTCAGTTCACTGGTACTGTAGTAGGCATTGATTCTCGTATTAACGCTGAAACCTTGAACCTTCGAGTTCGAATCCACTTCGACAACAATAATGATTATCTAAAGCCAGGTATGTTAGTGGCGGCGGATATGGACTTCCCACCAGTGGAAGCGCCAATCATTCCAGTTCAAGCGCTTGAGTATTCAGGTACGAAGCGTTTCGTTTATGTTATCGACGAAGATAATAAAGCAACTCGTACAGAAGTTTTCCTTGGGGCACGTATCGATAACGAAGTCGTGATCGACAAAGGCATCGAAATTGGCCAGAAGATCGTGGTGCAAGGTATCGTGAACATGCGTGACGGCGTCTTGGTTCAAGAGCTTGCCGTTAATCGCCCAGCTGATGCAGCAAGTGATAAAAAAGCACAAGAAGGCGCTAACTAATGTTGTTATCTGATGTTTCTGTAAAGAGACCAGTAGCGGCCGTCGTATTGAGCCTACTATTGGTTGTGTTTGGTATTGTCTCTTTCAATAAGCTCGCGGTTCGTGAGATGCCAGATATTGAAAGCCCGGTAGTATCGATCAGTACTCGTTATGAGGGTGCGTCTGCCACCATCATTGAAAGCCAAATAACCTCCAACCTTGAAGACCAGTTATCCGGCATCAGTGGTATCGATGAGATCGAATCCACAACGCGTAACGGTATGTCGCGTATCACGATTACTTTTGAGCTTGGTTACGACCTCAATACCGGTGTGAGTGATGTTCGTGATGCTGTAGCTCGTGCGCAGCGTTCATTGCCCGATGAAGCCGACGACCCAATTGTTTATAAGAACAATGGTAGTGGTGAAGCTTCGGTCTACATCAACTTAAGTTCGACAGAGATGGACCGAACGCTGTTAACCGACTACACCGAACGTGTGTTGATTGACCGCTTTAGTTTGATTTCTGGCGTGAGCTCGGTGGATATCTCAGGTGGCTTGTACAAAGTAATGTACGTCAAGCTGAAACCTGCGCAGATGGCGGGTCGTGGTGTTACTACCTCCGACATCACATCTGCGTTGAACAGTGAGAACATTGAAAGCCCGGGTGGTGAAGTACGTAACGATGCGATTGTGATGTCGGTTCGTACTGCTCGTTCTTACACTGAAGCTGAAGATTTCGAATACCTAGTCGTTAAACGTGCCTCTGATAACACACCTATCTACTTGAAAGACGTAGCGGATGTTTACATTGGCGCAGAAAACGAGAACTCGACCTTTAAGAGTGACGGCGTTGTTAACGTAAGTATGGGTATCGTGCCTCAGTCAGATGCGAACCCACTTGAGGTGGCTGACTTAGTCCATAAAGAAGTCGAAGCAATTCAAAAGTTCTTGCCAGACGGTACTCGTTTAGCTGTCGACTATGACTCAACTGTCTTTATCGACCGCTCAATCTCTGAGGTTTACAGCACGCTCTTTATCACGGGCGGCTTGGTTATCCTTGTGCTTTATATCTTTATTGGTCAAGCACGTGCAACACTTATTCCAGCGGTAACCGTACCTGTATCTCTGATCTCGTCGTTTATTGCCGCGTACTACTTCGGTTTCTCTATCAACCTGATTACCTTGATGGCACTTATCCTGTCGATTGGTTTGGTGGTAGATGATGCGATCGTGGTGGTTGAGAACATTTTCCACCATATTGAACGTGGTGAGTCACCGCTGCTTGCGGCCTATAAAGGTACTCGTGAAGTAGGCTTCGCGGTAATCGCAACAACGCTTGTATTGGTAATGGTATTCCTACCAATCTCGTTCATGGACGGCATGGTTGGCCTATTGTTTACCGAGTTTTCTGTATTGCTTGCGATGTCGGTGATCTTCTCGTCGCTCGTGGCATTAACATTAACGCCAGTGCTAGGCAGTAAGATCCTTAAAGCGAACGTGAAGCCAAACCGCTTTAACCTGTTTGTTGAACGTGTATTTGGTAAATTAGAGTCTGGATACCGCTCGGTATTACGCCGCGCGTTAAATTGGCGTTGGGCTGCTCCTATCATCATTATCGCATGTTTGGGTGGTAGCTATGGTTTGATGCAACAAGTGCCAGCCCAGCTTACTCCACAAGAAGACCGTGGTGTTATCTTTGCGTTTGTTCGTGGCGCAGATGCAACCAGTTACAACCGCATGTCTGCCAACATGGACATCGTTGAAGAGCGCCTAATGCCGCTGCTTGGTCAAGGTTTCTTGAAGTCATTTAGTATTCAATCACCAGCGTTTGGTGGTAATGCTGGCGACCAAACGGGCTTCGTTATCATGATCCTGGAAGATTGGGACGAACGTGATGAAACCGCTCAGGAAGCGTTGAACGAAGTTCGTAAATCTTTAAATGGTATTCCTGATGTACGTGTATTCCCGTTCATGCCGGGCTTCAAAGGTGGTTCAAGTGAGCCTGTTCAATTTGTACTGGGTGGCTCTGATTACTCTGAGCTTCAGAAATGGGGCGAACTGTTAAAGCAAGCGGCTGAAGACTCTCCAATGATGGAAGGTGCGGACATCGATTACTCTGAGAAAACACCAGAGTTATTGGTAACCGTAGATAAACAACGTGCAGCCGAGCTAGGCGTTAGCGTTTCGGATATTTCAGATACGTTAGAGATCATGCTTGGCGGCCGTAGTGAAACCACTTTCGTTGACCGTGGTGAAGAGTACGACGTGTATCTGCGTGGTGATGAAAACAGCTTCAACAACGCGAACGATCTAAGCCAAATCTACATGCGAACTCAGTCTGGTGAGCTGGTTACACTTGATACGCTGACGCACATTGAAGAAGTGGCTTCATCGATTCGTTTGTCGCACTACAACAAGCAGAAATCGGTGACCATTAAAGCGAACCTAATGGAAGGTTACACGCTGGGTGACGCGCTCGATTTCCTTGATGAACAAGCGATTGAACAGCTACCGGGTGATATTTCAGTGAGCTACTCTGGCGAGTCAAAAGACTTTAAAGAGAACCAATCAAGTATCCTAGTGGTGTTTGCGCTAGCGATGCTGGTCGCATACTTGGTACTGGCCGCGCAGTTTGAAAGCTTCATTAACCCGCTGGTGGTGATGTTCACCGTACCTATGGGTATCTTCGGTGGCTTCTTAGGCTTGGTGCTGATGAGTCAAGGGCTCAACGTCTACAGCCAGATTGGTATGATCATGTTGATCGGTATGGTAACCAAAAACGGTATCTTGATCGTAGAGTTTGCTAACCAACTTCGTGACCGTGGTATTGAGTTTGAAAAGGCGATCATTGATGCTTCTGCTCGACGCTTACGTCCAATCATGATGACGGCATTCACGACGCTGGCTGGTGCAATTCCATTGATTACTTCAACGGGCGCAGGCTATGAAAGCCGAGTGGCTGTGGGTACGGTTATCTTCTTCGGTATGGGCTTCGCGACATTGGTAACTCTGTTCGTTATCCCTGCGATGTACCGACTGATTTCAGGATCAACACGCTCTCCGGGTCACGTGGAAGCGGAACTTAATAAAGAGCTTAGCCATGACAACGTGGGAAGAACCTCTCACGGTTAATGAACACGCACGATTAATGAACACGCACGATTAATGAACACGGAATAGTGTAACAATATTGAAAAGCCTGCGTTTGCTCCTAGCGAATTGCAGGCTTTTTTTGTATAACAAACAGAGCTCAACGAATTAATACAATAGATCGAATAAAGGAAAGTAAAGTGGCTGAATTTAAATACAAAGATCTTTCTCAAGAAGAACAAGATAAGCTGGATGCAGCAACCTTTCGTCGCCTGCTAGCACACCTAGATAACAATAAAGATGTGCAGAACATCGATCTGATGATCTTGGCTGGCTTCTGCCGAAACTGTTTCAGTAAATGGTACAAAGCGGAAGCAGAGCAACAAGGCTTAGACTTGGATATCGATGACGCTCGTGAGCGTGTATACGGCATGACTTACGATGAGTGGAAACAAAACCATCAACCAAAAGCGACGCCTGAACAACTTGCGGCATTTGAAGCGAAGCAGAAGCCAGAGTAATTTGTTCTCGTTAGTGGCTGATTAATAGAATGAATAAACAAAAAGGGCCCATCAAGGGCTCTTTTTTATTTCTAACTACCGGCTTATATGAACTTAAGCCAACTCACTCGTTTGGGAGAAAGCTTCTAGCTTCGCTGCATAAGGTTGTAGGTCTCCGATATTCAGATTTACCCACTCGTCATTGAAGTAAGTGTCTAGGTAACGCTCACCACTGTCACACAGTAAAGTCACGATAGAACCTTTTTCTCCACGTGCTTTCATTTCACTGGCTAATTGAAGCACACCGTACATGTTAGTCCCGGTTGATGCGCCGACCTTGCGACCAAGAATGTCAGATAACCAATGTGTCGTTGCGATACTTGCTGCGTCTGGGATTTTACGCATTTCGTCAACCACACCAGGAATGAAGCTTGGTTCTGCTCGTGGGCGACCAATGCCTTCAATCTTGCTGAATGTACTACATTTCACGTTCGCATTGCCTGTTTGGAAGTATTCGTGGAATACAGAGTTCTCAGGGTCCACAATACAAAGCTTAGTTTCATGTTGTTGGTAGCGAATGAAACGGCCAATCGTCGCTGAAGTACCGCCAGTACCTGGGCTCATTACTACCCAAGCCGGAACTGGGTGATCTTCCATCTGCATTTGATTGAAAATCGAGTTCGCGATGTTGTTGTTACCACGCCAGTCGGTTGCGCGCTCAGCGTAAGTAAATTGATCCATGTAGTGACCATTCAATTCTTCTGCTAAACGGCGAGACTCATCGTAAATTTCATCTGAGCGGTCCACAAGATGCGCTTGGCCGCCGTAGAATTCAATTTGCTCGATCTTTTTCTTCGCTGTGCATTTTGGCATTACCGCGATAAATGGAAGGCCAAGTAGGCGAGCGAAGTAAGCTTCAGACACCGCAGTACTGCCCGATGAAGATTCAATGATCGTGGTTTCTGGGCCAACCCAACCGTTACAGATGGCGTATAAGAAGAGAGAACGCGCTAAACGGTGCTTTAAAGAGCCTGTAGGGTGTGTGCTTTCATCTTTAAGGTAAACATCAATGCCTTCGATACTTGGTAGATCGAGCTTGATAAGGTGCGTATCCGCTGAGCGTTGGTAGTCCGCTTCAATTTTACGAATCGCGTTGTTAATCCATTGATGGTCAGTGCACATAAACGTTCTCCTGATCGAGTGTAGGAATTCTTTGTAATTGGTATGGTTCTAATTTATCTATAATCGGAGAGAAAAACTTTGCCATATTTGCTTTGTTTTGCTTAAATTGTAGAAAATTATTCTCTTTAAATGCGATTTGGTGAAAGTGTGATAGATGCCGTAGATAAAAAAATATTAGGGTTACTGCAAGAAGACAGCACCCTGTCATTGAACGATATTTCTGAAGCGGTCAATCTCACTACAACGCCTTGTTGGAAAAGGCTTAAGCGCCTCGAAGAGAACGGCATTATTGAGAAAAGAGTTGCACTGCTGAACCCGGAAAAACTGGATCTTTCCTTTACTGCGTTCGTATTGGTGAAAACCAGTGATCATTCTCATGAGTGGTATGGTCGTTTTGTGAATACTGTGTCGGAATTTCCAGAAGTGATGGAGTTCTATCGCATGGCTGGCGAATATGATTATATGATGAAGGTTCAGGTTAAAGACATGAAGTGCTTTGATGATTTCTATAAGCGCTTGGTGAATAGCATTGATGGTATCTCTAATGTGACCTCGACGTTTGCGATGGAACCATTGAAGTACACGACAGCATTGCCGCTTTAAGCTGCGCCTAGTAATAGATTAACTATCGCTTTAGTTTAACTATCTTCTCAGTTTAGATCTCGTCTCTGCGATAAAGAAAAGGATTATTCATGTTTGCAAAAGTATCTACCGCTATCCAGCTGGTACTGGCGGTCGCCATTTTTTACTTGGGTTACACCATCTACTCATTGACTAATAAAGTCGGTGAAATCGTTGATACTTACCCGCAAGTTATCGAAGACATATCGGGCCTCACCAAAGGGCTCAAAGTAGAAGAGCTATTAGCGCTTGCTGAACATGTCAGCGATCTTGCTCCTCAGGTGTTAAACACTGTCGAAGAAGTTAGAAAGACGATCGATGACGTGAATCAAACCGTAGCCTCGGTCGACAATAAAATCCCAGCGATATTAGATGAAGTAAAAAATGTTAGAACGGAAGTCGAGCAGGTAAGAACCGATGTTATTCCTCCTACATTAACGGAATTAAAGAGATACCGCGTAGACGTAATGCCACCTATGCTCGCGGAAAGTAAATCGTACCGTGAGCAAACTATCCCCGCTGTTGTTACTGAATCTGAAATGCTAAGAGCGGAAGTGCCGAATATTTTGGTACAAGCTAATTTGTTGGCAGATAAGAGTCAAGCTTTGGCTCAGGACGCTGCAGAAGGCGCTGTGAAAGGTGTGATGTTATCGCCATTTAACCTTCTGCGAGATGCCGGAGATGGCATTAAAACGCGAGTACAAAGCGAGTTTGAGCCTACGCTAGAAGCAGAATAGATTTTAGTCACTCTTAAGTGACGGATTTTCGTAAGTGTTATAAAAAAGAGAGGCTAGGTATTAAACCTAGCCTCTTTTTGTTTGTGCGTATTTGGGGCTTGTAAGAAGCGTTTATCCGCTATTAATTTGAGCGCTACTTAGTAAAACGCATCACACCTTCTTGTACTGCCGTCGCTACCAGTTCACCTTTCTGGTTGAAGATCTCGCCGCGCACTAGGCCGCGAGTGTTCGCTGCCGTTGGGCTTTCAATCGCATAAAGCAGCCATTCGTCCATTTTGAATGGGCGGTGGAACCAGATTGAGTGGTCAATCGTCGCCACTTGAAAATTTGGCGTCATGATAGAGACTTCATGAGGGTGAAGCGCCGTCACCAAGAATCCCCAATCCGATGCGTAAGCAAGCAGGTATTGGTGGATCAATTGGTTGTCTGGCATCGCGCCATTCGCTCTTACCCAAAGGTATTGTTTCGCTTCCGTCTTCTTAGGTTTCAGTGGATTTACCACCGTCACCGGGCGCATCTCAATCGGCTTTTCGCCACAGAAGGTTTTGCGCAGTTTCTCTGGTAAAAATTCAGCAATGTGGCTCGCTAATTCAGTTTCTGAAGCAAAGTTCTCTGGTCCCGGAATATCAGGCATTGAAATCTGGTGTTCAAAACCTGGCGCATCGCCATGATAAGAAGCGGTGAGATAGAAAATAGGGCGGCCATTTTGAATCGCTTTTACACGGCGCGTGCTAAAGCTGCGTCCATCTCGTAGGTTCTCAACGTCGTAAATGATTGGCTTTTCAGGATCGCCGGGAAACAGAAAATAACTGTGGAACGAGTGAACACTACGGTCGTCTTGAACGGTATAACGAGCAGCAGAAAGCGCTTGTCCCAATACCTGACCGCCGTATACCTGTGGTAGGCCTAGGTTCTCACTTTGCCCACGGAATAAACCTTCTTCCAGTTTTTCTAGCTGAAGTAAACTTAGTAATTCTTGTAAAGGTTGACTCATCGCCAGCATTCCTCTTCGTAAAATGGGTGTCAGATTATGGTGTTAATCATTTAGCTTAGTCAGATATCTGTCAATAAATCATAGGGTTTCAAGACAGAATATGAAAGCTCTCTTATAATTGGTGAGTAGATTTGCCGAGTCCGGCAAACATGTTGAGAGAAATTGAATATGAAAAAGGCTCTAATTCTTATTACGTCTTTAGTATCGTTTGGCCTACTTGTTGGTTGCCAAGCAACATCAGAAACGAGCGCTTCTCAAGAAGTGGTTGCAGAGAACACTCAAGTGATTTCAGGAACAGTAAGCTACCGTGAAAGAATTGCATTGCCAGAGAATGCAGTGGTTACCGTTACGCTAGAAGATATCTCACTGGCTGATGCACCATCGACGGTTATCGCAACTCAAGAGTTCACCACAGACGGTAAGCAAGTACCGTTCGCATTCGAGCTGAGCTACGACAACGACAAAATTAAAGCTAACCACCGTTACAACATGCGCGCATCGATTCATGTTGACGGTAAACTGCGTTTCATAACGGACACGATTAAGTCAGTAATTACTGATGTAGAAAATACACAGCAAGCAGACCTACGTTTGGTTGGTGTTCGTTAATCAGAAATCGATGCCACTGTTAAGGCATCTTGATTGGCTTAACTTAGCCAGTTGAATTGACGATTAGTGGCAGCTCTAGGGCTGCCATTTGTATATTCTGAGTTTAACTTTTCCTGCATCACTCACCTCAACCCCTTCTTTAACCAAATGCTGCTTTTGTCTGTCGAACGAATCAGCCTTTAAAGATATTTCACCCTTGCTGTTTATCACTCGATACCAAGGCAGTTTGCTACCTTCTGGCAGGTTACCCAGCGCTTTACCAACATGGCGCGCATAGCCCGGAAATCCTGAAAAACGTGCTATGTCTCCATAAGTTGTTACTTTCCCATATGGAATTTGGTGAATCACAGCAAAGATTTGGCTTAAAAATTGGTCCATACTAAATGTTCCTAGTTCATAAATACCAATCACAGTAAGTAAGTGTTCAAAAATAGCACAGGGAAAAAGCTTGAGAGCAAGGCCGCTCTTTTTGATAAGAAGTTTTGATAAGTAGTTATTCTACAATCAAAAAATCTAACGAGGTTATCGAGTTTTTTAACAAGCTAGGGTGACCAGTTAATTACTACGATTGGTATGGTACCACGGATCGGTAGAAGGAGAGGGCTATGGTATTTACAACGTTTCAGTTCTTGATCACCACATTATTAGCGGTTGTTTGCGCGAGAGCAATCAGTTTAAGTGAGGGAGATATCCCGGTGCTTGCAATGGTAATTCCTGCTTTATGGATTTTACCGCAGGGGGGGATAGCAGGATTAGCTTTGCTTGTTTCCATGACCACTTATGGTCTAACCCTTCCTTTGCAGCCCATCACGCTGTCTGTCAGTGCGTGGGTACTGTTCCCGCTATTGATGGTGGTCTTCTCAAGACGCAGTAGTTTGTCGGTCGTGATTATTTCCGGCTTAATTGTGACTACTTTGCAGGTCGGGATCATGGTCACGCAATCAGCAGGCAAGCTTGAAGGTGTCCCTTGGGTTACCACACTTCAGACCTTATCTATCATCGTAATTTGGTGGGCGGCAAATCATCTTAAGCCTGCCAGCCGACACAGCTGGTGGTCATTAGGCTTAATACTTCCATTATGGATAGCCGATTTACCTTATGCCGCTTTGGTTGCCTTGTGTATAACGGGCATCATGGCATCGATGGAAACGCTGACGCGCTTGAAAACCTTCCGCTGGAATAAACTATTATGTTGGACACTGCCAACGGTCGGCTTTGCGGCTCTGGTGATTACTCCAAGCATCGAAGTACCAAGCCCAGTCTTTGTGGTGTGGTTGTGTCTATTAGGTACCGCGTGGATGACAGACTACATCATTCGCACAGAAGATAACGAAGACATCGATATCTAGTACTCCAGCAATCCAAACCTTCCAAATGCAGGTAAATGGTGAATTTACCTGCGATTTCCTAGTGGTTTGAATAAAGGATAAGCACTTAGACCGCAATTGTTCAAAAATAGGGTGGAAGGGCTTGCAATGGTTGCTGTGATGCTTAATAATCCAATCACTCTTTGAGGCAAGCCTCTTAGAAAACGAATCTATGGGGGCCTGGTCCTCCCGCAACAATAGCTCGTGAACTCGGTCAGGCCTGGAAGGGAGCAGCCGCAGCGAGTGACTTGTGTGCCGGGATGTGGCTGGGTTCCCACCCCTTATGAAGCCTGCAATATATGTTCGCATAAATTGCAGGCTTTCTTCATTTCTGCATCATAAGTCTTCATATTTGCACCATAAGTCTTCATAGTCTATTTTTTGTTGTAGGTTTACAACAAAAGTGATTTGCTATGTTCGATCAAACCAAGAAATCATCTCACGTACACAACATCTGTAAGTTCATGAGCTTGAAGAATGATGCTGTTGTCCGCACTCTCTCTATTTTGGAGTTCGATTTCTGCTTTCACCTCGAATATAACGCAAACGTTAAAAGTTTTACCTCTCAACCTTTTGGCTTCCACTATCAATTCAATAATCGTAAGTGCCGATATACCCCAGACTTTTTAGTAACAAATCACAACGAGCAGTCAACCCTCTTCGAAGTAAAACACTCTAGTCAGATTCTCAAACCTGATTTCAGGAATAGATTTGAAGAGAAACAAAGAGTGGCGTTGAATGAGTTCAACAGACGCTTAGTTTTGGTTACTGAGAAACAAATTAGAATGGGACCGACGTTAGATAACTTTAAGTTACTACACCGTTATTCCGGATTGCGAACCGTGACTGAGTTTCAAAAACTAGTATTGGCGTTTATTCAACGAAAACAAATGGTGCAGCTACAAGAGGTGTCTTTGTATTTCGGTTTATCGGAGCAAGACACACTTATCTCTACTCTTCCTTGGATCTCTTCGGGGCAAATCAAAACAGACCTCAACAATATTGGCTTTGGCCTCGAAACCTACGTTTGGTGTTAACTATGCCATCGGACTCTAACAGCATATTTGGGTTCTTTGATGAATTTGAAGCTTCAGAGGGAGAGTCTCAGCAGCTTCCAATAGAGCTAATTCATGAACCTATTGAAATCACCTCAACTATTGATTCTCAATCACCGAAGGTACAGCAAGAAGTTATCCGTCGTATCAAAATCATCGCGTTCGTAGAGAAGCGTTTAAAAGGCGGATGGACCGAGAAAAATTTGAACCCTCTCTTAACTCTTGTGGAATCGGAATTACAACTCATTCCCCCGAGTTGGCGAACTTTAGCAACTTGGAAAAAATCTTACTTTGAAGCGGGGAAAGACCCATGTGCGCTTATTCCTAAGCATACGTTTAAAGGCAATCGACAAAAAGAGTTCGATTCTCAATCTTTAGTTGATGAAGCAATTAACAGCGTATACCTGACTCGTGAACGCTTAAGTGCTGCTGAAGCATATCGATACTATAAGAGTCGAGTGATTCAATTAAATCGTGGGATTGTTGAGGGGAAAATAAAACCAATTGCCGAACGTTCTTTTTACAATCGAATACACGACTTACCTCCTTATGAGGTAGCGAGTGCAAGGTTTGGTAAAAGATACGCAGACCGAGAATTTCGCTCGGTTGGTCAGCAAGTAGTTTCGACCAAACCAATGGAGTATGTCGAAATTGACCATACCCCAGTTCCAGTTATTCTGATTGATGATGAGTTAGATATTCCTTTGGGGCGACCCTACCTGACGATGCTTTATGATCGCTTCAGTAAATGTATCGTTGGGTGCAGTATCAACTTTAGAGAGCCTAGTTTTGACTCTGTCAGAAAGGCGCTATTGAACTCGCTACTAGATAAGAGTTGGGTAAAGCAAAGGTATCCATCCATTGATAATGAATGGCCTTGTCACGGCAAAATTGACTGTTTAGTTGTCGATAATGGTGCTGAATTTTGGAGTCAAAGCTTAGAAGATTCGTTACGGCCTCTAGTGTCTGACATCCAATACAGTCAAGCAGCTAAACCTTGGCGAAAGTCAGGGATCGAAAAGCTGTTTGATCAGATGAATAAAGGGTTAGTGAATTCACTACCTGGAAAAACATTTACCAACCCTACTCAACTACAAGATTACAACCCAAAGAAGGATGCGGTGGTTAGAGTTTCTGTATTTCTTGAATTACTTCATAAATGGATTGTCGATTATTACCACATGGCACCAGATTCAAGAGAACGTGATATTCCATACCACAAGTGGAACCAATCGGAATGGACTCCCTCCTACTACGTTGGTACTGAGAAGGAGCAGTTGAGAGTTGAGCTAGGTTTGCTTAGACACCGAACTATTGGAGTGGCAGGGATTAGACTACATAACTTACGTTATCAGTCCTCCGAACTTATTGAATACCGTAAATATTGGGCATCTAACAATGGTAAAAAGCTTTTTGTTAGGACCAAAACAGACCCCTCTGATATCAGCTACATTCATGTTTACCTAGAATCGGAAAAGAGGTACATAAAAGTTCCAGCGGTAGACAACTCTGGATATACAAAAGGACTGTCCCTTTTTGAACATGAGCGCATACAAAAAGTACGCAGGATTAACACTAAGCAGCTTGCTGATGATGAGGCGCTTGCGGATACATTTCTGTATATGAAAAAACGTATTCAGGAAGAAACCGATAGGTTCCGCAGTGCCAAAAGTAATAAGGGTAGCTTGCCTAAAACGGGTAACACTTCGAAATTAGCAAAATTTAATGATGTGGGCTCAGAGGGGCCAAGCTCAATCAGTACGGCTCCGGCAAAAAAAGAAGCTGCGGTCGTGTTCGATGTTTCAGAACAAGTAGCTGATGATGATTTTGAAGATATTGAGGGGTATTGATTTGAACTTAACATCTAGACAGTTTGAGCAACTAAAACTCTTTGAAACCAGCTTTATCGAGTATCCAGCTATAACTGAAATCTACTCCATTTTCGATCAGCTTCGTTTTAATCACTCCCTTGGCGGTGAACCGGAGTCTTTCTTGTTAACTGGTGAGGCCGGAAGTGGAAAGACGGCTTTGATTAACAACTATTTATCACGCTTTCCGCCGAGTTCAACTTGGAGTAAACAACCTGTTCTTAGCACCAGAGTTCCAAGCCGCATAAATGAACAGAACACGCTTACGCAGTTTTTAGTCGATTTAGATGGAAAGTCAGGTGGAAGAGGTACCCGACGACGTAATGAAATTGCTCTTGGTGAGGCTGTCGTAAAGCAACTTAAACGTAAATCTGTTGAGCTGATTATCGTCAATGAAATTCAAGAGCTTGTGGAGTTTTCTACAGCAGAAGAAAGGCAGGCTATTGCTAATACGTTCAAATACATAAGTGAAGAAGCAAAAGTCTCGTTTGTGTTGGTTGGTATGCCTTATGCTGATGTGATAGCGACAGAGCCGCAATGGAACTCACGATTAAGTTGGAGACGAAAGATTAACTATTTCAAGCTGTTGAAAGCTAACAGCCATTCGAGTGTAACGGCATCTTATAGTTTTGACTTGGAGCAAAAAAAGCACTTTGCTAAATTTGTCGCTGGTTTGAGTGCGAGAATGGGCTTTGATGAACCGCCGGTGCTTACAAAAAATGAAGTGTTATATCCTTTGTTTATTATGTGTAGAGGGGAGTGCCGAGCGTTAAAGCACTTCTTGAAAGACGCACTACTTATGAGTTTCAGTGAGAACGTTGATACGATAGACAAAGAGATATTGTCACGTACCTTTTCATTTAAGTTCCCCTACTTGGACAACCCTTTTAATTGTTCTATCGAGGAGCTTCGTCTTCATCAAATTGACTCTGGATCGTCTTACAACCTGAATGCCATTGCCGTAGAAGATAAGATACTTGCTCCGCGATTTACGGATGCAATTCCATTGAGTATGTTATTGAGCAAAAATGGACTTAAAGCTTAAGTATTACTTCTCGCTCTTTAGGTTATCCAACAGCACCACCTTCTCTTCATCACTCATCTTATCAATGGCGCACGCTAACTCAGCGCTCAATTCGCTCCTACAGAAAAAGTAGTTTAGCGGCACATCTAATTCTTCAGCCATACGTTCAAGCGTACCAATATCGGGTACATGCCTGCCTTTCTCGTAATGATTCATACGACCGCTAGCAGAACTCTGCTCCATACCAATTTTCACCCCTAAATCTTTTTGGGTGATCTTGGCTTTTTTACGCGCAGCTTTGAGCCTCGCAGGGATGGGGTTGTCTTTTTGCACTTACACATTTCTTTTCAACCTTTAGATAACTTAGATTGTCTAAGTTTTACTGATTTTTGTATACTTAGCAATCCTAAGTTTTTATTGCCTGTAAGAGTCACATGAAGAAAGTAACCAGAATTAACCCTCACATGTTTAACCTATTGATTGAGAAAGGGATGGATAATTTCTCCGTCACAGACGCTAGGGATGCTTTGCTAAACAGTGCTTCAACCTTCTCGAGTAAGGACGACGCTCGAAAGTATGTTTATAAGCAACTTCTATCTTTTGAGGAGAAAGGCTGGCTTTCTGTTATTGGGGTTCGCAGAGACAAACGCTACCATCAAACTAACGAATTCAAAGCGCTCACAATTGAGCCTAGATCGGGTCGAAATAGGAAAGCTAAGGTCGACTCAACGGATATTCAAATTCCAGAGTGCTCTCTAAATGCACTAGAGCGAGAGAAGAAACAGCATGAAGGTGAGCTGGCGATTACTCTAGGCGAGATTGAGGAATACCAATCGTTGTTAGCGCGTTTCCCAAACAACAAGCAAGATATGCAGCCGCTATTTAATGCAGCAAGAGAACGCTCAGCCAAGCTATTAGGCAGAATTAATGCACTAACCAACTGGATGCAAGTCGCCCAAAGTAAGGCTCCTCAATGTTAAGAGCATGGCAAGCCGAGTGTGCAGATCAAGCTGTCGAGAAATTCACTTCAAACAAGCATTCACACTTCTTCTGCCAAGCGACTCCTGGAGCGGGTAAAACCGTTATGGCCGCCGAGGTTGCGAGTCGGTTATTTGAAATAGGCATGATTGACTTAGTGCTGTGCTTCTCGCCCTCTCTGACTGTTGCTGAAGGGATGCAAAAGACCTTTTCATGGAAGCTCGAATGTTCCTTTAATGGAGGTTTGGGTTCTCTTGGAGGTTCTTACACCTACCAATCAATCCGTTTTTTGGATGAAAACTTTTGGTACACCGTCAGCAAATATCGAGTTTTAGTCATATTTGATGAGATCCACCATTGTTCGTTTGATGACGAGGGGCGGTCAAATTCATGGGGGCTAGAAATTGTTTCTAAGATCCAAGGCTTTGCTCGTTACACTCTGGCGCTGTCGGGCACGCCTTGGCGTTCTGACCGACTACCGATCGTCATGGCTGAGTATTCCGACCCTGATGGTAAGGTTGTTTGCGATTATCAATACGGCTTGCAACAGGCAGTTGAAGATAAGGTATGCCGCCGCCCTAAAATCGTTTTAATCGATAATGAACACCTGAGCGTTAAGGCTGGCAGTGACAATCAACACTTCGCCTCTATTCTTGATTGCCTTAAACAATCCGATGTCTCTTACCAAAGCGTCATTCACAACGAAGACGCTATGAATTACATACTAAATAGCGGTTGCCAAAAGTTAGAGCAGATAAGGCAAGAGTCCCCAAGTGCTGGAGGCTTGGTGGTCGCCTCTTCTATTAAGCACGCTAAAGACATTCAAAAGCGACTTGTTGAGCACTTTAATCAATCAGCATGCATAGTGACTTATCATCACGATAATCCGTTAAATGAAATTGAATCTTTTCGTCATTCAAGCGTTCAGTGGATAGTCAGTGTTGGGATGATAAGTGAAGGAACGGATATTCCAAGGCTGCAGGTTTGCTGTCATATGAGTTCGGTAAAAACGGAGCTTTACTTTAGACAAGTCCTTGGAAGGATATTGAGAGTTAATGATTCACCCAATCAAGAAGCCTGGTTGTATACCTTTGCCGAAGAAAGTTTGATTGGGTTTGCTGAAAGAATTGAGCAGGATATTCCAGAGTCGTGTCTATTTATTAAATCGAATGAACAGACTGATGAATCAGATAAGGCGCAGAGTTTTACTCCTACAGATTTTTCGTACGATAAGATTATGGTATCTGGGGAGTCCTCAACTCAACTAAATTGGTCAAAAATCGATGGGGTTCAAAACGCATTTTACTCTGATTTCGATGGTTATGATGAGTTACGTTTAGGTGATTTTAAACAAAGAGTTATCGCAACATTCACTTAATCACACCGTGAATAATGCGCACTCGGATTTATATTGGCTTTACGATATACTGATTAGCTATTGAGTCTCTCTACGAGTAATCTAAATGGTCAGCAGCATTAATAAAGCTAAGTTATCTGAAACCGACATCATTACCAAATTCATACTTCCTGCGATTAAAGATGCTGGGTGGGATGATATGACTCAGATTCGACAAGAAGTAAAACTGCGCGATGGTAAAGTGATTGTTCGAGGCCAAGCTGCTGCTCGTCAGAAAGTAAAATCAGCTGACATCGTACTTTATCATAAGCCTAGTATGCCGCTTGCAGTGATTGAGGCAAAAGCCAATAAGCATGAAGTTGGCAAAGGTATGCAACAAGGCATGGTGTACGCAGGTCTGCTAGAGGTTCCATTCGTTTTTGCCTCGAATGGCGATGGTTTTATTTTCCGAGACTTAACCAACCCAACTCAACTTGAAACGGAAATTCGTTTAGAGGATTTCCCAACCCCTCAGCAGTTGTGGGAAAAGTATTGTGCTTGGAAAGGGTATAAAGAAGAACATCTGCCAATTATCACCCAAGATTACCATGATGATGGCAGCGGTAAATCACCGCGTTACTACCAGCTTCAAGCTATCAACAAAACAGTAGAGGCCGTTGCTGCTGGTCAAGACAGAGCTTTACTAGTCATGGCGACGGGTACAGGTAAAACCTACACCGCATTTCAAATTATCTGGCGACTTTGGAAAGCCAAAGCCAAGAAGCGAATTTTGTTCTTAGCTGACCGAAATATCCTTGTCGATCAAACTAAAACGAACGATTTTCAGCCATTCGGCACGGCGATGACAAAGATTACAGGTCGCAAAGTCGATCCTGCTTTTGAGGTTCATCTAGCCCTTTATCAAGCGCTTACGGGACCAGAAGAAGAACAAAAAGCCTACAAGCAAGTAGACCCTAACTTCTTTGACTTAATCATCATTGACGAGTGCCACCGTGGTAGTGCTTCAGAAGACAGCGCTTGGCGTGAAATTCTTGAATACTTTAGCAGTGCGACTCAAGTCGGTTTGACGGCGACACCAAAAGAGACCGATGAAATATCTAACATCGAGTACTTTGGCGACCCAATTTATACCTACTCTCTTAAAGAAGGTATTGAGGATGGCTTCTTAGCCCCTTATAAAGTAGTTCGTGTCGATATTGATGTGGACGTCCAAGGTTGGCGACCAACCAAAGGGCAAACTGACAAAAATGGCGAAGTGATTGAAGATCGAATCTACAACCAAAAAGATTTTGATCGCACTATGGTTATTGATGAGCGTACAGAGCTTGTCGCACAAACCATCACCAACTATCTGAAACGTACCGACCCAATGGCCAAAACCATCGTGTTCTGTAACGACATCGATCATGCTGATCGTATGCGCCGTGCGTTAGTAAATTTGAATCCAGAACAGGTTAAGAAGAACGATAAATACGTAATGAAAATTACGGGCGATGACGATATTGGCAAAGATCAGCTAGACAATTTTATCAATCCTAAGAAAAAGTACCCTGTTATTGCCACGACTTCAGAGCTAATGACGACGGGAGTTGATGCAAAAACCTGTAAGCTAGTAGTGCTTGATCAAGGTATTCAATCGATGACCAAGTTTAAGCAAATCATTGGTCGTGGTACTCGTATTGATGACCGCTATGGCAAGCTTTGGTTCACTATCTTGGATTTCAAAAAAGCGACAGAACTGTTTGCTGATGAACGCTTCGACGGAACTCCAGAACGCGTGAAGGTCACGACTCCAGATCAGTTCGAAGATGAAGAAGATTTAGATGACATCATCGACGGCGTTGATGATGTCGATGCTGATAACCCATTCGGTGATGAAGACATTGACCCTGATTCAATTCAAGAGCCAGAGACTACCTATGGTGAAGATTTTGGAAACTCCCCTGAAAGTACAGGCGGTGCAGACGATTGGGGTGATGAGAATCGAGTTCGCAAATTCCATGTGAATGGAGTTCCAGTAAAAGCGCTCGCTGAACGTGTCCAATATTACGATTCAGACGGTAAGCTTGTGACCGAGTCATTTAAAGACTACACCCGTAAAACCATGGTGAAGCAGTTCTCTTCTTTAGATGAGTTCACCAAGCGTTGGAACGAATCTGACCGGAAGCAAGCCATTATCGATGAGTTAGCCGAAGCCGGTATTCTATGGGAAGCGCTAGAGGACGAAGTGGGTAAAGACATGGACCCATTCGATATGATTTGCCATGTCGTTTATGACCAACCCGCTTTAACTCGTAAAGAGCGCGCCGATAACGTGAAGAAGCGTAACTACTTCACTAAATATGGCGATACCGCGCAGCAGGTATTGAACAACCTTCTTGATAAGTATGCTGACGGTGGCGTTACAGAAGTCGAAAATATTACTGTACTTAAAGTCGCTCCTTTTAATGAAATCGGAAGTATGAAAGAAATCATTAACAATGGCTTTGGTGGTAAACCTCAATATCTTGAAGCAGTACACGATTTAGAAATGGCTATTTATGAATCTGCATAGAATGTGATTTTTGACGCTGCTCGAAATGTTCATGAGCAGCCGGAGAGATATCATTCCCCTTCACTTTTCTTTTCAAATTATTTGCCGCAATTAGCGTTGATCCAGAACCAAAGAATGGGTCAACGATTAATTCCCCTTGGTTACTACTTTGGGTAACTAGAACTTCCAGTAAATCTACAGGCTTCTCTGTAGGGTAGCCTCTATAAACTCGTTTATAGGTCAATATATCTGGTGTACTTAAGTTATTGAGTTTTCTTTTTCCTTTTTCAAAAAAGAGAATGTACTCATGTCTAGCTCTATAGTGGTATCCCATACCAATACAAACTTTATCCCAGATGATAGGCTTCCAGAACTTGAATCCTACTTTTTCTGCAATTGGTTTAATAAAAAACATCGTTTCTTGATCGCAGAATAGATAGAAATGAGAGTTATTTTTTAGCACTCGATATATTTCAGTTAACAGCTCTTCAAACCTTGAGTTTGGAAATATATCAAACCATTGATTACTTGATGATTTACTAACTTTTAACCTAGTAGTTGTTCCTATTTTTCGATGTTTTTCTAGAGATTCGTATGGTGGGTCTGTAATTAACAGATCAACGCTCGATGCTTTGAGCGTTGATAGCCAATCTACAGCATCAGTTTGTGATAGATTCATTCGATTCCTAGATTAAGCTGCTGCACGTTTTTCCATTCATATACGTCTGTGATTGAACACCTTTGTCTAAACGTCGACATTCAATACAGTAGCTTTGATAACCTTCTGGATTTCGAGCTGAAATTCGAGCTGGAGTTTTTCCAAAAGAAGATGGATAGGGGTGATAAACATGCTCACCATTATTAGCATCCGAGCAGTGTGGGCATGACTTGTATTTCATACCAGTTGCTGGGTCACGCTTATGGATCATTCCGATATTTAGACGTTTATTACAGCTACTACATGTCATATATGGCTCCTTTTTGAGGTAAAGGTATATGATATTGGTAATATATTAATCAAACAGTGACATAGGCAATGATTTCCATATTGAAGTGTAGGTTGACTATTAGTCCTTACAAATCAGCATGCGTTTAGATGATTCAATAGAGATTAACCCCCAATCAAGTCTATCGTTAAGGACGACCAATTGGGTTTCTGGAAAAACATTCAAGGCTTCATCTACGGCGAGCTTTAGTGAATCAAAGTCTAAAGTCATGGCTCTCAAATCGGTTCGTTCTCTACCCGAAATATCATACCAATGTAGTGGTCAACTGATATT
>NZ_JBFRVD010000008.1:0-295370 GCF_041474985.1 Vibrio sp. 10N.222.49.C9 | reverse complement strand
TAAGGTTCTGTCTATGAGTGTCTTATAGCTTTGTATCGTGCCTTTTATCACTGAGCTTCCAGCAGGCCAGCCTTCAGGTTTAACAAATAAACCTTTGAGCATTCTCTTGGTTACAAACCAGTAGCTAGTTGAATAAGGAATGTCGATATAAACCAAGGTATCAGCTGCATCTAAACGTGTGTTGAACGAGCCTAGAGGGCCAAAACCATCGATGATCCAGCTTTCTGACTTAAGTATGCTCTCATGAGCCTCCTCAAATACTTCACGTTCAACAAACTCTCCGTTGGCCTTGTAAACAATAGAGTCCAACTGGTGAAGCTCTATCCCTGTAGCTAGTGCTAACGCCTTGCTGACTGTGGACTTTCCACTCCCAGGCTTACCAAAAACCGCGATCTTTTTCATATGACTTCCTCTATTCAGATAAAACCCATAAGACAGCGACAAAAAACCCACCTTAGGGTGGGTTCGATAAACAAAGCGCATCAACAATCCCACCATTCTTATGGAATGATGATAATTCGTTGGTTAGATGGCGCTAAATTCAGTTTCATAAAACTACTTTTATATATTGTTGCTTAGTTGTCAATGCAGCCAAACGTTGATTGGGAAGCTATATCCTCGTCAAGTCGCACCCATTAATAGTCTTAATGAGTGCTAATTGGTCTTGGTTATTTCGCTTTCTTTTTCGCCACTGTCGCTTCTGATAGCTTGCTTAGTACACCCGATACTTTCTTAACGACCTCGTCACAGCCATTGATCGTGTGACGCTCTACCAAGTAATTAGGATCGTTGTAAGACAACCATACTTTCTTATTTGAATCTTCAGTGACTAACACCTTCTGCGGTAAATCTATCGCGACTTCTTGAGCACATTGCATTAATGGTGTCCCTACTTTCGGGTTACCAAAGATGATGACTTCCGTTGGTCTCAATTCAAGATCGACCTTACTCGCGTTTTTCTGATGGTCAATTCGCGCAAACAATGTCAAACCTTTGCTTATAGCGAGTTCTTCAAAGCGGTCAGCGGTCTCTTTCACTGAGTAATTACTTTGGTATTTAATCAAACCATCAGAAGCCGCAGCTAAAAATGATGCAGAGAGTAAAATGGCGCATAGTGGTAGTAATTTTTTCATCGTCGCCTCAGAGATTTAACCTAATCAAACTTACATTCATAGCGCCACTTCTAAAATCAGCGACGTAACCCATGTCAGTATAGACGCGATTCGATTCTCAGTTTGCAGAGAGGATCACTTTTCTAATGCGTCTTATTATCATCAGTTTAGGTTAACTCGACGCTAACCATTGGCTTTGAAGCTTGAATGTTTGGTCATCAAAATCAATAGTGCCTTGCACACCTAGTGGCGTGACTAGCATGGGATGGGTGTGACAACTGTCGAAGCCATACAGGATCGGGACATTTTTACCGTTCAGCACTTCAAGAAGTACATCGAGTGGTGTTCGCCCTGTCCCTTTGTCATCAAACAACTCATGTTTGCCGAGTACAATAGCGCCTACTTTATCGAATACTCCGCAAGCCAATAAGTGCGCGAATGAACGCTCGACCGCTTCAATGCCTTTTAGTGAATCTTCAATAAGCAGAATATCGCCAGACTGAATTTCTGGCATGTATTCGCTGCCCCAAATCCCGGCCATCGTACTCAGGTTGCCGCCAATCACGCGACCGCTTACTTGACCTCTTCCCATGAAGTGCCATTCGTTATTGTAAACTGGCTTTGCAGAGTCTTGAGTTTCCCAATCGTGTTTAATGTCCGTCCAACTCTCAGGCATCGTGTACTGATGTTGGCTTGAATCCGAGCATAAGATGTCAGTAAACGATTGGAAGGTTTCGTCGACTAATGGCGGGAACTCACCAAATGACGCAACAAGTGCAGGGCCATAAAAAGTCACCAATCCAGTTTTGGCGTAGATGCCTAACAGTAATGCTGTGGCATCTGAATAGCCGACGATGATCTTAGGGTCGTCTCTAAGGGCATCATAATCGATGTATGACAACAGTGAGTTACTGTTGTTACCACCAATGGTCGACATAATGCAGCGCACGTCAGGATCTCGAATGAGCTGATTGAGTTCTTCGGCTCGCGCTTGAATGGAACCAGAACGATACCCTTCTGACTCTCCAGTTAACAAACCTTCAACTAGAATGAAGCCCTGCTTTTCCAAATAACGTTTAGCACGAGCAAATCGATTAGGTGCAAAGACCGTTGCGGGCGATGACGGTGAGAAAAATCCGATTTTGTCACCAATATTTAAAGCTTTTGGGTATATCACTCGTTTGTCCTCCATAACAAAATTGGAATAATACGCCTGACTGAAACTCACTAATTCTTAAAGCAAACGAGTTCTTTAAGCGAGTTGATTTCGGGGTTAGAGCTCAAAAAATTAAGGTTGAATCAAATTTTCATCCCCAATTAATGCCACGATTTAGTCCCACATTTCTCACACTGGTATTCATAATCACTGTCGACATAAAAACCGGGAACATTATGGTCACCTTTAAACAATAACGTCATCAGGTACTCCATCAACACGCCTAACTTCCATTGTTTCTTTTCAGATTCAGTGTCCGCTTTAGATTCAGCATCGGAAGCGTTAACAGCAAGGTGCGGGGTAAGTGCGTTACACAGTTCGCAGTGATAAGGATGTTTAATATACTTATTATCAAGCATTTATATAAGCCAACCAATATTTATAAAGTTGATGCATACTAACAACTTATCACTCGGTTCTCGAACTTATTGTTGTCCACTAGATCTTTATTTGAAAGAAATGAGACACAAGGTAAGTGCCATGCATCTTGAATCAGTTGCCATCGAGATTTCCCTCATTGAACAGCTAAAGCTATTGTTACGCTTAGGTACGAAATTAACTTTTACTTTAATAGCCCTTTGTCCGCAGCACCTTCAAGCTGCACTTCTAGCTCTTTCCATAAGGCACGACTGCCTTTAGAAATACGCTCGCCATTGAAGGTCAGGACTTTGTCTTTGGATATGTTGTGCTTCTTCCAGCTATGACCACCACCATGGATGTTATGAAGCAAAGGCGGCACTCTATCGATCGCCTTACCAAATCTGGCTTCTGGTGACTCACCTGCTTCGAACTCAAGCCATAAATCCAAATACTCGCTTCTTGAATGGCTCGGTAATGATTTCAGCAAGCGCTCAACGCAGTTTCTCTCTTTGAGCTTGTTTTCTGCGGTTTCACTGGCATAAATGATGGTGTCTCCGGCATCGATTTCCCCAAGATCATGAATCAGCAGCATCTTCATTACTCGCGTAATATCGATTTCTTCATTGGCATAGTCTTTCAACATGAGTGCGCTCAAACAGACGTGCCAACTGTGCTCAGCGGAGTTTTCATATCGATCCAATCCAACCGGTTTTGTCTGTCGATGAACATCCTTTAATTGTTCAATCTCGACCATGAATTGCAGAATGCCTTTGATTTCTTCCACGATGAGCTTCCTTAACTTAAGTTGATGATTTAGCGGTGCGGAGGGTTAACCTAACGAAAGAGAAGCGTTACTCCCAATGAACCGACATTTTGTAATACGCAACACCCGATGGTTGTGGGCTAAGCTTATCTACCTGTTAGCCATAGGGTGTTCAGGATTTAACTGAAGCAGATCCCACAAGTTACCGTAAAGATCTTCAAACACAGCAACGGTGCCGTAGCCTTGCTCTTTAGGCTCTCGGACAAAGTTAATGCCCAAAGACGTCATACGTTCGTAATCACGCCAGAAGTCATCGGTGTTTAAGAATAGGAATACGCGTCCACCAGCTTGGTTGCCGATGAAATCGAGTTGCTCTGGCTTGGAAGCTCTAGCAAGTAACAGGCTCACACCGGTTGAATTTGGTGGAGCAACAACAACCCAGCGCTTATCTTCTTCTGGCAGATACGTGTCTTCGATGAGATCAAACTTAAGCTTGTTTACATAGAAATCAAGCGCTTCATCGTAGTCTTTTACCACGAGTGCAATGTGGACAATATTCTGTTTCATAACATACCTTGTTGGGGTTTTAGCTGCGTGGAATGATGCCATGAAGCAGGTAAAGACACTAGGTGTCGCATCATAAATCGTAGTATCTCGTCCGTCACAATCTAAAAGGTATACATCATTTATAACTGCCAGAATCCGAGCTCGACGCCACCTTGAATGACAATGGCACACATCCCGTGACGTGGTAACTCCATTGGCGGCACCGCAACTTCGGCGCCTAGTTTCTCGGCTGCAGTTACTGCAGACTGAATATCCTCAACCAACGTGTAATGACGAACAGTTGGTTCTTCAGTTTCACGAAGCGGTGCTCGAATGCCAATTACCCCGCCATTAGATAGCTTTGCAGTGCGCGCCCCACCAAGGTTCACATCTGCACCACTGAATTTCACGTTGTAGAGCTGAGCGTATGTTGCACAAACGACATCGACCTCTGGGGTAACCACTTCAAGATATTGAACCTTCATCAAATTTCCTTCTCGTGTTCTTTAAGACTCTCAACCTGCATACAGCTGTGCAGGTGTTTCTCATCAATAATTTATTACTAAGCAATTCGACCGCGCATGATAAATTGCGGGCCTGCTGCGCCACCTAAATACTGTTCATTGGTATCTTCGAAGCCGCCTTTCTTATAACAGTTGAATGCTGCCGGATTTTTGCAATTCACAGTTAAGTAAATCGACTCATACGCTGAGTAATTCGCTTTTAAATACGGAAACAAAGCCTTCACCGTGCCTGTTCCTAAACCTTTACCTTGCTGGTTTTTATCAAGCACAAAAGCTCTCAAGCCAATGCTTCCTTCAGGGCAGAATTCGTAGTGCTCTGCGTAAGCGATATCCAGCTTAAAGAAACCCACAACTTCGTTATCAGACTTAATCACGTGCAAGTGCGTCGTTTCACTGCCGTCTAATAAAAACTCTGCAGCTGTACCAGCGAACTTAACCTGTTCATCGGCGAGTTGGATGGCCTGAACTAACGCCACATGTGAATCTTCAAGCCTTTCGATAGTTATCATTGTTGTTCCTTCTGTATAGCACCCACGAAGAACCGACTAGAGCTCATCGCTAGTATCTCGAGAACCGTAGTTTGGGAAGTTGATATTAAGAACGTTATCGTCCTCAAGAGTGAATAGAACACTTCCATTCTCTACACCGGTTTCGTTTCTATCTGAACAGCCTAGAAACAGCTCCCAATCAAACGAATATTGAAGTCGGTATTGATTCGCATTGATGTGGAGAACGCCTTTGATTTTGATACCGTTCACCACATGTGCCATATCATCGATGTATGACAGATCAGGGATTAACTTTTCTTCGAAATCACTCTTATGCTCGGTTAAGAAATTGAGCAGTTCAGAACATAACTCGGAGCCATGAACCTATGGTTTAGACAGACTAGAAAACAACATTTCTAAATACTCCAAGGATTGTTTTGATATTGGGAAGATGCGCGCGAGTCTGTTACAAATTCAAGCTCAATCGGAAACGGTAACTTCAAATTCCGACACTACATTAGAGTTTTGGATGTGTTGATACCAACTTTTTACGTCTTCAACCAGCAAGTGCATCATGTAATTGTGACAGTGCGCAGGTTCATAAAAGTTTTGCAGAAGGAAGGCACAACTGCCGTGACGCAGATAGGCGATATCGTGAAATTCAGACATCACTTCGAAGCCGATTGACTGGTAAAAACGCTTGGATAAATCGAAGTCTTTCGCGGGTACAAAAGACTTAATTTCTGAGACTTTGAGGTTTTCCATCCTATATCCTTATAGTGTTGATATTCTGGTGCTGACACGCTTAACGCTTTGAGTGGTTACAGCGTTTATTCAGAGTCTTGCTGAAATGAGTCAACTTCGGCTTTGGTTAGATAACGCCACTGGCCTGCTTCAACATCCAAACGAACGTCACCAATCTGTTCACGGTGTAGGCCAACAACTCGATTCCCTACTGCAGCAAACATTCGTTTCACTTGATGAAACTTACCTTCTGTAATGGTCAACAGCACTTCTTTACTGGTAATCACTTCGAGCTCTGCCGGACGCGTCGATTTTTTTTCGCCCTGCAATTGAATGCCCGCTTTAAACTTATCAGCGACATCGTCTTTGATATCTCGTGACAATGTCACGCGATACACCTTCTTACACGACTTGGTTGGCAGCGTAATATTGAATGACCATCGCCCATCATCGGTAATCAAGACTAAGCCTGTGGTGTCGGCATCTAAGCGCCCTGCGATGTGCAGTTCTGATGCTTTGTCTATCTCGATGTAGTTGAACAATGAAGGATAAACTTCGTCGATGTTAGAGCAGATAGTACCCGCAGGCTTGTGCATTAAGAGGTATCGAAATTCACGCAACTTAAGCGGCGTGCCATATAACAAGATGGTGTTGCTTTCATGAACCTGAGTCGATTCATCGGTCACAGCCTCACTGTTTACGTTCACCTCGCCATTATGGATGCGTTCAATCGCTTCAGGCTTGGTTAGGTCAGTGCTTTTACATAGGTATTTATCAAGACGCATTAATCGTCGGCACCACATTTAGCACAAGGCTTGTAAGTTCGTTCACCTTGCTCGATAACCACATAGTCACCAACGCACTTGTCACATAAAGCGAGCGTTGGGTAAGCCTCTTTTTGTTTCTTTGCGTTGATGTTGCCTTCGGTGGTGTATACGGTTCTCATTTTGATGCCTTTGTTTGAATTACGTGAGAGGCGCAAATTGTATCACTGTTTACAGCTTTGATTGGAGTGGTGGTACATAGATAAATTGACTTTAAGCGCCGTAATTCCAAGCTCCCGCCCCGTAACGGCTTAACCATGAACAACAAAGTCAACGTGCCACGCCTATCAGTGGTAAAATGATAAAAGCTCACCAACTTATGAAGTCGATAATGAAAGATTGTAATCAATGCGGAAAATGCTGTATCAAATACGGAGATGGCGACCTTGCCGCGACTCAAGAAGAGATCGATTTGTGGGAGCTGTTCAACCCAGACATCTTTGAATATGTTCGAGGAAGCGAGATATGGTTCGACCCTGAATCTGGCGAACGTTTATCTCGCTGCCCTTTTCTGGAACTGGTTCCGACGAAAGACACCAAGGCTCAGGCCAAGTACACATGTAGTATTTACTTAGACCGTCCGGAAGATTGCCGACACTACCCAAGCCTGATTAATGAGATGGTACGAGATGAGTGTGAAATGATTGAGGTGGTGGATTTACAAGACACGAAGAAAGCTCAAAGGAAACTCGACCTGTTGATGAAAGACAGCCGCCCTTCAAGCTATTCGTAAGCGATGATCTTTTGAAGATCAATTTTCAGCATTCGCTAATATGTAATAATACAGCTAATAGCAGCTAAAACCTTAAGCCAAATATTGGTTCGCTTCTAACCAATCAAGCGCAACCAGTGCCGCCAATGAGCATACCGCTCTGTCGTTGCCATCCACAAACTTAAGCTCTTCAATTTCGGCATCCGGAGACAGTTCGCCAGTATAATCAGCAAGATAGCAAGTCAATTGCACCGATACGCCTTCCGCTTTGCCATCAGCTTGGCCTGTAAACGTCTCGACGTATTTGATGGAGTCAGGCACTAAATCAACTGAGATCTCTTCTTTGATTTCGCGAACCAGTGCTTGCTCATCACTTTCGCCAGCTTCACGCTTACCACCCGGTAGATAGAACAGTTCTTTGCCTTTTGATCTGACCATCAACAGCTTGCCGTCTTTGATGAATATCCAAGCCAGCTTATCAATTACCTTATGCATGTCGTTAGACCTTATTTCTGTTTTAGTTCTCGTTCTTACTGAATCAAGCCACACCATTAGTCGCGACCAAACAAAGCCTGGGTATGTTACACGCTGGAAGGAATATACTCTATTGAATCGAATAGGAAATATCATAACCAAAACGAAAAATGACAGCGTTCGAGACAATTCTCGTCAACTGTCATTGGCGATGTTTACGAACTGCTCTCTAGCTGCCCGCGAATAGTATCAATCGACTAGCCACTTAAGCGCAGAGTCATGGTCTTCGAATGACTTAATCTCACCGGACACAAACCAGCTCCCTACTTTTGAAGCGAATTCTTGCCAGCTTTTATCGCCGAAAATAGCAATCTTGTCTATCTTAGAATTGAGCTCTAATCCCAGTTTAAAATCATCCCAAGCTGCACGTAACTCCCATCCTGTTAAGGTTGAGATATCGACCAGCATCTTGAGTTTAGATGAATCGAGTTCTTCTAGCGTGGTATTTAGAATTGGCATCATTGCCTGATAGTCATCGTGTGTGAGTTTGCCTTTCGCTTTGAACACAACGATGGTTTCACCGCTAACACGTTCAATTCCAACCGATATTCCGTGACATTCGATACTCATAACCTAGCCCTCATAGTGGAAACTAGAGTTAGCTTAGAGGATTAAACAGCAAAGAGATGAGAGGTTTACGTCAAAACGGACAAGCGCTTTATCTGAACTTAATATCAGAGAGTTAATCGCGCTACTCCAACAGTTCGCTTAGGGATTGAACTTGTACGATACCTGGATGCTGTGACTTAAGCTCAGCACCTTCCGTGTTCAACCACACCGCTTGCAAACCCGCTTCAAGTGCTGGGTAAATGTCTTTCTCTAGAGTGTCGCCTACCATGGTGATCTCTTGTGGTGAAACACCGAGCTTAGAAATAATGGCAGGATAGAACCCCGACTCGAACTTAGAAAAGCCAATGCTCGCCTTACAAAAGTAACCCAAGATATATTGAGACAGGCCAACACGCTCAAAGGCTCGAATGATGTCGTCTTTACTGGAATCACCAGCATTGGTAGCAACATAAACTAGATGAGTTTTCGACAACTCCCCCAGTAATGCACGAGCACCACTCACTTCTTGTACGGTTTCCCAGTCACACATCTTCCCTTGTGCGTCTGGCAAATCGACCATCAGCGTATTGCCCCAGTCGAATAAGACTATTTCTGTTAATTCGATTAGCTTTGTCATCTTGCCTCCTGCATACGATGAATTATCTAATGTTTAAGCGAGCCTATAAAAACTTCTCGGACGGTTAGGCTCATTATGGACAACCTTGTTACTGTTTATGGAGCACGATCTTCTAAACACAAAATACCCTTTATTGATAAACCACTTTAAAACGCTCCAACATAAGTAACATGTCTTCACTTGGTGAGATTTTGAGCTCTTCACATTCACGTGAGAAGAAATTCCAGTGAGCTTCTCTCCACCATTCGAGTGTTTTGTCACCCTCGCCTTCGGCAGCAGCAAACTCCGCCGTCACTTCGTTATATTTGCACTGTGAGACTGAAGTGATCTCTACAATGCAAACTGGCTTGCCATCCCAGTCAGTGACGACTTGCAAGTGACCAACTACTGGTCTCGTCTCGCCTTCATGGCTGTACCAATATTCAAGGCTGCAAGACGCTTGTTTTTCACCCTTGAGAATTAACTGGGCGCAGAGGTTGGCGTTGTATTCATCAGCACAGTAATAGTCGGCACTAAAAGAGGTGTATTGCGAAGCAACGTCTGCTGGTAATGTGTTGAGGTAGCTATCAAGATAAGCTTTACTTCTTTCTTCCATGATCTTTCCAAATTCAATATCAGGTTGAGCCGATAAACACTTATAGATTAAGCATCTGGCTGCATTGGGAGTAACCTATCAAGTCAGGTTATAGCTGTAAACCGAGTGAATATCAAAATGTGGGCTGAGAAAGAAGAATATAGGTAGGATTTCGAGGCCAGTACAAGGAGATCCAAAAAGTGAAAGAAGAACCAAAAGCACCTTTAGTCGGTGCTTTTGGCTCTTAGTATCTCGTTACTAATAGCTCGTAACTGACGGGGTATTAACGGTTCAAGAAGTCGACCGCTTTGTCTGGGAAGTCGGTAAACACACCATCAACTTTGACTTGGTTGTAGAAGACATCCAACATGCCATCAAAGTTATCAGCATAAGCTGGGATTCTTCCTGGGTCAGCACGGAACGTGTACGGGTGAACATCTAAGCCCGCGTCTTTTGCTGACTTCATTAACGGTTTAATAATGATGTTATCTTTGGTCGATGCATCGTCCACCAACATTGGCTTCCAAGGGCCTATTCCTTCCGCATAAGACGCCACTTTTTCCATGCCACCAGCTTCAAACATCCAGTCGTAACTGTACGGCGTTGCTTTGTCACCTTGGTAGGTCATGGTTTCATTCCAATCTGTATAGGCCATCAACTGAACGAGCTTAAGATCCATTTCCATCACTGGCATGAGCTCATCGTTAATGCGTTGAAGTTCATTGGCGTCAAAACACTGCAAATACACTTTGTCGTCTTTTGATAGGTAACCATATTGATGCAAGGTTGCAAGCACAGCTTTTGAGATATCTTTGCCTTCGTGACGATGGAACCAAGGTGCTTTAATTTCAGGATAGATGCCCACGTCATAACCTAAGGTCTTATTTAGGCCTTGGATCAGCTCGATTTCTTCTGCAAAGGTAGCGACACGGAAATCAGACTGCCACATTGGGAAGCGCGTTGGGTACCCTGCCACTCTGTTGCCTTGTTCATCTAACTTAAAGCCTTCGGTCACCTTTAATGATTTGATCTCAGCGAGCGTAAAATCAATCGCGTAGTAACGGCCATCTGAACGAGCACGTGTTGGAAAGCGATCCGCGACATCGGTGACTCGGTCTAGATAATGATCATGCAAAACCACCAATTGGTCGTCTTTGGTCATCACGACATCTTGTTCGATGTAATCAGGTTTCATTGCATAAGCGAGCGCTTTAGCGGGTAATGTGTGTTCAGGTAAATAACCAGAAGCACCGCGATGCGCAATCACTAAAGGGTCGGCGAACGCATTTGCAGATAAGCTTAGTGCTAATAAGGTCAGAGACAGTGACGTTGTTTTCATTATTGTTTCCCTTGATAAAACAGAAGCAGGATATACCTGCCTCTGTTGTTATTTATAGATGTGATTCAGTAAATACACTACTGAGCTAGCGCTTCTCTCTCTCGTTCGAGATCTTTTTGTTTATGGTGCGCACGCTCACCTAAGAAGGCGTAAAGCAGACAGATGATTGAAGCCACACAAGCGCCGACCAAAATAATGAAGCCGCCATCCCAGCCGTAATGGTCAACCATAAAGCCGAGTATTGCGTTCGCAGCAACCGCGCCACCTAAGTAACCAAACAAACCCGTTAGACCAGCCGCTGTACCCGCTGCTTTCTTAGGCGCAAGTTCCAGTGCATACAAACCGATCAGCATTACAGGACCATAGATAAGGAAACCAATCGCAACCAGTGCCAGCATATCAACCGTTGGGTTACCTGCTGGATTCAGCCAATATACCAACACAGCGACTGTCACTAGAACCATGAACAAGATACCTGCAGGTGCACGTCGGCCTTTGAATAACTTATCTGAAATCCAACCACACAATAAGGTGCCAGGGATACCTGCCCACTCATACAAGAAGTAAGCCCAAGATGATTTATCTACAGAGAAGTCTTTTGCTTCTTTTAAGTAAACTGGAGCCCAATCGAGTACGCCATAGCGGATAAGGTAAACAAACGCATTGGCAATAGCGATTGACCACAACAGTTTGTTAGAGAAAACGTACTTAAAGAAGATCTCTTTCGCCGTCATTTCTTTCTCATGAGACGTATCGTAGTCGTCTGGGTAATCGTCTTTATGTTCTTCAATCGGTGGTAAGCCGCAAGATTGAGGTGTATCTCTTACAGTAAACCAAACAAAGACAGCAACGAGAGTGGCAAAAAATGCAGGAACATAAAAAGCGGTTCGCCAATCGTCGTTAAAAGCCCACAGCCCCAACAAGAACATTGGGCCAATCAAACCGCCACCCACGTTGTGAGCAACGTTCCATACTGACACTATCTCACCACGTTCTTTTCGTGACCACCAGTGGACCATGGTTCGTCCACAAGCTGGCCAACCCATACCTTGGAACCAACCATTCAAGAACAGCAGGATAAACATCGCAGTGATGCTGCCTGTTGCCCAAGGCATAAAGCCAAAGCAGAACATCACCAGTGCCGACATTAACAAGCCACCGCTGAGGAAGTAACGAGGGTTAGAACGGTCAGAAACACTGCCCATTAAGAACTTAGATAAGCCGTAAGCGATAGATACCGCCGCTAATGCAACCCCTAGTTCTCCACGGCTAAAACCTTGTTCAATGAGATAAGGCATCGCCAAACTAAAGTTTTTACGGACTAAGTAGTACCCCGCATAGCCAACGAAGATGCCAAGAAACAGCTGCCATCGTAGTCGTGTGTAGGTGCTATCGATCTTATCTGATGACAAGCGATCGATATGCGCCATAGGTTTGAATATTCCAAACATAGGAACCTCATAATTATTGGGCGAAGGAAGAATTTAAATGCTCGAACGAAAAAATTTAGCGCTCATTCGAAATCAAGGGAATTGTATGTGCTTCAGGATTAA
Source organism: Vibrio sp. 10N.222.49.C9 (assembly GCF_041474985.1). Classification (NCBI taxonomy): domain Bacteria; kingdom Pseudomonadati; phylum Pseudomonadota; class Gammaproteobacteria; order Vibrionales; family Vibrionaceae; genus Vibrio; species Vibrio sp. 10N.222.49.C9. The sequence goes on along the minus strand of NZ_JBFRVD010000008.1, from coordinate 282,895 downwards.
TTTCTGTGATAGAGGTAGTTATTAACAAAAAATAACTTTAAATACAGCATATTAGTTTCATTTAATTAGACTGCGCTTCATATTTTTGTTTGTATCTGTTTAATTAAACATCAGAACTTTCGAGTACGAATAAATCCAAAAAGAGCGAGCGAACATAAATCAACCAACAACAACTTTGTTATTACTGCGAATGCATAGTGAATAACAACAATTTTAGTTGAATCTGTGGAGTTATGAAGGTGGTTTGGGCTATTGGTTAAAGAAGTTCGCTAAAATCAATGCAAACAAAAAGGGTCTAGATTTCTCTAGACCCTTTTAGGTAATAACGCTTGGTGGCTTGATGTTGGCTAATTAAGCAAACATTAGCTAATTACTCGAAGTATTAGCTAGCCACACGACATGATTATGCGTCGATGTAAAAAGCTTCTACAGTGCCTTTTAGAGTAATAAGCATTGGCTGACCAAAACGATCTAGCGCTTTTGGAGAAGGGATCTTAACCCAACCTTCGCTGATGCAGTATTCTTCAACATCAGTACGCTCTTTACCATTTAGACGAATGCCGATTGGGTATTCGAAACACTCAGCAACGTGGTGTGGGCTGCGTGGGTTGCCTGCAAGATGATCTGGTAAAGCTGGTCTTGAATTAGTATCGCTCATGTTCATTACCTGTATGTACGTAAATAAAAAAAGTGCGTCATTCTAGTCAATATAGGCTTTGTGCTCAACAACTGCTGCAATAAATCGTCTTGATCGTTTTAATCAACAGCTAGTTGTTTGATTTAAAGGCGATATCGGCATGAGTTTCAACGAAAATTTAACAGGTTTATGCATTATGGATGAAAGGGAGAAATTCATTACTCGAACGGCAGATAAACTAATATCAGGCTTTTATTCCGAGCTTATCGATTAAGCTCAATACTCATCACTTTATGGTTCGGTTCTGATTCGATATTTACGATTGACCAACCTAGCCCTTGGTAGAGACCCATGATATTGGTGTACGCGTAGAGTTGAGTTTGCACTGCAGAAGAAACCTGTCTGACACCACGATTAATCAGTTCACTGGCAATGCCTTGACCGCGCCATTGAGGGTCGACAAACACAGCGTTGATCCACACTACATCACGAACTTGGTGAGGTTCTTGAAAATAGGAATACGCCAAGCCACCAATGACCACATTATCGCGAAGTACTGTTATTACTGGAGGGAGTTGTACGTTTTCTTTATATGTATCTTTAAACTTGAAATCAGACCATTCACTTTGAAATAAGCCCTCTAACTCATGCCAATAAGGTGAGTTTTCATCGCAATTTCTAAAGATTACTTTCTGCATTTTTCCGTCCTTTTAAAGAGAGTAATTCGGCTATCCTAGCCTTGTTTAATCTAAGTGTAGGTAAAGCTACTCTTCTTCGTCGTAATCGTCTGCTGGGTCTTGATTAATTTCTTCGCCGCATCCTAGGCATTCACCTTGCAGATCCGTAGGCATCACAATAATCAAACCACAATGAGGGCAAAGATCGCCTTGTTGAAACATCCTGTATTCCTTCTACTTAATGGCTATTGCTTAGGATATTTTTGCTTACTCGCTTCTAGCCAGTCGTGAATCACTTGGCGAGCGGATTCCGACGGAGGTGCATTTCGTTTTCCGCAGATTTGGTCTATTTCAAAAGGAAATGCTTTGCTCGGGACGCGGCGTAAACCTATGGTTAAACGCTGAGGCTTGAGCATGCGGAACACCACATAACGATCGCTCATGATTCGGTTGTGATACACGCCAATACAGTGCTTCTGCTCGATGCCTTCGTGTTCAAGGTCGTAATAATCCATGAGCGGATGAATGTTGTCATTGCCAAGTAAAGGAACGGGATAAGGGATGTCTTTATCCATTGGGCAGTTACCCTCCAAACGACGTAATTGGCGTTGCTCCGTCCAGCGGTCATGGAGTTGTTCAAACATCGCAAAAGAGTTCTGTCTGGTAATCGCGCGCAGTGGATCATCCATCTCCAAATCTTGCCCTAGCAATATCGCATCTTGGAACATCGCCATCTTCGACGGTGCGTTAAGTCTGCCCTCTTCCACCATTGCAATCCCTAGCCTGCTACCAGTTAGAAATGGATGAACTTGGTCCAAACGCAGGGCTGTGTATCCAACTTTTGAGTAATGCTTAAACTTAAGAACTCGTCTTTGCAGTGGCTCGAGAATGCGAACAATGTGGTCGAGTTCATCACCAACATTGTAATGAAGCTCTAGCTTGTCGATGAATTTGAGTGTCGCCTTGCTGCCGTCTAAGCCCAACTTGGTAAGGATCTTCTTCTGCCCTAAGCGACTTAGTGCCAGTGCTTTCTTGTTGTCGACACTGTATTTCATGCAGATCAAAGCCAAAATAACAGGCCTTAATTCAAGCAATTGCGCGGCTTCATAAGTATTCGCAGCAAGCCACAACATCTGGTATTGGTATTCTGGAAAGTCGTCGGTGATTTCACGATAACACGCAGGTAATGAATTTAGCCAACGACCATTCACGTCAAACTGTTCAACAAGGTTGAGGCTCAGCCCAATGCCTCCATCAAGCGGTCGTCTACCATCTTCAAACACCTGAAAGCCGACGAGCTTTTGAGACCAGTCTCGGATCTCAATATCGTAGTCGAAACCTAATGTTCGAGTGGGAATGGTTAGTAGTGCTGTCATTGATGCCTCTTCGTTATTGGCGCATTGAACTATCAAGCCTATCTAACAGCATAAGCTAGCGCTTCAACCACTATATCAACCTTTTGTAAATTTCTTACCAATCAAAGCGATATAAATACGATAGTGCTTAGAAGAACATTGAATGATGATTTTACGGAATATGAGATCTCTTCGATATCATTTGCGTCAACAGAAACTATGCTTGTTACATAACTCACAACAAGAGGCTTTAATTATGGATTACCGACATATTCTGGTCGCACTTGAACTGTCTGACGACACCAAGATTCTCATTGATAGAGCGACCTTCTTCGCTGATAAACTGGAGGCTGGCATTTCATTTGTTTATATCGATGGTACGCATGGAGAAATTTATCCAGAGCTCGTTGATATTCAGGGAAATGACGGTGATTTACCCATCAATGAAGATGCCGTTAAGCATTTGAAAGAGTTTGAAGCCTACGCCAAACACCCAATCAAGCACATTTTCGTGGGAACGGGTGATTTGAACGATAAGCTCAAAAATGCCATCGAAGCAAACGGCGTTGACCTATTGCTGTGCGGCCATCACCATGATTTTTGGCATAAGCTCATCTCCCATTCTAAACAGATCATCGATACTTCCCCTATCGATATTCTCGTTGTTCCTATGGAATAGAAGCTCCAGTTCGACACTCAAAAATAACCGGCATTGCCAACCTCTATCGGTATTATTGGTTGGCTTGATATCCTCTTCAACACACTCATCCTGATCGAAATCTCCTATTTCCCACTTAGAGTAGTCATTTGTGATCTTGTCAGCCTATCAACTCGTAAGCGTCTAATAATTAACAAATCACGTCATTTCGATTTGAATCAACGTACTGAAATGTACGACCCAGACCATGCCTTCATCAATCAATGGTCAGACGGTAACGCAGTCACAACAAGCCTCACAAACCAGGACGCATTATGAAATTTAAAACGGTACGACTTGTATTAGGTGACCAACTCAACATTGAGCATTCATGGTTTAGACAGGTTAACGATGACGTTATTTACATCATTGCTGAGCTAAAACAAGAAACAGATTATGTTGCCTCTCACGTTCAAAAAGTGGCCGCGTTTTTCTGTGCGATGGGTTACTTCGCTAACGAACTCAAAGAACAAGGTCATCAAGTACTACACCTTACTCTTGACGACACAACGCAATTTGAAAACCTAGACACACTTTTAAAGCACTATGTACACGAATTCGGCGCAGAGAAATTCGAATATCAAAGGCCAGATGAATATCGTCTCTTAGAGCAGATGAACAATCTCAAGCTGACCAATGCGACCAAAGGTTGTTGTGATACAGAACACTTCCTCTTTCCATTCGAGGAGATAGAACAACAGTTTCCAAAAGACAAACACATCATGATGGAACACTTCTATCGCCGAATGAGAAAACGTTTCGACATTTTGCTAGAAGACGGAAAGCCCGTTGGCGGAAAATGGAATTACGACGCGAACAATCGAAATAAGCTCAAGAAACAAGACATCGAAAACCTACCTCAGCCGCTGATGTTTACCAATGATATAACCGACATTTTGCAACGTATCGAACGTCACCAAGTACAAACCATTGGTCAAGTCGGTAACCAGTTACTATGGCCGGTGAACCGCGCACAAAGCTTGTCTCTACTCGCTCATTTCTGCCAAGTCTGCTTGCCGTTATTTGGGCAGTTTCAAGATGCGATGACGACAGAGCACGACTCTAAATGGAGCTTGTATCATAGCCGTATATCGTTCTCGCTGAACAGTAAACTGCTGAGCCCTAAAGAAGTGATTGATGCAGCACTGTCGGCCTACCAAGCATCCTGTCTTCGAGACAGCTCACCAGATAAGCCAAGCATCGATATTGCACAGGTCGAAGGATTTGTACGCCAAATACTGGGGTGGCGAGAGTACATACGCGCCGTCTATTGGGCAAACATGCCTGCTTACGCCAACAAAAACCATTACTCAGCACATAATAACCTGCCCCATTACTTTTGGGACGGACAAACCAAGATGAACTGCATGAAGCATGCGATTGACCAGTCTCTTGAGTTTGCTTACGCGCACCACATCCAAAGGTTAATGATCACTGGCAACTTCTGTTTAATCACGGGTATAGACCCTGACCAAGTCGACAGTTGGTACCTCGGTATTTACGTCGACGCGATTGAGTGGGTTGAAATGCCAAATACGCGAGGTATGGCACTGTTTGCGGATGGCGGGATCGTAGGAACCAAACCATACTCTGCCAGCGGTTCCTATATCAACCGCATGAGTGACTACTGCAAAGGCTGTCACTACAAGATAAAAGAACGCAGCGGCGAGCAATCTTGCCCTTTCAATAGCTTGTATTGGCGCTTTATGGACCAGCACCGCGATGCGTTAAACCGCAACCCACGTATGGGCATGTTATATCGCTCTTGGGACAACATGGATGAGCAATCACAACAAGCGATTCTCGATACTGCTGAACAACGAATCACAAACTTGGAGAACTTATAATGGTGGAGCAACTCAGATTACACATATTGGTGGTCGGTGGGAGCGGCGGTATTGGTTTCGCTGTGGTTAAACACCTATTATCTGAGCTCTCTCGGTTTGATTTTCTTGATGTGCATGTAGACGCGACTTACCACTCTCAACAGCCGGAACTAGAAAACAATCGCTTGAGCTGGCACAAAGTCGACGCCACCGACGAAGCTGATATTAAGCGCTTGAGTTCTGAGTTTGAACAACTTGATTGGCTGATCAACTGCGTGGGTATGCTCCACACTCCAGATCTTGGACCGGAAAAGAACTTGTCGTCCATCGACCCTGAGTTTTTCCTCAAAAACATCTCTGTGAATACCCTGCCCAGCTTGTTATTAGCAAAACACTTCACGCCGATACTTAAAGCGAGCGACAATCCAAAGTTTGCTGTGGTATCCGCAAAGGTTGGCAGTATTTCAGACAACAGATTAGGCGGTTGGTATAGCTACCGCTCATCGAAAGCAGCCCTAAATATGTTCATCAAAACCATGTCGATCGAATGGCAACGTACCATTAAGAAAGGCACCGTGTTGGCTCTGCACCCGGGCACGACAGACACAGCTCTGTCGAAGCCTTTTCAGACCAATGTCCCTGAAGGTAAGTTGTTTGAGTCAAGCTATGTCGCCCATCAGTTGGTCGATATTATTCGCACTGCCACACCGGATAACAGTGGGCACTTCTACGCTTACGATGGTGAACAGTTAAATTGGTAGTTGATACGAGTGTCCGTCTTTCATTAGTGCTAAAAAAGAAAACCCAACAGAGTTGAAGCTCCATTGGGTTTTTATTTAGAAAGAACGCCTCTGTTTTAAAAGGCGTTTGGTTGATATCTAGCTAAAGATCAAAACTGATCATCACGATTATTCAGCCCAATTGAACTTAGTATCGTCAACACCTTCTTTCTCTTCTTTAGCTCGCTCGCGTCGATGTTGTTCTTCAATTCGCGCAGCGTCTATCTCTTGCATGATGGCTTCGATATCAGCCAAGTCGTCGGTTTCCGTAAACTCACCCGTCAGTTTGCTGTCTGGCTTCAAGTCGCCTTTCTCGTACAGCGCCCACATTTCCTTGGCATACTCGGTTTTCGCCAATTCAGGGGCAAACTGAGCGTAGTAGTCACGGATGTTATTGATGTCACGAGCCAGCATCCACTCGGCGTTGTTGTTCGCAGAAGCATCAACTGCTTGTGGTAAATCGATAATCACGGGGCCGTATTCATCCACCAATACGTTGAACTCAGACAAGTCACCATGGATCAAACCGACACACAGCATTTTAACTACGTAAGTCATCATCACAGCGTGGTCTTCGATCGCCTGCTCTGCTGACATCACGACATCGTTCAAACGTGGTGCAACATAACCATCATCGTCAGTGACCAGTTCCATAAGCAGCACGCCATCAAAGCAACCGTAAGGGACAGGCACACGTACGCCCGCTTCTGCCAGTTTATATAAGGCATCCACTTCAGCACTTTGCCAAACCTTTTCTTGTTGCTCTCGACCAAAGCCAGAGCCTTTTTCCATCGCTCGAGCACGGCGGCTATTTCGGACTTTTCGGCCTTCACGATACGCGGTCGCTTTTTTAAAGCTGCGCTGGCTAATTTCCTTATATACCTTGGCACAACGGATCGTATCGCCGCAGCGTACAATGTACACAGATGCTTCTTTGCCACTCATGAGTTGGCTTGTCACCTCGTCGACTAAACCATCGTCAACTAAAGGCTGTATTCTTTTAGGTATCTTCATGCCGCCTTTATACATCACTTATCTTACAGATAGAAATATTAACTTGAGAAATGAATTACGAAACGATTAAAGGAGCATCAAAATGATGACAAAGAAAGGAAATATAGGAGTTAGTGGGTTTAGAGCGTGAGGATTGAGCTGATCTATTCAAGAGTATGAAGACTCAGATTTATTACGACGGCAACGTTCAGAACAGTAGATCACGCCATCCCAACAGCGCTGCCATTTTTTACGCCATGCGAAAGGCTTTTGGCAAACAGGACATATCTTAGTCGGTAAATGGGGTTTCTTGTGCATGGCCGTTCCCTTCTTGAAGCATCCACTTCCTGCGTTTACTAGAGATTCCCTATTACGTTCGTACCTCGCTTTAGAGAATGACGAAGGCAATACGAACAAAGCCTAGTTCTCTATGACGTTCGTTCCTGACTTTAAGGAGTGACTGCGTAGTGATTTGTGACTACTCCCGACTCCGTCATCCTCGAGAAGGAGGAACGACTGAGTCGGGGATCTGCTTCATCTAGCTCTGCTTCTATTTCTACACTGATGGAATAGAGCTATACGCTAAGCGACAACCTTGTACTGCTTCTCCATCTCACTCACACCTAAACCAGAGTGTTTTGTCACTTTAAGCTGTACGGGTACTCGCTCTTTCAGTGCTTCAACGTGGCTAATCACGCCAATCATCTTGCCTGATGCATTCAAGTTATCCAGTGCGTTAAGTGCAATGTCCAATGTGTCGCTATCCAGTGTGCCAAAACCTTCATCTAGGAACAGAGAATCAATACTGGTTTTGTAGCTCACAAGATCAGAAAGCGCTAATGCCAACGCCAAGCTCACCAAGAAGCTTTCGCCACCTGATAACGTCTTGGTGTCACGCATAACATCGCCCTGCCAAGTGTCGAGCACTTGCAGTTCTAAACCATCATCGGCTTTACGTTTTAGCTCGTAACGACCATGCAAACGCTGTAGCTGCTTGTTCGCCAAGTACACCAAGTTTTCCAGTGTTAGACCTTGAGCAAACTTACGGAACTTGTCGCCGTTCTTAGAGCCGATAAGTGAGTTCAGACGTGAAATATCATCAAAGTCGACCTGTTGCTCGTCGATTTGCTTGAACAGATCTTGTTGATTACTACGGTTCTGGTTATCCGTTTCAAGATTGGCAGAAATTGCGCCGATCTTTGTCGCATGGCTTTGCTGTGCGTTTTGACACTCAGTAGTCGCTTCTTCAACTTGCTGCTGGTTTTGCTCTTGCCATGCTTTCGCATTTTCATGGCTTTGTAGCTCCACTTGCGCCGCTTTAGCGGTGTTCAACCTAGCTTGCGCACTGACAATCGCTTCGTCTAAAGACTTCTTCAGGCTTTGAAGTTGAGCTCTAACCTCTTCGTCTAACAACGCTGCTTCAAAATTAGCCTCACCTTCGAATGGGCTCGTTTTCAGCGCTTCTAGCCAAGCATTTGTCGCCTGTGTGTGGCTTGACTGCTTGCTGACCAACTCGTCCGAGAAACCAGTGTGTTTGGTTTGCTCAGTTCGATGTTCAAGTTCACAACGGTTAAGAACCAACTGCGCTGCATCAAATGCATTTACCGCGTCAGTGACTTTTTGCTTCATCGCATTGCTGGTGGCTTGAATGTCTTTGTCACCAAACAACTCTGTTCTTTCAACCGTTACACGAGTCAGTTCTGACACTAAAGACTCACTCTGTTGCGTCAGTGTCGCGAGCTCTTTCTCAACACTGCTTAGCTTGTCGTCTAAGGTTTTCAATTCGGCATTTTGAGTAATCAGTTGCTTCTCAATATCGGCCTGTTGCTGTTTGGTTTGCTGCCACATGCTTGATGCTTGCGATTTCGCAGTAAACCAATCATCGATATGCTCAAGTTCAGGTGCTTCGATAGAAGTTTGAACAATGCTCTCTTTCAAAGCGTTCCATTGCTGATCTTTCGTTTGAACTAATTGAGTCACTTGCTCGTTTGCGACTTGGTTTTGCTTATTAAGATCCGCTAAACGTTGCTCGGCCAACTCGAGATTAGATTGCGCCTTGTCAGCCATAACACTTATAGACAGGCGTTGTTTCTCAGCTTCGGCATAATGCGCTTTAGCATCACTCAACGCTTTGAGTTGCTGTGCGCTGTGACTTAGTTGAAGTTCACACTGCTGAGCAAAGGTCTCGACTGTAGCTTCATTGCCTAAATCGTTAATCGTTAACAGCGCCAGTTCAGGAGCCGTGCCAACGAAATCCGATAAACTCTGTTGAAGCTTGCCGACAACGCTTTGCCAATTCAGTTGAGCCTGATGAATATCCGCTTGCGCTCGCTGAATGTCATCGTTAAGCGCAGCAATCATAGGAGCAAGAGAATCTAACTGCTGACGATGCTCTTGGCCTTCTTTTTTGATAGCCGTTAGCTCTAGGTTTTCCCTATCTTTTTGAGCAACCAAATTTGCAATGTCTTGCGACTGTTCAACCGAATGGTCTGTTGAACCACACAGTGGGCATTCAGACCCAGATTCTAGAGCTGCACGGTATTTCGCCAATTCGCCTTCTTGATCAATCAAACGCGTTAATCGCTCAAGCGAAGTCTCCCTCTCTTTATATCGTTCCACCAGCACTTCACGCTCTTTCGAAAGCTTGTCGACCAACTGGGTGTTGGTTTGATGTGCCTGTGTTTTTGCGTGCAGCTGTTGCTGGGCATTTAGGAAACCATGATTGATCTCAAGTAATGAATGCGTATTGCGATTCCAAAACTCCAACAGATCTTTTTGTGCATTCAGCACTTGCTCGCTGGTGTTACCTTGCAAGGTTTCCCACTGTTGCTTTGCACTACTCTCTAGCACAACCAATTCAGCTAAAGCTTTATCTTGCGTTGCTTTAGCGTCTTGCGCAGATTTGATGATCGTTTGCTGAGCATCAACCGCAGACAAAGCTTGCTTCGCTGAGTTCAACTGTTCTGAATGCTGACGCTCTAGAGTACGAACTTGCTCGACCTTTGCTTGCCACTGACCTAGGTATTTTTCCAGATGTTGGTCAGCTTGATGGGTATTTAGATACTCAGTGCTGAGTTGATCTTGTTGCTTCAGTGCATCTGTTTTTTGGACTAAAACAACCTGTTGATTGCGCTGCTGCGTATGTTGCTCGTTAAGCGTATTCGCTGCATTAACGGCCGCAGTTTGTTTATCTTTGAGTACGACGATTTGGTTATCTAGCGGACGCACCAGATCGATGATCTTCTCTTGATCTTGTTGCTCGGTTTTTACCTGTTCGACAATCGCACTGCTTTGCGTCAGTTTAGTTTGCGCGTCTTGCTTTTCTGCATCACGAACGGCAAGTAACTTGGTGCTGTTATCTAGGTGAGCTTGAGTAGTGTTCACCTCTTGTTCGCAACGCCTTAAATCTTTGTGCATTGGGCGCAGCTTTTCAGCCGGCTCACTGTTTGCCAAGCGCTCTAATGAAGGTTGGTTACGGCCTAGTTCATCTTGAGCGGTTTTAAGATCGCGCTCACTGGTCGCAATAGTTCGCTCAGCTTTGGTCACGTCTTTCCACCAGCTTAGATGCGCTTGCCACTCTTTTAATTGCTCGGCTAAACGCTTCTGCTCGGCTTCTAGCGTTTCACGCTCTGCGGTCAGCTCTTGGACTTGCTCTTCAGACAGTAAGCTCACCCCTTCAGCTTTCGCTTTAAGGTGATTAAGCGACTCTTCACTCGACTTAAAATGATCGTAAATGCGCTCTGAAATCAGGCTATAAACTTCTGTTCCCGTCAACTCTTCAAGTAGCTCTGCACGGTCGTTAGCATTGGCATTTAAGAACGCTGCAAACTCACCCTGAGACAACATGATGGATTTAGTGAAGCGTGAAAAATCGAGACCTGTTACCTGCTCCACCAACTTGGTTTTCTTGGTCAGCATCGTCTCTAAGACTTTGTCTGTGTCAGCATCGGCAAATTCACACGTTGGCGTTTGTAATGCGCCATCTTGTTTTCCACGCGCTCGCTTTTGATGGAAGTTAGAACGGTACGTTTTGCCCTGCACTTCAAATTCCAGTTCAGCAAAACACTCACCCGTGCCACGTGTCATTAATTCATTGTTGCCTTTGGCAATGCTCTTCAAACGCGGTGTGCGGTGGAACAATGCCAAACAAATCGCATCAAGAATGGTGGTTTTACCCGCCCCTGTTGGGCCAGTAATCGCAAACAGACCATTTTCTGCAAACGGTGATTGGGTGAAATCGAGCTTCCAACGTCCTTTCAAAGAGTTCAGGTTTTCAAATTCTAGGCTTAAAATCTTCATACTGGTTACTCTTCTACTTTGTTTGGCGCTTGAGCGCTCTCAGACACTTCAACCATCACTTGTTTAAACTTCACCGTCATGCGCTCTAAACGCGCTTTTTCAGAATCCGTTTCAAACTCTTCTAAGGCAATACGCTTGCTAAACACGTCCATCGGGCTCAGTTCAGATAAGGTTTCTGCCGACTCTTGCTCTAATGCTTGATTACGACGCTCTCTTGCACGGCGCAGTTGAAGTACTTCAACGTTCAAGCCTTCGGTCAATGCACGTATACGTTCTTGGAGATCTGAAAGGTAATCTTGCGCTTGCACTTCTATCGATAACCATACGCTTTGGTCGCTATCTAAACCTATGTATTGGTTCAGCTGAGATTCGATCTCGCTCAAGTCGCCTTTGATTCCAGCTAGAGGTTGGAATGTGGGAACAGGCAATTGAGAAATGGTGCGCTCACCTTCAACAAACTCAACAACACACACTTGTTTCTGAGACTTAAGTTCATCAAAACTTAGTGGGATTGGAGAGCCTGAATAACGAATGTATTCACGCTTTGCCACCACTTGTGGGCGATGGATATGACCGAGTGCGATATAGTCTGCGTCTGGGAAGCCATCAGCGGCGAAACCATCAAGGTTGCCGACATAGATATCACGCACAGAATCCGATTGTTGGACACCCATCGCCGTTAAATGACCGGTAGCGATAATCGGCATGTGCTCGCTGTTTACAAACGTCGCGCGCTTAGCAACCGCCGCATCATAAACACTTTGATAATGCTGTTTGATTGCATCGCCGAGTTGCTTCTGACGCTCAACGCCAGTGACACCCGCCTGGCTCATCAACACATCGCGAGGGCGAATAAAAGGAATGGCACAAACCAGCGCTTCTACATCGCCGTTCTTGCCTTTTAGTTCGACAACCTGAGTCGCATGATCTTCATTGGTATTAGGAATCACGTCTGCGCCCATGTATTTGAGCAGCTGTTGTGTCTCTTTAAGCACAGAGACTGAATCGTGATTTCCACCTAATAACACCAATTGGCAACCGATCTTGTTCGAATCGACCACAAACTTGTTATACATCTCACGAGCGTAACTCGGCGGTGTACTGGTATCGAAAATGTCGCCAGCAACAATGATCGCGTCGATGTCGTGCTCTGTAACTTGCTCAAGTAACCATTGTAAAAACCGTTCATGTTCATTCTTGCGGCTTTTATTGTAGAAGTTTTGGCCAAGGTGCCAATCGGACGTGTGAAGAATCTTCATTGCTGCTCACTGGAAGTCTGTAATACCTTTAATCTACCAAAATAGTCGAGATAATTCCCTTTTATAAGCTTGTGAAAACCAACTAATTTCAGGCTTTGGACCAACTCCGCCCATAGCGTGACCAATCGTTATTTTTGACATAAAAAAACCGCTCAACGTTAGAGCGGTTTTAGGTGTCCATAGCTTTAGCTTTAAGCTATTTCACAGAGGTCGTCAAAAATTGTACGAAGCGCCCAGAGTTACTGTGCTAAACGCTACATCACGGCTTTCGGGCCGAAGAATTCGATATTTACTGCATCTGCTTGTGAGATTAAACGTAAGGTTAGGCTTTCTACTGGCGTGTATTCAACACCTATACCAAAATGGAAGCCTAATTACGCGCAGCTAGACAATCAAAGATATTGCAATAGATGCCATGATCACGCCAACGACAAATTCCAACACCTTCCACGCTCTCGGGTTCTTAAACATTGGAGCCAAGAAGCGAGCGCCATATCCAAGTGAAAAGAAGAACACGAATGACGCCGATACCGCCCCAGCGCCAAACAACATTTGATCCGGTTGATATTGAGTTGAGATAGACCCCAGCAATACCACAGTATCCAAATACACATGCGGGTTAAGCCAAGTGAACGCCAAACACATCGCAATCGCTTTGGTTAATGAGTCTTTAGTTTCTGCCGTGGCTTCTAAGGCGTGGTTTTCGGTAAATGCTGATCGGAAGCTTAAGAATGAATAGACACCCAAAAAGATAGCGCCACCATAACGGGCGAACTGCTCAATTTGTGGGAACTGCTTAACGATTGCGCCAAAGCCCGTCACGCCAAAGCTAATCAGTAAGGCGTCAGAAATGGCACATACAGCACAAACTGCCAATACGTGTTGGTTCTTAAGCCCTTGCTTTAAAACAAACGCATTTTGAGAGCCAATCGCAAGAATCAGCGAAAGGCCAAGGGAGAAACCTGCAAAGTAAGTCGACATCTAAGGCTAGTCTCTTAACGCAACTCAATACTCATAAACTGGCTGTGCGGGTCTAACACATAATCAGCAAAGGGTTCACAGTATCCGAAGCCAAACTTTTCATACAGGTTACGCGCAGCCTTAAAGTAGCCTTCTGAGCCGGTCTCTAAACTGATTGTTTGATACTGGCGGGCGGTTGCTGTATCCAATACGTGCTGTAAAAGTTGGCTCGCAACACCTGACTTTCGAGCAAACTGTGAGGTTCTCATCGATTTGAGTTCAGCGTGTTGGGTATTTAGCTCTTTAATGGCAACACACCCAAGTAGTTGGCTGTCTTTCCAAGCACTGAAAAAAGTAATCTCTGGTGACTTGAGCCCATCTAGATCCAGTGCATGAACGCTTTCGGCTGGCGAAGTGGCGTACATATCAGCGAGGTGCTCTTCAAGTAATTCAATGACTTCCCCACCCGACAAGTCATCCACCTTAATTTCTATTGAAGCACTGCTTTCCAATGCTGTTCTATTTTCCATTGAACCCTGTGCATTTATTGCTGATGTCATTGTTTCAACTCTCCTTGTTTAGTTCGCTTATTTAGCTTGAGTGATTTGGTTTTTATCAACAACCCACTTTCCTGAATTGTTTCCTTTTCAAGAACTCGGTTTGAATCAGTAAAATTACTGATTAATCATAAAATTATAAATGTCACACTGGGTTTACCTAGATACCATATTTTTCCTATCTCGTCTCGTGATAAAAGCGTTCCGCAAAGCCCGTATGGTCGCTGCATTGAGGGAGCAACACCTGTTTTAGTTAACGAATAAGTAGTCAGGGCAAAGTGAATAGCGATGACACGCGTACTGATGTTGTTGGCAGCTTAAACATCCCTTTAAACGGTCTCATTTAAAACGACCATAAGTTAGAAAATAAAACGCTTTCATTGATCGAATATTTGATTGCGATTTTCCAATTTCGGTATATGATGCGCCACCCTAATTTTTCAGCTTATGCTGCAGGCAAATATGTCCGCCAACGCACTCTATACCGACCTATCCGGTTACTATGATTTAATGTGTGTAGATATTGACTACCAAGCGCAAAGTAACTGCGTACGTAGACTCCATCAAATCTTTGGAAATGAAGGAAAAACACACCTCGACTTAGCTTGTGGCACTGGCCCACACGTTCGTCATTTTATTGATTTCGGTTACCAAAGCGGTGGCCTAGATCTTAACAAGCCGATGTTAGATATCGCAGAAGTTCGCTGCCCGGAAGCCAAGTTCTCAATACAAAACATGAGTAACTTTGAGGTCACGGAACCACTCGATCTTATCACTTGCTTCCTGTATTCCATCCATTACAACGATGGCCTTGAGAAGCTTAAAGAGTGTATTGAAAGTGTGCATCGTGCGTTAAAGCCAGAAGGTATTTTCTGTTTTAACGTGGTTGATAAAGACAAGATCAGCAACGACCTGTTTGTTAGACACACAACAAACCAAGACAAAGACGATTTCACGTTCCGTTCTGGTTGGTATTACTCTGGTCAGGGTGATAAGCAAGCGCTAAAGCTTAGCATCGAAAAGACGACTGCTGGTGAAACTCAAGTGTGGAATGATGAACACCCAATGGTGGCATTCTCGTTTAAAGAGTTAATCGAGATATTGAAGCCCTACTTCGAGGTTAATATCTTCGAGCACGATTACGACAAGCTGATTCCTTGGGATACTCAGTCCGGTAATGCGCTGATCACATGTGTCAAAATCTAGATTAATAGATAAACGGCAAATTAAACCAAATCTATAGATCAAAAAAGAACCCACACTCGCCATTCTCCTTTTAGAGCATCAGCCAGTGTGGGTTCTTTTGTATCAAGCTATCAGTTACTGAACTCTAAATTAGAAGTCCGCTGTCATACCTACGTAGTAAGTACGTGGCTCTTCAACATAGCCCATGCTCTCTAGCTCTTGTGATACAGCTTCGTCAGTTAAGTTCGTGATACCTGCACGTAGTCGTACTGAAGCATTCACGTTGTAGACAGCACCTAGGTTCAGCGTTGTGTAAGCGTCTTGAGTTAGATCGCTTTCGATCTGACGTTCACCACGGTAACGCGCACTCACGAAGGTATTTAGATCGTAAGTTGGGCTCCAGTTCAGTTTAACTAAACCCGAATGCTTGTAACGATCAAGTAATTCGTCACCAGTAGACTTATCTTCAGTGTCTAAGAATGTGTAATTACCAGACACACCCCATTCATCAGTAATTTGGAATTGGCCTGTAAGCTCAGCACCTTGAACTACAGCCTCTGATACGTTTGTATAAGTACGCTTACCATTCACATAGCCAGTTGAGCTTGAACTATCAGCGCAACCTTTACCCGATTCAAACACTCCGCCGTTCTCACAATAGGTTTCATCACGATCAATTAGGTCGTTGATTTCATTTCGGAATAAGGCACCTTCAACATTCCAACGAGGTTGGCTATAAATCGCAGCGATCTCATAGTTCAAGCTGGTTTCGGGCTTAAGATCTTCATTACCATGTAAATCACATACGCCTTTACAGCTATTAACTGTGTAGTCTGTCTGATTTTGAGTCAATGTTGGTGCTTTAAATGCTTTACCCACACCACCCTTGATGATCAGGTCATTCGTTGTTTGATGAACCAAGTACACACGTGGGCTGAACTCTTCACCGTACAGTTCATGCTTATCTAAACGACCACCAATGGTTGCCGTTAGTTGATCCGTCATTAACCATTGGTCTTGAACAAATAACGCACCTTGATAAGCTTCAGATGTACCATTGACTAAGTTTTCTTTGTTGGTTAATTCACTCAACTGGTAGTCCATACCAAACGTTACGGTGTGACTATCACCAAGATAAGTGGTCGCCGAAGCTTCAACAATTTGAGTCAGCTCTTCGATGTCACTGCTATAGTTAGTATCTGAGTCCGCAGCATCATTATCTGTCACATTTTCACGTGAATAACGTACTTGCGTGTCACCCCAGCTCCAAAAACCACTATGTGTGATCGCTTGGCTCTGACGTACAACACGTGTGTCAGACTCAATCACAGATGATACGTTTTCCGCAGATGACTCACGTTCGTCGTCACTGTAACCAAAATCGAAATCAATGGTTTGGTTGTCTGTTGCATTCCATGTCAGGCTCGCGAGTAAGCTTAATGTCTCTCTTTCTTCTAACGCAGTAATGTCTGAACGATCGTAACCAGAGCTATGCGTACCAGAATAGGGTTGCCAAGCATCACGGCTAGTTTGGTTAACAGATAGGCGAGCAAACAACTCGTCTTCAATCAACGCACCAGATGTCGTGAAGCCCATCGAATACTCTTCCCCTCCATCACCATCAAGTGGAGATGAAGTGTCCATGCTCAGTGTAGAGCTCCAATCGTTTTCTGGAGCCTTAGTGATGATGTTGATTGTACCGCCCATACCATCTGAACCGTAAAGTGCAGACATTGGGCCACGGATTATTTCAACACGTTCGATCGAATCAGCAGGAATCGTTGATAGGTCAAAGTCGTTACCACGGATGATGGCACTTGCAGAGCTTAAACGACGACCGTTCACCATGATAAGAGTGTAATCTGAATCCATACCACGAATAGAGATCATCTGACGGCCAGCACGTGTGCTATCAAAATCAGACTCTACACTCGTTGATTCTGCAACGATGTCCGCCAAGGTAATACCAGGGCTGTCTTCAATGTCTTGCGCGGTGATAACCGACATTGAAGCTGGCGCTTGTTTTAGTGCCATCTCGGTACGAGTTGCCGTAACAACCATTTGTTCATCTGTTGCTTGCGCTTCTTCTTGCGCTAACACGTTAGCTGAAAGTGAGGTACAAATAACAGCGACTGCGATCGAAAGGGGTTTACGAACCAAAAGAGGTTTGCGAATCAAAAGAGATCTCTCAGACATGATATTCATTCTTATATGTGATTAGTAATGATAATGATTTTCATTAAACAACCAACTACCACTCTTATCAACGAAAGTTTCATACCAAAAATCGATTCTCGTTATTCACCATTCAAATAATGAAAGAGATCTATATCCAACTCGATAGGTATTCGTAATTTTCATTCACCCTGCAGATGGATTATGTATAAAGCTCTTTGAATATATTGCGAACCCAGCGACACATCGGGTCGTTATGAAAGCGCTTATGCCAGTATAAGTAGACGTCTTCTGATGGGTGGCGCAACGCTTTAGGCACGCGTTTACAAACAAGATCTCTTTGCGTAGCGGCTTGTTGAGCAAAAGGTGTCGGTAAATGAAAGATGATGTCGGTTGCTTCTGCCATATCCGGCGCGACGTTAAAATTGGAAAGCTGAATTGGAATGGACAGCTGGCGCTGCTTATCAATCAAGCCAAGATCTTTAAATCGACTTTCGATCGAGAGCTTCTTATCCCCTTGCAGTGAGATTTGACCAAGTTGGCTATTCAACAAGTCATCAACCGTGATCTCTTTGTCCGCCAAAGGATGTTTTTTACTCATCAGCAAACGGTAATCGCGGCTAATCACGAACATTCGATACAAATTTTGCTCTGAACTTAACGGCTCGTGGGTCGACAACACAAAGTGCGCATCACCGGATAACAGAGGCTCAAAGTGTCGTTTAGGAATCGAGTCGATATCAACAGTCATGTTTGGCGCTTGTTGACGTATCTCCGCAACTACCTTGGGCAGCAAGTGCGCGACATTAGGCACTAAACCAAAGAAGCGAACCGTACTGTCACTGCTTTGCGGCTCGAATACATCGCCATGTACCAGCTTTTCTAAACGTGTCAGTACCGAATTGAGATCTTGCTTAATGGCTTCTGCTTTTGGCGTTAACTCATAGCCATAAGCCGCTCGCACCAATAGATCATCATTGAAAACGGTACGCAGTTTTTGCAGAGATCGGCTCACCGTAGGTTGGCTCATATCCAGCGCCAATGCCGTGTTGGAAACGTGCTTCTCTTCAAGAAGGTGTTTAAGAATAACGAGTAGATTGAGGTCGACTTGAGCAAGATTCATTATGCAAATATTAACAATATATAAAATTCAATGTGCGCATAGTGCTATTTCTTAACATGTAATACAATTGATAATCACTCCTATTTTGATCTAGAGCAATATGCAGAGCAGAGTTTAAGGTTAAGTGGGTTTTAAAGCTCTAAGTCAGAACTGTTTAAACATAAAAAAGAGAGGCACAATGGCCTCTCTTTGATCGTCTACTTTATATTGCTAGCGTTGAGCTATCAGACTACAGCTTTGTCCAAGCATCTTGCCAGTATTGGCTATCTGCTGGAGCGTAAGACGCGCTTGCACACCATGCCGTGTATGGCCAAGGCTTACATTCGTACAAGCCATTATCGCTGCCGACCACAATGTCACCCGCTGCGTAGTTTGTGCCCGCTTCATATGGAGGGTAATCACCTGGAGGAGGTGTTGTTCCGCCACCGTCTTTAACAGCGAACGAATCGTTTACCATCACCATTTCACCGTCAGATGCTTTACCGACTACTTCAAGTGCATATTGCCCTTCCGCTACATCGTATAAGTCGATGGTAATAGCACGGCTGTCCGTTACGTTAACCTTAGTTTGCTCAACCACAGTACCTGCACTGTTGATCACCATAGCGGTAACATCTAATGCTTCATTTGATGTCAGTGTCAGATCTAAACGCACGTTGCCGTTATCTGGCGCATATTGTGATTGAAGTCCTGAAACCGAAAGCTCTAAGTCATCGCCCGGATCTGGGTTACCACCACATGAAGAGTCTGAAACTTTTCTCCAAACGCCCCACTCACCTGTTGTTCCTGGCTCTTCGCCGCGAGTGTACCAACCTGCTCCCCACGTTGAACCGTCATGAGATACTTGGTCACCTTCAACATAAACGGTGTTTGAATCCCATGGAGCAGCACAGTTAGAACCATCAGTTACTGACACTTTACGGTCAGCAGTTACGGTTTGGTTCGCGCTGTCTGTTACGCTGTATACAAGTGTGTAGTTGCCGATTTCATTCACATCGACACTGCCAGTGTGTTTGATGGTGCTTGTTAGGTCACCATCTTCAGCATCATTTGCACTAACACCCGCCATCGGATCAAATGCGTTACCTAACATGACAGTAGTATCAGACACGCCATCGAATACAGGTTTTTGGCTGTAAACTTCTACCGTTCTTGCTTTGGTTGTTTCATTGTTATCGCTATCTTTAACACGGTAAGTCAGTACATAAGTGCCGATAACCGCCGTTTCGACGTATCCTTCAACATCGATTGATGACGTTAGATCGCCGTCTTCTTTGTCTGTTGCCGTTACGCCATCCATAGGATCAAACGTTGTTCCGTGAAGAACACGCGTATTTTCGACACCTTTAAGAACAGGCTCACCCTCTACTGGTGGTGGCGTTACTTGACCGTGTACAAACGGGCCGTAGTCTTTAATAAACTGCTCGTTGTATTGTTGGCCGTTTTTGTTGGTGCCCATGTCCCAGTTAATAGACCAAGTCATTACACCACGTAGCGGTTGGCCTTGCGCCGTTAGGCTATCAAATGCGTCGTATAAATCTTGTGGCTCTTGCACAAAACCTGTCGCTGCAGCATCGATACTTGAAGGAATACCAAACACGAGCTTGTCATGTGGGATTTTGTGGAAGCCACGCGTTCCGTTGATAAGCGAATCAGAAATGTAGTAGATGAATTCTTCTTTTAACGCATCGTTGTTTTGAGCAATCCAACCCACGCCTTCAACCCAGATACCATCGCCACCTTGGTTGTAAAATTGTGGGTTAATCCAGTCGTAGTAGCCTTCTAGATTATCGATATAAGGAACGTACTTACCGCCTGTCGTTAGATACGGGAACTCAGGCGCCATTGTAATAAGGAAGTTTTTACCTTCTGCGCGGTAGTGATCTTTCACTAGCTTAAGTGCATCCGGAATCACGGTTTGGTTGTTTGCGGCGGTTACGGCTGCTTGTTCAAGGTCAATATCTAGGCCATCGAAGCCGTAACGCTCGGTAAGACGGATAATCTCATCAGCAAAGGCTCTTTCATCACCGGTTTCTAGCTCTACGTGTGCATCAGCACCACCCAAAGCCAACAGTACAGAGCGACCTTGCTTGTTGAGCTCAGAGATTTGGTCAATAAATTGTTCTTCTGAAAGCCCAATGGTTGGGTCCAGTTTAAAAGTTGGGATTCGACCATCAGCCACATCGTAAACCTTCATGAATGACACATTCACGATGTTGTACATTGGGTTCACTTCATCCAACGTCACACATGGCGCATTACCACCTTGGTAGCCGCCACCGTCACACCAGTTATGCCAATAGCCAACCACGACGCCAGAGTCTGGATTCGTCATATCTGAACCATTCGCATAAACAGCGCCAGACATAGCCGCCATGCCGACCGATACTGCTAATTGTAGAGCTTTACGTTTCAACATTAGTCCCACTTCCTTACTTAACAGCTGTGCCAATCACAACCGAACCAATTCATTGTAATCATGAATATTTATAGAGAAGTAATGGAATTTATAGGAAAAGATGACCTTTGATTTAACTTGTGATTTTAAGTCACAGATTGAATATCAGAATCAATATGATTTTGACTTTTCATTCAAATTGAAATGCTAAAAACTGTTATTTTCGGCTGAATGCATCGACCATATAAATATTTAATCAACCTTAATTCACTAAGATAATTAACCAAAAATATAAAAAATCACCGATAGGAAAAAATAAACTTTAAATCGGCAAAAATCATCCCAAATACGCCGTAATTACTGACCTCAGACCAGATACCATTGCGAGTGATATCACTAAAACAGCCTGGATATAGCCATCATACATGTGCTATCGATACGCACGTATAACGGAATATAGGAGCAAGAATTTGTAGAATTTTGAATGTATACCTCGGGAGTTTTTCGACTAACCCTCAGTACCGGGTGAATAATATACATCCAATAGTGAAATAAAATTCACCTTATCAAGTTCATTAAGTTGATTAATTCCAGCCGCTGCTTTTCTTCCTCCGCCAGTCGCAAAACTTGAGCAAATTTCGTCTGCACCCGTTCTATTTGATAATGGCGCACGTAAGCTCACCGTGTAAGACTCGCCGTCTTGGTTTTTCGTTAATACTGCTTGCGCTCGGTTTGGATCTTGATTAACGATTTCATTACCAAATACGCCACTGATGCGCCTTGCCCACGTCTCACCTGGCAGTTCAAACACACGTGCGACTTCACTTTCATAAACAGGAGCAAGGTTTGATAACTGCTGGCGATCATTTTGATAAGCATCTCGTAGTCGATAAAACACAGAGTCTTTATCATCCAAAAGATCAAACGGGTTCGGGTATTGATAAAGGGTTTCGTAGAGCTCAGCTGGCGTGAAATGCAAATCACTCAGTGACGAACCGTAACCGTTGTAGTTAACCAAGGTACCTAGCTCTTCTAGAAACTCTTTTTGAGATTGAGCGAATCCATTTTCATCCGCTAGCCGCGCCGCCACCGTTTTTAGATTGTCGCCAAAGGCAGCTGCGATTGCCCAAGCCACATGCGCACCATTCAGCTTCTGGTTAATCAGCAAGCTCGTGCAGCTCTCTGGCGCGGTATCAATCAGAGTATCTAAATGACTAGAAGTTGGGACATCCCCTGTTCGGTGGTGATCGCAATAAAATACATTGATGTTTGCGTCTAGCAGTGAGTGCAGTGCAGGCAGGTTTTTCTCCATCGATACATCTAAAACGGTAACGGAAGAAACATCACCTTGCTTACCCGGCTCCATAGTTTGAGTAACAACTTGAGAGACCAACTTAATATCACGCTTAACACCAGTAATGAGCACGCTCTCTCTTGGCTCACTTAATCGCAGCTGTAACAACGCGATTATGCCATCTGCGTCTCCGTTGAATACGTCGTAGTGCATGTTGTTCCTCTTCCTATAGATTTAACCGTTTGCCAGAAACGCGCCAATTCGTTTGTGTGTTCGATAGTCTGTCATTATTTTAGTTATATTTCACAGATACTTAAGTCTATTTTGGAATGCCTTATTCTCATTAGATTGAAAAGATAAATACATTAATAATATTGTATGACTTATGTCACAGTAAAAGAATACGAAAAGATTATAAAATAAGCGCCTCCCACTTAATGATAAAGAGACGAATGAACACTACCACCACTCTTGTTTATGACACTTTGAAAAGCCTTGCTGCTCACGCTCCTGAGCAACATGCCGAGATTCGCCAGCGTTTATATGAGCAGTTGAGCCTGCCATTTAACAAGCAGCTCTCGTTATACGCTAATGTGCTTGGTCCTATCAGCTCAGGTAAGTTAGCGGGATGCGACAATATTGATAAAGCGGTTGAACTGGCACTGGATGTGCTGGAAGGCCGAAATAAGTAGTCCCCCCTTTAATACGTAATATAACGGCCCAGATCTTCCCCCAGATCGGGCCGTTTTTTTATTCTCGTCATTTATCTATTTGAATTTCAGGCACAAAAAAGGCGTAGATGATCCACGCCTTTTGTTTTAGTAAGTTCTATGTTGTTTATGAAGTCTTGAACTGCGCGACCGCTTGGTCCATATCGTTCGCTTGCTCTGCTACCTTGTCCACTTCAACTAAGCAATGCTGCGCCGAAGCGTTATTGTCGTTCGAGATAGTGTTTAGCTCAGTAATTGAGTCACTCACTTGCGCCATTACTGCGCCCTGCTCTTCAATCGCTGAAGCAATACGTTCTGAATTACCTTGGATGCTTTCCATGTCGCTCAAGATAAGTTGCAAGCTCGCATCCAGCTCTTCCGAATCTTTCAGCGTTAGTTGACCTTGTTGATTACACTCGCCAATCTCTGCCATCGACGCCTGCATCTGGCTTTGAATTGCACTCACCACTGAAGTTATCTCTGTGGTCGATTGATGCGTTCTGCTTGCTAGTGCGCGTACTTCATCGGCAACTACCGCAAAGCCACGACCTTGTTCACCCGCACGTGCTGCTTCAATTGCTGCGTTCAATGCCAATAGGTTA
Source organism: Vibrio sp. 10N.222.49.C9 (assembly GCF_041474985.1). Classification (NCBI taxonomy): domain Bacteria; kingdom Pseudomonadati; phylum Pseudomonadota; class Gammaproteobacteria; order Vibrionales; family Vibrionaceae; genus Vibrio; species Vibrio sp. 10N.222.49.C9. Next base: position 259,369 of record NZ_JBFRVD010000008.1, on the reverse strand, counting down.
GTTTGTTCTGCAATGCCTTGGATGATGTTTACTGCATCGCCGATCTGGTCAACATGATGGTTCAGTGAACTGATCGAATCTTGGCTGCTTGAAAGACGTTCAGACAACTGGGTGATGTTGCTGATGGTTTCAACCACCACTTCACGGCCTTTATCGGCATTCACTTTCGCTTGATGTACACCTTCAGCGGCAACCGATGTGCTTTCAGAGATCTCGCCAATGGTGAGTACCATCTCTTGAACTGACGTTGTCATTGTAGATGTGTGATTTGCTTGAACTTCAAACTGTTTGATTACTGACTCTAGCTCATCATGCATGTTCGATGTGCTTTGTGTCAGTTGCAGTGACTTAGATTGAGAGGCAGCGATAAGCCCTTCCAGTTGATCCAACAGTTGGTTGAAGTATTGGCCTAAAGTGCTGAGTTCGTCTTTGCCATCAAGGTGCGAACGAATAGACACGTCGTTAGAATCAACGATGTTACGAATCACCGAAAGCAGTGACTCAATTTTACCAATGATAGAACGGACGATTAACCAGCTGAACAGAATGATCGACACGAGTAGCGTGACGCAAAGGATGTTGTTGATCAGCGATAGCTTGTCCATCTCTTGCTGCGTTTGTTGGTCTAGCACCGCGGAGAACTCTTTAAATTGAGTTTCGATAGCATGAGAACCCGAGCGAGCTTGCCCAAGCAGACCTTCGTTGTGCTTCAAGCCAATCACGCGCTTTTGCTCAACCACTTGGCGAGCAGCGTCAATCAAAGCAGCTGAGCTACTCATATTTGAAGTTATAGAAAGAACACTCGGGTCAAACTCCCCCTTCTCAATTAAGTCATTGAACAGGTAAAGCTCGATTTTTTGTTCCGCACTGGCTGTCGCGCTGATGTTATCGAGCAAAACATGAAACTCGCCTAGCATACCTTTGTCACGTGATAGCCCATAGACTTCGCTCGCTTTAACTAAGTTAACAAAGCTGGTGTGGTAGGTTTCGATGTCTTCACGTAGGTGTGTGCTGTTGGCTAAACCTAAATCACTGAGCACTGTATCTAGCTCAGATTCAGACGCTAAGAATTTGTTGTAGTTTACGTCGAACTTGTCGAGGTATTTCATATCGCTACGCAGTAAAAAATCTTTCTCGTTACGGCGAAGGTTGAGCAAACGCACTTCAAGCTCTTTGGTAATTTGTTTGGCTTCGCTCATTTGAGCGGTGGTGTCTGCAAATTGTGATGTGGTAAACAGCAGTGAAATCATGCCGAAGATGGAGAACATCCCCAACGAATAGAGCTTTTTCTTTATGTTCATATACGTGGCTCGTCTTTACTAAATTAACTATGAGTATCCAAATAAATCGCATCAAAGAATGGATATCCAACTTGCGCGACCTGATTATTGTTATATTTTTTGTATCAGTAATGAGCACTAAATCTAGCGACTGTTCAGCCCACCAGCAGTGACATTCTCAATGGTATTCAAACAGAGAATGAATCTTTTCACTAAAGATAAAAGCATCAATAACACAAATTGAATACATGTACATTAGTTGAATGATAAAAGTGAGAGACAGCTATTTGACGGAACATAAATGGCTTGAATGTCATGGTGTACAAGGCATTGAATTAAAAGACTTTGACGCACATTTGGATGCATTATTTATGATGACATTTTTTTGGCTCTCCAGAAGAGCACGAGCGAAGCGCAATATTGGAGGTTTTGACTTGGTTTTTAAACAGTGAATCCGTCTATTGATGATTGTACAGTAGAGCGTAAACGGCGAAAAAAATGGACCTACTCAATTCGAGTCAGGTCCATCTTTTGATTTTCTAGTCAATCGCTTTGCAGCTAAAGAGTTAGGTGCGAATTCAAGGCTGGCTAAAACGCTTTTACCATCTTGGTTAGGCACTTCAATAACACCGCTTTCTCGTCTTCTTCGATATCTTGCGTCAGCTCATTAACCAAATTCAAGTGAAGCTGATTGTGGTGAACGTGTATCTTCTGCCCTTCATCCGTCAAGGCAACCACAATCGCACGACGATCTGTTGGGTGTTCATGGCGCTCAATCAATTCAGCTTTAACCAACTTTTCTATTTGAACAGTAAGTGTACCCGTGGTAATACCCAACTTTTCAGCGAGCTCTTTCATTCTTAACGCACCATGCATACCAAGTACTTCAATGGTGTGTACTTGAGCCAGGGAATAACCCGTCTCTTTGACAACAGACTGCTCCCACGAAGACATTTTATCGTAGAACTCAGTCAGTATTTGGTTAAGCTGTTCTATATTTCGCATGGTCGTTTGAATGCACTTCAAGAGTAAGATGATTAATCTTATCAAACTTGGCGAGCATTTGTTTATATTCAGAGACGGTTTTATCACTGTTTGATTCAAGAGTAATCGCTGCTGAATAGTGATGCCCACTCACCTTCCACATATGGAAATCGGTGACCGACGCATAAGGCGTTAAGGTTTTGGTCACTGAGTCACGATAATCTTGGTCGATATTCTCATCCAGCAGGATTGGGCTGGTTTGTTTCATAAGGTTCATCGTCCACTTAGCAATCACGAATGCGCCAACCATTCCCATTGCTGCATCTAACCAGTTCCAACCGTAAAACTTACCAAATAGCAGCGCAACAATCGCAAGCAGCGAAGTTAGAGTATCCGCCAACACATGCATGTAGGCTGCGCGTAGGTTGTGATCATGATGGTGTCCGTGATGCTCGCCATGTTTATGACCATGGTCGCTGTCGTGCTCATGGCTATGTGAATGACCGTGATTCTTACTATGATTGTGGCCATGCTCGTGTCCGTGATCATGATGGTGATCGCCAAGTAAAAACATACTCACCACATTCACAGTTAAACCAATACAAGCAACGATGATCGCTTCATTGAACTGAATCGCTTGTGGGTTAAACAAACGATGTACTGATTCCACCAGCATCAACAATGCCACAATCCCCAATGCAATCGCGCTGGTGTAGCCCCCTAACACGCTGACTTTGCCAGTACCGAAAGAGAAACGTTCGCTCTCGGCATGTTTCTTCGCATAACGGTATGCAAATAAGGTGATACCAAACGCTGCGGCGTGCGTCCCCATGTGCCAACCATCGGCAAGCAATGCCATCGAGCCGTAAATAGTACCTGCAACAATTTCGACAACCATGGTAACGACGGTCAATAACAGGACATAGAACGTGCGTTTCTCACCTTGACTGTTATGTGAAGAAAAGTTGTGTTGGTGACGTGTTGGAAAACTCAAAATGGCGTCCTTAGCTTGTGTTTGTGGTTAGATGATCGTTGCAAATAAAAGCCCTTTGATTGACAAGTAATTTGACAATCAAAGTAATAATTTGAAATTTAGTTTGATTATCAAACTTTGTCAACGATGAATTTTGAAACTCTGATTTGCGGGACGAATAGTTGATGGTGAGCGCTAGTTTGTTCCAAAGATTATTGATTCAGTAAAAACGAGGCTTTCCAGGGACAAAAAAGCCCACTCGAGGTGGGCTGATTGAGTCAAACTCAATGATTGTATTTATTTGTTTTGCAATGAAATAATCTCATCATTCACCCAACCTAACAGCTGCTTGGTTGCTTTCGACAAGACTTGGTTCTGCCGAACAATATAACCAAGACTGGTGCTCGAGAAGTTGGTCAATGGTGTCACTTTCGAATGCAGGTGCTGCTTGGTTGATACCGCAAACTCCGGGACAATAGCCACACCAAATCCCGCTTCTGCCCAGTCGATTTGAGCATCGACACTCCCTACTTCCATCACCCTATAATTAGGTAGATTAAGGCTTGGTAAACCTTCATCAATAAAGTCACGCGTTCTCGTATCATGACCTAGTAGAATCAAAGTGAGCTCTGCATCAGAGTCTCGGATATCAAACCCTTCGCCAAGCGCACACCAAGAAAGCTCTTGCAGCTTAGTGAAATACAAAGACTCGTTGTGCTGCTCTTTGGCGATAACAAAACCAATATCCGCTTGAGCATTTTTAACTAAATTCGATGCCTGAGATGACGTGGTATTCAAGAGCGTAAGGTCAATACCGGGATACTGCGCTTTGAACTTCTGGAACGGACGAATTAGCAAAAATCGAGAAATGATGTCACTTACGGCAATGGTTAACGTCCCTATTTTAAGGTCGTTAATGGCATTGAGATCGGCCTGACAAATCTGCAGTTCGAGTAGCGTTCTTTGGCTTGTTTCCAATAGCCGTTCACCCGCTTGAGTCAATTGAAAAGGGCTTCTCTCTATCAACTTTATGCGTGTTTGTTGTTCCAGTTGTTTTAGGTGCAAACTCACATTGGGTTGTGTCATGTGCAGTGCATTGGCCGCTTTCCCAAAATGCTTGTACTCCGCAAGCGTCACAAACGTCTTCAACAAATTAATATCGAGCATCATGTCCTCTCTCTCGTGTCACTAATATCATTCCCTAAAAGTAAAGAATGCCCCATCGTCATTCCCTACAGTGAGGAACGAACGTGATAGGGAATCTCGTTTGTAGCTTAAGACTTTAAGGATATATGAAATCCTTATCAAGATAATAAAGATAATTAATTTCTCTTATCCACCTTGTAGGCCTAACATGATTCCTCAATCAGTTAGGAGAAAAATTATGCCATCTATCGTTGTTGTGGGCGCAAACTGGGGTGATGAAGGCAAAGGCCGCATCGTCGATTTTTTAGCAGACCAAGCTTCTGCTAGCATTCGTTTCCAAGGCGGAAACAATGCAGGTCATACTGTGGTAAATGACTTCGGTACATTCAAACTGCACCAACTACCTAGTGGTATTTTTAATCCTAATTGTACGGCGGTTCTTGGCCCTGGCATGGTGATCAGCCCTGCTGCGCTAACTGAAGAGATTGCAGAAGTTCAAGAGGCTGGCATCAAAGTGAAAATGGCGATCTCAGATCGTGCGACACTGTGTCTCCCTTTACATGCTCTTGAAGATACGCTTGAAGAAGAGCGTTTGGGCGATGGCGCTTACGGCTCTACACGTCAAGGCATTGCACCAGCGTACGGCGATCGTGTAATGAAGAAAGGCATTCTTGTCGGTTGGCTGAATCAACCTGAAATTTTAGAGCAGCGTATTCAATTCCTACTTGATTGGAAGATGCCTCAGCTTAAAGCGCTCTACCCTCAATGTGACTTCTCCCAGACTGCTTCTGAAATGACAGAATGGCTACTTGAAGTAACTAAAGCGTGGCGCCCGTTCATCTGCAACGTAACTGAGCCGCTTAAAGCGCTGCAATCACAAGACGCAAACCTACTGTTTGAAGCTCAGTTAGGCGCAGGTCGCGACCTTGTCTACGGTGAATACCCTTGGACAACATCTTCGAATGTAACCGCAGCTTATGCTGGCATTGGTAGCGGTTTACCTGCACTTCGTCCTGAACGTGTTATCGCTGTTGCTAAATCATTCAGCTCGTCTGTTGGTACTGGCACGCTAGTAACTGCAATGGAAGAACAAGACAGCTTCCGCGAAAGCTCTAACGAATACGGCGCAACTACGGGTCGACCACGTGATATGGGTTACTTTGATGCAGTGGCAACTCGCAACGGTGTTGACCTGCAAGCTGCAACGGAAATAGCACTGACTAAGATCGATTGCCTGTCTGGTTTGTCTGAACTTAAAATCTGTACCGCTTACTCAGGTGAACATACTGAGAACCCGATTTGGCCACAAACGGCTGAGCTAAAGCCCGTATATGAAGATATGGCTGGCTGGGATGAAGACATCACGGGTTGCCGCACGTTTGAGAGCCTTCCTCAAGCAGCGCAAGATTACGTTACTCGTATCGAAGAGCTGATGGGTGTGCCAATCGTGATGGTATCGGTAGGTCCAGAGCGCGAGCAAATGATCATTCGCGCTTAGTTTAGAAGACGACAAGATCTACATCAAAGCCCACATTCAGTGGACTTTTTTGATTGTTCATAAAGAACGAGATAACACAAGGAATTACAGGCACAAAAAGCCCACACTAGGTGGGCTCTTTCGTATAATGTGGTGCCGCTACTGGACTCTACCATCCAACCTATCTAATTGATTAAAATGAACAATATAAAAGTAGAGTTTTAAGATGTTACCTCAGGTGTTACTTCGGAAAGAACTCAACTTCTGAGACAAGATCAGCACTAAATTTATCTGAAGAGCAGATTACTTTCACAAAACAAACATGCTGGTCGGCCATAAACGGTACCAGCACGCATTATAAAATTTTCACACCTTAAGCCTACGCTTCTCAAGACGAGTTAGAACATCTTTGTAAGTCACTTCATTCTCATCTAGATATGTTAGCAGCTTAGCTCTATCGATAACCTCAACCCCGCATGTTTTAGCTATATCATCAGTTCGCTTAGCTAACGATGGTGAGTTAGTTATAAATACTAAACGGCCGAAAGTTTTCTGCATCTCAGATTCATAAATCGGCTTAGCAGAGTGAATCTCTTGTATACCTTTATATCCATCGTATCTTCGTTGCGTATATTTAGCTTGCATTAGAATATTGCCCGACTGAGTCAGGATTACACCATCGGCACCATGGTCAGCACCAGCATTCGTTAACCACGCGCTTTCACTATCATAATGCTTGGACAGGAGCGTCAAACACAGAGCCTCAAATTGCTGCCAACTCAATTTGTCCAACTCGTCAGGTGTTATACGTTTATTAATGAGATCCCCAGTAATGCTCCCTCCGACACCAGATGGCTGCGGTACAACATCCTCTGGAGTGACTACAGCGTCTTTCAATAAAGTTTTCTGCGTTAGTAGCCTATGAAGGTTGACATCAAACGACTCAAACTCAGGATGATGTAACAAAGGGATGTAAATATGAACATCTTTTGTTTGCCCAATTCGATACACCCGATCGGTTGCTTGAGCTTCTTTAGCTGGGTTCCAGTGCCTCTCCAGATGGACGACATGATTAGCGCCAACGACAGTTAAACCAACACCCGCCGCCACTGGTGACATAACAATCAAATTAAAGCCTTCTTTAGCTTCGAAGTCCGTTATCATGGATTTACGAGTTGGAACTGACTTTCTTTTAGCTACAGCTTTGGCATCACCATTTATTACCGACAGTGGCCCTAAACCATAGATTTGACCGAGGGTGATGCTTAAAAAGCTCTGTAGACGCTTATTTACGGCAAAAATGATGCATTTTTCTTGTCGGCTCTTAATTCTATCAAGAGTCTCAAGCAATGAACTTAATTTCCCCGACTCTAGATATAATTCACGAGCCACTTTACTGCTTCTAGGAAGTTCTAGTCGTCCACCGTCACTTAATCTCGGATGTAATGAACTGTCTCGTAATCTCATTAATGTAGTTAAGGCATGGCTATCTTCATTTTCAATTTGATTACTTATCGTTCCTTCATAGACATCGCGCTGATACCCGACCATCGTAGATTCTAATTCTTTCAGGTACTCCCACCCATCAAAGTGTCCACCAGCATACATATTCTTAGCCGGTAGGCCCTTCAGGTTATCTTCTTTAACTCGTCTAAGCATCAAAGCACCCACCGCGATACGCAACTCTCTCCCTAGTCTAGCTCTGACCTCTTCAACTTCATCTCCGGCAGATTTGAGAATAGGTGAAATGTAGTGAGAACGGAACTCCTGATAAGTCCCTAAATACCCGGGAGAGGCAGTGTCCATTAAGCACCAAAAATCTGCCAAGCTATTCTCCACCGGCGTACCGGTAGCGACCAATTTAAAATCCGCTTTCAGTCCTTTAGCTGCCCTGGTTTGCAGGGCATTAGGATTTTTAGTGTTCTGAGCTTCATCGAAAACAACAACACCCCAATCAATTAAGCACAATGAAAACTGATAATCCCGTAACGTTTGATAAGTAGTAATAACAAGTCGTTGTGGTTGGTCTAGACGTTCGGAACCAAAGTTCTTTCCTACTTTTAAAGAGTATTTAGGTTCAAGCTCTTCATCTGAATTCTTTTGATTTCGGATTTCAACGCCACCCATCTTGTATCTGTTTAGATCGGCAGCCGATTGCAAAATGACTATGTCTTTAAAAGGAGACGCTTCAAATGTTTTATCTACTTCATCTTTCCAGTTTTCAAGCAGACTTAACGGAGCAACGATTAATGTCGGTTTCTTAGTCTTAGCGTCAATCGTCATACGTTGGTACATATGCTCTATAGCGGAGAGAGCCATGTAGGTTTTCCCTAAACCCATATCGTCAGCTAGTAAAGCTCCGCTGATACTTGGTTCAGTAAGAATCTTCTGTTCTACCCCCAGAATCCACCTAACGCCTACCTCTTGATGCGGGAATGGTTTTCGTTTGTGATTGTCCCAATTTAACTCACCTTCCCACGCCATATCTGCGATCAATTTATCAACCTGCGGGGAGTTTTCTGACAACTCCTCATCATTTAGATCGATATCAACAACATGGATCTCTTTTTCACTAGAGTCCTTCTCCAACTCTCCAGGTTCATCTTCAGAAGTATCACCAGCTGGTTTAGACATTTTGTCTTCGATTGCTACAAGTGTTTTACTCACAGCGTCACGATCACCAATGTCATACGACTTCCCTTCGTAATCAAAAACTGTAGCTCCGGTATGTTGAGCGTCATCGAGTTTTTTGCTTACTTCTAATAAAGCGGGCCTGTCATCAATTGCATCAATGAGCTTTGATATTGGATAAATGGCCTCTGTTGTTAATGAAGTACCAAACCAATCAATACCGGATTCATCCGTCTCCCCAAAATAGGCATGCTTAAATGTCGTTGCACCACGAACCCTTAAAGAAAACCCTAAATCAAGGTCAACTAAGCTCGCGTCAATAAATGCAGTGGGATTTTCCAAAAATGCTTTAACCTGGCTTTTTGGTACAACCCTATTGCTGATAACTTCTTTGACAGCTTTCAGTTTTTCCTCAGAAAAAAGTACTATCTCATCTCCTACTTTAAGAGAAACCGAACTATCACTTTGTAATTGACCTAGCACCCTCTGGATAGCTTCATGGCTAGCATGTTGCCCCATATTAGGCGTTAATATAAGGTCCCCATTAGCGTTAAGCTCCACATCTACTGTCACTGAGCTAGGCGTTAAAATTCTTAATTTATCAAAATGTTTTAACTTTAACCGACAGCCTTGGTATTGCGCTTCTTGAAGAGCATGAAGAAAAAGCAAATTATCGTACTCAGACTTTTCGGAGTTTTGATGAAGATTTTTTGCCTCAAACACCATCAACTGTGATGGTGTTAACAAATACTCTGCCTCTTTTCCAAACCTAATAAAAGGACCACTAATTGAATAATTAAGCGTTGAACGACCTTGTTGCGTAGTCACTGCCAAGTCAATTTTAAAATCGGGATTGCTTGCCTTTCCTTTTATGTCAGCATCAATTACTCCTCCCCAAAGTTCAGGAAGGCCTAAAAGAGTCATCAACTCTGAATCTAAGCGAACAGCAGTCGATGCAGGCATCATAAACCCATCGGGAAACGATGTTACTTCTCCTTGTTCTTCAAGCATTTTAAGAGCAACAAATTGAGCGGTGAACCACTCATTTGCTCGACCGCTTCGTATTTTTTCTAAGTTAGACTTCGAAGCAGTGAAATCAAGGCTACCATCACATACCAAATCAAATTTGGATGTTTTATCTAAACCAGAAAAAAATCTACTGATTAAAGAAGTTAGCTCCATTCTCTTACTCCGAAACGTTGTTTAAAGTCGACATAATCATCACTAGAAAGAATATCTTTAGCTGTCAATTGAACCCCTAAGTCTCTGAGTTCAGTCAATGCGCGTCGCTGCCAAGAATAACTTGAAGGAGAATGCGTAATCTTTGCTGTCGCCCCACCGGATAAATTAGTCATTTGGTAATTTAATCCACTGGTCAACTGCGAATAAGTTGGACTAGTAATATTATAATTGAACACACAAGCTGAAGGTTCTAAGTGTCTGTAAAGCCATAAATAACAACTATGGCTTCCCTCAATCATGTGTGCGCCTTCCATCTGAACATAGATGATAGACTTATCCCCATCTTTCACTGTCGAAAAGTTTGGCAAGTGTTTAGCGTCATAATTTCGTTTCAAATATTGAGCGGCATCTCGACTCAGATACAGTCGTGTATTAGTAATAACACCTGCATCAAACATTCCTTCTAAAAAATGCTTCCTAGATGGGTACATTCTTTGTAGTTCATAGTTGGATGAGGAATACGAATAATCCTCCAAAGCCTCTAAGAACAACTTAAGGTCTAATTTAGACAACCATCCCCGAACCGCTTGAGTCAACTGAGCATCAATATTTCTCCACCACTTTATGTACCGTGGATTGGAGCTTGGCACTCGAGGATCTCCTGCCACAGCAAGCACTACATTCATCCATGATTCACTCATATGAGAACCAATAGAACGACCAATTAAAATTCGCAGAATCTTGTGTCCTAACAAGTCCTCTGAATCATATTGAGCTTCAAAAACTGCCTTTTTCTGAACCTCAGATAACAATGGATGATCGATACCGATCGGAATCGTTTCAAGCTGTTCTACGTAATAGATCCCTTTAGCTGTCGTCAAATAGCGACCATTAGCGTAATGTTGTAAATCAAGCTCATTAATCCAATGGTCAAAATCAATATTTCTTTCGATTGCTTGCTTAGCGAGCCACTGAGGTCCATTGCTTGACAGGAGTTTCTCATCAAACTCTCCCTCGTAGCCTCTCTTTTGCTTCGCTTCTAATAACCATTCAGCGGTCGCATCACAATCCGTTAGCTGGTCATACTCTGATAGGAAATGCTGATAAAATGATTCAATAACAAGTGCACTAGGCTTCCCCACGATTTCTGTGATCTTATTGAGAAGACGACGAGTAAAGCTGACTTTATTTTTTATGTCAGTTTGCAAAGAGATTGCCAACGCTCGCACATGAACAGAAGTATCTACTACATCTTCTACAGCCTTGTTAGCTATCAGTGCTTTGTAGACATCACCGTATGCTGACTTAAATTTAGTATTTTCAATACCAGCGTTCTTGGACAGTACTCCAAGTTTCTGGGTGAGCTGAGACAGCTCCTCTATTGACTTACCCAAAGGATCATGACGTAAAGTTACCGGTAGCTTTTTAATACGAAGGCGCACTAATTAACAATCCTTTCTAAGTCAGCAATAGATGGTTTCTTGACCGTAAAGCGAATATCGATTCTTCGGTTCTGGCTTTTATCTTGTTGGTTAGCTTCTTGTAGATTCGCTCTGCGCGTTTCTGCATAACCGCTTACAGAAAAAAGGCGCTGTCCAAATGCATTTTCTAATTCACCCAATTTAGGTGTAAGTTCTACTTCAGCTTGCCAAACATTCCAGACTGATATAGCTCTATCTACAGATAAACCCCAGTTCCCCTTCCCTCGATAATGGATCCCATCACTATCAGTGTGTCCTTCTACAAACACTGTATCTAGGTACTTGAATCTTTCGTTCTTTCGAACAGCCATATGAAGCACAGCACCAATATCTTTTACCGCCTGTTGGACTTCAGGGCTCTTTGGGATGGAATCCTTACCTGAAGCAAACGTTAGAGTGCTCTCAGGTATACGTATTACAGTGTCATTATCGGCGATCTCAACGATAACATTTCGTTTAGCTAATTCATCTCTAACGTCATAGATTATATCTTTTCTCGCCTGTTCAGCTTTTTTTAGCTCTTCTATTCCTGCTTCAACATCATTTGTCTTTTGAGTAAGTTCAATAATTAACGCTACAGCGGCCAGTATGAAGATAACAAGAAGCGCTGACATAAGGTCAGAAAAGGAAACCCAATACGGGTTTTCTTCGTCAACTGAACCGTTTGATTGGTATCGCGAACCTCTACGCATTAGTGACTCACTTTGTCTTGGATTTCATCTACGACACTTGAAATTGCATTGACGGCATTAACCATCTGCGTTGCGTATTGAGTACTAGTCGTTGACCAAATTTTTAGGTGTTCATTGGTTTGGCTATTTGCCTCATCAGCATACTCTTCCAGTAGGGTCGACATTTGCTCGCTCAGTTCCTTCACGTTATTTTTCATTTCTGAAGTTAGTTCGGTCAGGTTACTCTTTTGCTCTGTCAAAAACTCATTTTGAGTAGAACGTAATTGATTGAACGACGATTCTGCGCTATCTAACATGCCATTAATCTTATCAGCAAGTTCACCAAATTTACTCGTATCCTCAACAAGTTGCTCTCTCAAGGAGTGGATTTTCTCTACGCTTAACTGATTCAATTCAGCCAAATCTTTAGTACTGCTTACAGCTTCAGTTACTGCTCCTGAAAGCTTATTACCCGCATCTTTAATATTCGAGCCAAAGACGCTCATACTGTCAGCTGCATTTCTCAACTCTACCGCTGATAGCTGCATACTCTCTGTCGCTCTCGCAGATGCAGATACAGAAGTTTCAATACTATTTTGAAGATGCTTACCTTGTTCTAAAACCTGATGAGACGCAGATTGCTGCATATCAACACTTGATTTAACTTGTGCTAGTAGCTCATCAGTTCCCGATTTCATTGCATTTGTTTGAGAAACAAACATGTCATTGCGCTCTTTTTCCATCAGGCTTGACTGCTCATCACGCTTAGAGAACGTTTGTGTAAGTTCACCTACTTGGTTATTAACAAATTCTGTTAAAACTCGGCTTTGCCCCGACACATTATCGACAAGTTCTTTAATTGTCGTTTCCATAGAAGAAGCCAGCTTTTGTTCTCTTTCCGAAGCTGCACTCTCTCTCTGGCTAAGTTGCTCACCCATTTCTGAGACCTGTTTCTCCACAAACTCGGTCATCATTCTCTTTTGCTCATTGCCTTGTGTTACTAACTCAGATACCTGTACAGAAATCGAAGAAATCAGCTCTTTCTCTCTCTCCGTTGATGCGCTCTGCTGAGCTTCAAGCTTATTAACAAATGCTGCCAAAGATGTGCTCATAGATTCTAAAGTTTCATTCACTCCCTTAGAGGCACTATCCATAGCAACACGCTGCTGTTCACCCTGCTGCCCGAAACCATCCATGAATGATTGAAGAACACTCTCTAGTGCTTTCTGATTACCGTCAGAAGTTTCGTCAACGAGCTTATTAATAGCAGGAGCCATAATTTTTTCTAAGCTGCTCTCCAGGCCTTGTTGAATGCCCTGAGTTGCCTGTACTAAAGACTCTTGCATTTTCTCGCCAATTTTCTCAGCTAGCCCTTGTAGACTTTCACGTGACTGCTGGCTATTATTCGCAATAGATTGCAATTGGTTTTCAGCGCTCAATCGAGGGAATAATCTGTCAATTCTATTTTGCAGAACCTTAATCTTTTTCCTAATAATCTGTTCAAGTATTTTTTCAATGAAATTGAAAGCTACGCTCAATAGGACACCCCAGACTGATGTCATAAAAGCAATTTTTGCTCCATTGATAACTCCCGCCACCCCATCTTTCATTTCATTTACATCAACATTACCTGCAATGTTTAAGTCAGAAAGACCGAGTTGCAAACCCACAAAGGTACCAATTACCCCTAAGGCCGTTAAGAAACCAGGTACTGCAGCTATCATTCTATTCTCAGTACTACCACCAGCCAGAGTGGAACTATTGAAGAAATAGTCAGCATCAAATGTATTATGTAACCGTAACACCTCGTCAGATCCTCTGACTTCCAACAGCGTTTCATCAAATTCTAGCCACAAATGCCCTACTGAATTTTTCTTTAGTTCTGCTTTGGCAATTAAGTCATGTCTACTATCAGCAGGGTTTGCCTTCTCAGCATCATTAAGCAAGTGATTTAACCACTTCACACGACGAGTAGCTCGAATGAAAGCAGATATAGACCACAGTAAGAAAAATGCCGCTACAAACCACAAAATCACCACAAACAAGGCACTCAACTGATCTGCTGTTTGTGGTGGAATTACGTTTAGACTGTTCAAGTCGGGCCATAAACTAGAGAGGTTAAGGCTATCTTTCATTTAAATCACTTCCAAAATTAATACGTCAACAAACTTGATTGTTGAAATTCTATGAACCTACAACTCAACCATGCGCTGAGTGCTTTGTGTTAACGAAGCAGCGAATACTTCATCTATTGCTGAAAGTTTTCAAAACTCCATATATTTTTTATGCCTGTGGCTCGTGATCTCTTTTAAGGTATTTTGATAATCTAACTCGTAGTTTTTTCTAAATACCCACCAGGCCTTAGAGCAAAATTCATGGCGCAATAATAGATAGATCCATCACATGCATATTGATCTAGTTCATTACAATCAATTCTTAGAGTCTTTCCTGCACTCGCATTAGTTTGATTGCTGTTGAAGAGCTTCAATACTAGAGGGCAAGTTGAAACCTGATGGCCATCTGATACCCGTATATTCCTTCTCTGATATATCGAATGGTACGACCCAAAGCTGATGCCCACCTCCCAACTCAAAGGGGAAATGCAGTGCTTCATCAAAGTTGTCTTGGCTAGGGTAAATCAGCACCACATCCTGACCACTTTCATCATCCGCAAGGTATTTTTTTGCATAAGCAAACAGTTGGTAAATATCCGATTGGGAGATATTTGAATTACTTAACTTGGTATTGAGAAGCTTCCACTTCGTATCGAGCACGACTTGATTGGAGCTCCCTTCCTTAATAATCAAATCTGGGCGTAAACTGAATTTGTTTCTACCGTCATAACGGGCAAGGTACTCACCAGTAACTTGTGTACTAACACTGAGCTTAGGATGACTGACCGCTAGTTGTTCTTTTAAAACTTTAGCAACGTAGTCTTCAAATACCTTCTCCATAGGGAATAAAAGAGAAGCTGCGTTAGCACCACCTTTCATCGTTTGTGGAGAAAAGCCTTCTAAGATTAGTCGACACCAGTCTAAAGGTATTTGGTAGTAACTCATCCCTCTATCAAGCCTGACTTTTGAAAAATCAACGCTGTAGTCCTTACTCTCTGGTATTTCATTAAATACAAAGTCTAGCTCTTGTAACAACTTCTGATTTTCTGCACTCCGCGTATAGCCTTTCACTCGTTTTAGAGCACTATGCATTAACCGGTTTACGGGACGATCGAGTAAGAACTCATCGTACTCACAGTAAAATTTATGCTTACTAATGGAGTTATGCCTAACTTGTTTTCCTACATTCAGCTTCCCCTTTAAGAAACCTAAATTGTCTTCCCTACGTACATAGTCGCTTCTTAAGCCACGTTTTACGAGCGTGTTCACCGACTGTAAGAACTGGCCTATAAATACCTCTAACAACGGCATTCTTTGGCGAGTAATATTAGCATTCGAGGTTTGAATATGTGAGAAACCTTTCAACGCACGTAACATTACTAGTAGTGTGTGCCGAGCTTTCACATAAGCGTCATCATAGTTGTTGTCACTACCTTCATCTGTGAAGCCTTTTCCGATTTTAGGCAAGATTTCAATTTGCGTTTTATCTGGCGTAAACATAACTCCTGCATAGTTTTGAACTTGCAGAACTTCCATACCATTTCGACGACGTAATTGAAGAAGATTTCTTTCATTCTCATTACTTAAGCAAAGCTGCTTGAGATATTGATAAGCTGATATAGAGATAGCTTGAACGTGTGAAGATGCAGTCTGATCTTTCAGCACATCTTCACTCACTAAACAGTCATACTCAAAGAGAGTAATTTCTTGTTTGGCTTTCACTAGCCTTACTCACTATCTTTTGCGTAGATAGCTTTGAACGCTGCCGGGTTTTGCCAAACAGTCCCTACCCCAAAAGGCTTGAATGAGTATGTCACTTTACAATCCTCATACAGCTCCAATCCATGTTCAGGGCCAAATAACTCACTGTAGGAGTCTTCAGTTCTTTTTAAAAATTGTAGTCTCTCATCTTGCTTCAAACTGTCACCAAGGACTAAACGAATCTTGCTCCAATCTTCATAAAAATACTCTTCCAATAGTGGGATTATCTTGTTCTTAAATGCTGACTGTAGCTCGATAAACGCCTTGCCTTCATCAACCTCATTGAAAACAGGGAACAAGAAAGCATGACCGAGCGTATGCTCACGATCATAGAGAACTTCAATTCGCTTATTTAGTGTTTCTAGCAATTTAGATAAATTGATGCCCTTAACTTCTTTATCAGCAAAAAGCTTGGGGTTTGGCATCATCTCTTTAAAATCAAAACGACGACGTAATGCAGTGTCCATCATTGCCAATGAACGGTCTGCCGTGTTCATAGTGCCAATGATATATAAGTTATCTGGTACTGAGAAAGTATCACCAGAATAAGGTAGGGTGACTTCTAGCGGCTCCTGCGCACCTTTGCGCTTAGAAGGTTCAATCAAGGTAATCAGTTCACCAAAAATTTTTGAGATATTACCTCGATTGATCTCATCGATAACTAATACATAGTTTTGGCGTTCTGTTTTGACTTCGCGCTTACTATGCGCAAGCTTTTCTAAATGCTTGATCAAAGCAGAATAGTAAGGGTTCAATCCTCCATTAATCACTCGAGCACCATGAAAGATGTCTTTTAAGGTTTTTACACTCAAAGAATGAGTTGATTCGCCTTTGTCTTTTTCGAAGCGAATTGTGTTGTTATCGACATCAGTCACTATGAAAAACGTACGAACTGTGTCGACTCGAACGCCCTCTTCCAGTTCAGATAAACTATTTAAAAAACGCCCCCACAATGTATCAAAATCATCTTTCTCATCCGTGGTTTTGGTTTCTTGGTAGTCCTTAGCTTTTTCACAGAGCGCCTTAAATACACCCTCTTTTTCATAGTAAGAAATTTGACCGCCTTCTGTTTTAGCACTGAGTCCTTCCACAAACTCTTCATACCCATAGCTTTGATGAAATGTGACAAAACGAATTCGACCAGCGGCAGTCAGTGCTTTGTATTTTTTCGTTAGTGAGCCTCTTTGCTCTTCTGATACACCGGTTTCAGGATCAATGTTTATGCTGGCGTAAAAGTCAGGATCAGCGGCTTGAACTGCGGCTTCAATAGTATGATAGGTTTTACCAGTGCCTGGCGGCCCATACAAAATTTGGTTAAGCGGAGAGATGATACTGTGACTACTATATTCATGGTTCATTTGGCTTTCCTTCTCACTATCATGCTTAACTCTCAGTTCATCTAAACTCATCGAGTAGTATGGTTGCAGAATGCTCTCTTCAAATAGCTTTAGGTCTTGTTTTTGCTGGTATACCTTTGCAAGAGTACTGTTATAGCTTGGGGCCCAACCTTTACTTGGGCCTGCGTACTTTTGTAACTCTGACAAAGAACGGACTAACTCATACTTTCGAAACCTCCAACCATGATCTAAAGGAGATTCATCATCGAACATAGCCTCTCCAGTGACTCGTACCAAGGCCTTTAAATAACCGCTGCGAGAAAGGCTTACGATATCACTAACTTTGACTTCCTTGATAAAACGACTGCCCTGACTTTTTGCTGTTTCGCTATGTACAGCTAGATAGTTATTTTCGTCTAGCCATTGGGATACGCTTTCAGATATTTCGTTGAAACCATGGGAAACTTTCCAAATATTAGGGATAGTTTGTAGTGGGTCTTTGTTGACTAATTTATACCCTTGCTTTTCAAAAAACCTCTCAGCTTCAGACGTATGACACTGACTGTGGTGGACATCAAAAATCACACTGTAGAGTCTTTTTGCTGGATACAAATTGCCGTCAATTTCAACAAAGTGATGAAAGTCCTTTTCGTAATAACCATCTTGCTTCAACTGAGTTACGGCATCCTCAACTGACCGCTTTGAAACGTCCATACCTAGCCTCTTTCCTTACTATTATTCTTGCTTTGTCCTGTTCTAACAGGATTTTGATAAACACAACTATAGTTTTGATTGAATGATTGCTGCCTTTATAGGCATTGTGCACCTGCACTTAAGAAATATTCGTAAGTTTGGTCGAACAGTGCCTCTTGAGGGAAATAAAACACTACGCCATCTCTACCTCTTGTCATCAGTACCCGGTAACTATTAAGCTTAATTTGAAAAGGGTTTTGAACATTTCTATTGCCTTTATGAAGAACCCAGCCACTGCCATTGTAGAGAAAGTCTTTCGCCCAGATTAGCACTGGCATATCAAGCTCTAACCCCTGGCAATCAAACTCACTAATTGTGCGCTGGAAACTACAACACGATGTCGAAGAACTAACGTCATCATGGAACCATGGGCCCAATGGTTGTTTGTTATACTTGATGTTGTCTGACGAACTTAACAAGCCATACTTCTTGTTGGTGTTTTGATATCTATTGAGACAGTATCTTTTGGCTTTTTCCAAATCTCTGGTTAGATAGATATTAAAACCGTCTTTAATCGTCTGCTTAGCCAGCGCAACATCCGGCTTATCATTCAAAACACCTTCCACCCACTTAGGATATAAACTTGCGCTATGAGCTCGTAAAGACTGGTCTAAATTTAGCAATGGGTTTACTCGAACACGATTACTGCTCATGAATTGAAAATGATGCTCTAACGCTGGTGGGCAAAAAACAATCCAAGGCTCTTTACTACTTTTCAAAGCATCGCACCAAAGAGAAATACCCACTTCTTCACCCACATAAATCTCTTGTCCCTCTCCAACTAGAGCGACATAGTGACAAGGCGTTTTATCTTTATCTGCGATCCTGATGATGCAAGAAGGCTCCGACATTTGGTAATTCTTGTTTTTATTTTCGTCCCACATCCTCTGGGCTTCATCAAAAACAACCAAATTAGTATGAGGGGTTGTACGTGGCTTCATATATTCGCGTTTAAAGTCTTTCAACGCGCGAACAAACGTTTTGTCATCAAGAGCATATTGCAAGACATCTACCAGCGGGCCATTCCCAGATAAAAACTGGCCTCTTTTGTTCCGATGTACAAACTCCAAACCCAGCAACGTCTTCCCTGCTCCAGGAACACCAGTAACCAGGGTCAATACACTCGCCCGATTTCTATTTCCTTCACTCTCAACCCAAGCAGTTACTTTATCCAACTCATCAAGCGCTTCATAAATCCCTGCGCTTTTAGCGCTCTTTAGTTCTTCTATTGGGTTGTTTTGAAATATCTCTACTGCCGCATCCACTAAATTTGGTAATGGCGCATAAGGCGATTCAAGCCACTGTTTTAAATCAGTGTTAGTTGGAGCGCCCGTTAAGTACTTATCAAGAAAGGCTTTGAGTTTATCGCTAGATAGGATTGAGATATTACTTTCGATATCCGTTAATTTACCGGTGGATTGAGTCAAAACCAAACCGGCAATCACCTCTAGCGCAGCGCTTTCATGATGGTAATTGCAGAGATCTCGATAATAGCCACACAACTGGTCATAATCGGCTCGCTGATAGCGATCCTTCATTTTGAATTCTAAAATGAATAGCTTATTTTCGACGAGAAGCAGAACATCGGGTCTACGCCCTCCTTCCATTGGTAGAGCGTACTCAAAAATAATATAGCCATCAGATTGGGCACGCTTGGAGAGTTCTTTCTGAAGATGATGAAAACAATCAACCCAAGCTCGTTTCTGAAGTTCACCGAGCTCTAAGCCAGGGAAGTTGATACAAAACTCAGAACACATGTTGGCCAACCAGTTTTCTTCTTGTTCTTGAAGAAAGACATCAATCCTATTTGCATAGCAATAAGTCATTCACGGTCCTCTTCAGTTTGCTTGCAACTTTCTAACAATGGGGACATCAGCTTCGGCCCAATCTAAAGAAGTTAGCTCATCGAGATTTAACCACAATGCTTCAATATGCTCAGTAAGTACTATCTTTCGGTTTTCGACAGGACATAAGTAAGCGTGCATCGTGATATGAAAGTCAGGGTAAGCATGCTCAACCGTCATGAAATAATCTACATGTTCGATATTCAGATGCAGCTCTTCATTCAACTCTCTTTTAATGGCTTCTTCTCTCTGCTCACCTACTTCCACTTTCCCGCCGGGAAATTCAAACTTCTCATGGATATAAGCTAACTTTGAAGGACCGCGCTGAACACACAAAGTTTTATCTTCATGTTGAATAATGGCCGCTACTACTTCTATTTTTTTAACCATATTCACTTGCCCCTAACTATTCTTCTTATAATTCTCAGCCTGCTCTAGCACGCCTTTGTAAACATCATCATTGGCAACTGGTGGGAAGCCGTATTTGTGTAGCAGTAAGATTAAATCCACTTTCAACTTGGCTTTGATGTCATCGCGGCCTGCCCAGTCTGGGTATTGAGCGACATTGTCTACTGTGGTTTTCATCTCCTTCGCCAGTTCGAGCATCTTGTCATCGTCGTAAGTGAAATCGTACTTCTTGCGCATGTGGTTCAAGATATCGAGGAACGCTTTCTCTTCTAGGTCGATGCCTAGGTCTTCAAACGAGCCCATTTCTTTCACGATATCAAAGATAATGTCCGTCATTTCTTGAGAGAAGGTATCGAACTCCTCGCCATTCAACACATCATTTTCACGGCGTTCGTTATACTGCTCCACCAGCGATTGGAAGCGCTTAGAGAAGTTCATGCCTTGCAGCTGGTTGACCTTTTTAAAATCACTTATCGCCTTCTCTAGTAGCTTTTGAAGCAACTGAATCTTGGTGTTTGGCAGCTTAATCTTGTTGATACGAGCTAGGTAATCTTCGTCAAAAATATCGATAGCTTCGGCGTGCTCATCACCAATCGTAAAGATCTCTTCTACTCCATCGGCACGAAGTGCTTCTGCCACTAACTCACGAACACGTCTATTCATTTGTGCCGTGTCTGGTGCATCACCTTTGGTTAGCTTAAAGATGATAGAGCGCACTGCGATATAGAAGTGAATTTGGTCACGCTCTTGCTGAGATAACAATTCACTACCACAGCAAACATCATAAGCCGCCTTCATACGGCCCACTAAAGCCATGAATCGGGTTTCGCCTTTCTTGGTTTGAAGGATGTATTCTGCCGACTGATTAAGGCACTCCAGCTGCTTACACGGCTCTCCTGTGTAATAACCTGACGTATCGAGCTTGTGGAACATCTGTCTTAATAGATCGAGGTGGTTCTTCACCTCAATGACAGAAAAACGAATATCTTCAAAGTTAGTCTCATCAGCCTTTGAATACATTGCTAAGGCTTGATTCATTCGCGACTTGATACCAATGTAATCGACAACCAGCCCTTTCGCCTTGCCTTCAAACTTACGGTTAACACGTGAGATGGTTTGAATCAGGTTGTGTTTCTGCAACGGCTTATCGATGTAGATAGTATCCAATTCAGGAACGTCAAAACCTGTTAACCACATGTCGACTACAATGGCTATTTTGAAATTCGACTTAGGACTCTTAAACTGCTGGTCGAGTGATTTTCGATATTCCTTTGTCCCTAGTAGGCTGTACTGATCTGGATCATCGTCTTTGCCGCGCGTCATCACCATTTGCACCATCGCAAGTGGCTTTAACTCTTCTTTCTCTTTATCAGTCAGCTCGACACCATCAATTGATAGCTTTTCCTCGAACCATTCTGGCCTTAAGATTTTGACTTGCTTATAAAAATCAAACGCGATTTCACGACTCGCACAGACAAACATCGCCTTGCCCTTTATCGTGGAACCTTCTTTAACTCGCCCTTCATAATGTTCAACAAAGTCTTTCGCCAAAGCTTCAATACGGTCAGGGTCGCCAAGGATCGCGTTCATATTGGCAGAAGCTTTCTTGCTCTCTTCTATCTGATGTTCATTAGTGCCAGCTTCTGCACACGCTTGGTAGTATTTCTCTACCTCTTCAAGCTTGCTGTTATCAAGAATGACTTTGGCTGCTCGGCCTTCATAAACAATACGAACCGTAATTTCATCATTAACAGATTCTGTCATGGTGTAGCTGTCTACTGCATCACCGAATACATCAAGGGTGGCATCGATCGGCGTTCCGGTGAAGCCAACGTAAGTCGCGCTTGGTAGAGAGTCGTGCAGATACTTAGCAAAGCCGTATGTCTCTTTCACATCGACGGCTATACCATCTTGATATTTGATCACCACTTTCTTATCGAGGTTGACCTGTGAACGGTGAGCTTCATCGGAAATACAGATGATGTTTGTACGCTCTGAAAGCAATTCGATGTCTTCGGTGAACTTGTGGATGGTAGTCAGGAACACACCACCACTCTTGATGCCTTGCAGCTTGTCTCTTAAATCTTGACGGCTTTTAACTGGCACAACCATCTCATCACCAATGTAATCAGAGGCATTACAGAACTGTTTAGAAAGCTGATCATCGAGATCGTTACGGTCGGTAATAAGTACAATGGTCGGGCTTTCAAAATCGATGCTTTTCATCAATAGGCGCGATAGAAATTGCATGGTGAAGCTCTTACCACACCCTGTTGCACCAAAGTAAGTGCCGCCTTTACCACTTCCGTATGGCTTACGTTCTTTGTCGATGTTGTAGTAAAGCTTACGCGCTGCGTAGTACTGCGGGTAACGGCAACAGATTTTTATCTCTTTCTTTGAAGTATCAGGGAAGAAGACAAAGTTCTTCACCACATCAAGTAATCTGGTTTGGTTAAATAACCCAGCAATCATGGTGTAGAGGGAGTTAATACCCTCTTTTTCGGTAGACTCATTACCCGTTACTTTGCGCCATGCGTAGAAGAACTCATACGGCGCAAACAGGTTACCCATTTTGTTGTTCACACCATCACTGATGATGCACATCGCGTTGTAGACGAACAGCTTGGGAATATCACGGCGATAACGCACACAGATTTGCTTCCATGCATCAAAAATGGTCGCGTCTTTCTCTCGCACGGCACTTTTAAATTCAAACACCACCAGCGGTAAGCCGTTCACATAAAGGATGCCATCAGGGATTCGAATTTGTTCATCGACCCCCTCAATCTCTAGCTGGCTAACGATTTTATAGATATTGGTGTCAGTCGCTTCTAACCGATTTGTTTCTAGGTACGTAACCTTACCTTCAGCAACTTTTCTATCAGAGTTGTCTGCTTTAGATTTATTCTCTAGCAGCGGGACAAACATCAAGCGTAAGGCTTGTGCCAAATGTCTTGTATCGATTAACTCAATATAGAGGTCTTTCTTTGAGCGATCTTCACGCTGAAACAAGAAGCCATTCGTTAGCCATTGGCCGAAGGTTTTATTGCTATGGTACAAATCACTGGCAGGCAACGTTGA
Source organism: Vibrio sp. 10N.222.49.C9 (assembly GCF_041474985.1). NCBI lineage: Bacteria > Pseudomonadati > Pseudomonadota > Gammaproteobacteria > Vibrionales > Vibrionaceae > Vibrio > Vibrio sp. 10N.222.49.C9. The sequence goes on along the minus strand of NZ_JBFRVD010000008.1, from coordinate 236,246 downwards.
GATCATACGAACAATGGTGTCGATTTCGCTCTCGGTTATACCATCGCCTCGGTACTCCTTGGCAAGGTAGCGTCGTAAGTCATCGACAATGAGTACTTGTTCTTTGTCTTCACGCGCTATTTGTTCACCCACTACGTGTGGGTAGCCTTGCTCACCCAATAGCTCAATAATGGCCTGTTCTAATTTGGCTTCTGTGAATTTTAAGCTCATCGCCTTTTCCTACTGCTGTTTGACGTTGTTTGTTGTTTTCTAAATTGAGTTATTTAAATTTGTTTTGTAGTAACTCGGTTTCGGGCTTTGTTCCATTTTCTCAACACCGCAGATCTTGTCACCTCCGCAGAATCAGATATATTTTGAATAATATTTCTGAATTAAAGCGAACATATTACGCTTACGCTTGTACGTGGTAGCGAGTTGCGCCACCTGACTATAAAATGTCGCCAATTGAGTAGGATGCGATTTCAGCATATTCTCTAAACGTCGAAGTAACTCTAAAGCTTGATCGTAAGCCGTATTATTGGTCTGTTCGATATAAGATGAGACTGCTCGCAGATAATAATCCAGCGTATTTTCAGGTTTATCATCCACAATTTGATCGGCAAGCGAAATAAGTCCTTGTATTGATATTTTATGTTCGGCAACCCATTCGCACGCTTTGTCTAATTGCTGGTTATCGATATAGAACAGAACCAAGGCATCCGTACGATCAGAAGCTTGATTATAGCGGTCTGGTTGTTGATAGGCATTGGCAAGTAGCAGTTCAGTGCGGGAGAAAAATTCAACATCATCAATTTGGTAATTGGCTTTAAACTTCGCTAACTGTTGATAATATTGAAAGCTTGGTGATTGTTCTAACAAACGGTTAGCTAATACCCATGCAGAATGGATTTCACCTAGTTCAACATAAAGACGGAATTGAGCTTGTTCGCACGCACGAAGTTCATAATCACTCGCCATTTTTTTCGCCTTAGCTAACCAAAACTCAGCTTCTAACGGCTCTTGCTCATCAATGAACATATCAACAACTTCAAGATAATCTCGACACGTTCGTGCTATTTTTTGTTTAATTTCCGCCACTTCACGCCAATCGGAGCTGTGTTTCATTAACGGAACTGCCCATGAGCGTAAGTTCCAGCTACTCTCATCTTGCGATGCTTGATCTATCGCTTGGCGGCATAAGGTTAGAAAGTGGGTGTTAGATTGCCAAATCGCTCCAAAACTCTCTTCAATCGAAGGAAATACGTCAAATTCGTAATGGGTCAAACGCTCAAACATCCACTGCGCTTTCTCTTGCTCACTCCAATTAAGCTTTGCCAGCGTCTTTGGCATGTGTTCGTTAATCATGCTTTCAATGCCATAACGATCGCCATTGGAGTCATCAATTTGCTCTAGCACCTTATTCAACCGTTCAACAAGGTAGTTGATTAATTTCCATTGATGATCGGCGTTAAGGCTTTGCATTGATTCAATGATCATGTTCAATTGAATTTCTGCTGAGTTGAAATAATCATGGCTTTCTCGCCAATCCCAGAGCTGTTCTCGCGGTAAGGCTTGGGTAACCAACTTTTTCAGCTCGCCATATACGGCTGGCTTTTCGCGTATTTCAATTTTTGTCAGCAGTGCATTCCATGTGTACTCATCTTCTTCTAGGTATTCGAGTAGCATCTCTACCATGGCCTCTTCACCAAGGCTTTGCAGGTGATTTTTTATGGTATCTCGTTCACTACTTTGGTTTAAAGCTTGTTCTTGGTCTTGTAGGCAAAGGGCAACCGCCACGCCGTGCTTGCACAACATTTGATATTGCGCCGCAGGGCAAGTACAAGTGCCAACCAGATCGCCAGTGAAATCGAGGCTCACTTGATAATTGAGGCTGCCTTTGACCTGTGCGGTCGCGGTGTTGCCAACAAGGTTAAGCTTGCGTACTGCACCACTGCGTGAAAGCAAGATGCCTTTTTGCAAAGTGCTTGTTTCACACAGTGTCGTCAATTCAGAAATGTCGATTTCACGAGTATTAGTTGCGTTCATTATATTATGGTTCCACCTACGCTTTGCTTTGTTCTATTTCGGATTCATCTAATTCCCACCTTCGTCATCTCAGAACCGAGGGCCGAGGTATCTGAGATCTCGCTTTTCACCACCGTCAAAAACGAGATTCCTGATAAGTTCGTCCCTCACTTTCTGGAATGACGAAAGGTTACTCTGCCAGTTCTTTAACTTGTTCTACTTGCACGCTTTCTAAGTCGATTTCGCCGGAAAGCAATTTAGGAAGTAGCGTGTCGCGTAACTTTGCTAGTTCAATATTAGACTTATGATTTTCTTCAATCATCGCCTTCATTGGCTTAACTAATTCGCTATATTTTTTTGCTAAAGTTCGGGGAGGTACAACAAACTCTGGCATTTCCATACCCGCAATAGGAAGCATGTTTACTGTGGTTCCGTTAGTGAAACCTTGAACCTGCTTTACAAAGCGCCCTTTACCAAAAAGACGTTCAATGAATTCCGGTGTAACATTTGAATCACTTTTAGGTCTAACTCTGTATGTATGGTGGCTGCAAAAACCAAATGCTAAATGCTTTGGAATCATGGCTCCATAACCAATTAGAAGATGGTTGTGACCCTGCTCTGTATTAGCCACGAGTACGTCACCTTCTTGGACTAAGAACTTGTCTTTAAACTCGTCAGAGTAAAACTTAAGTCCTTTATATTTATACCCGCCGCCTTCCAGAACAGAGTTAAGGTTGTGCATGGGCACACCTTCATCCAAAGAAGCAACTAAACCTTTACCTTTGTAGCTGAACCCGCGAAGAACATCTAGTTGACTCTTCGCGCTTTCGACGCTCCATCCTTCAGGAATCAAACCTAACTCCGACTCAACTAGCTTTTCTGGAAAAAGCGAGGCAGTAGCAGTATCCATCCCTTTTGGCTGTTCACCATTCATTTTGGCTTTTACAGGGTCGAAGTCGACAAACCAAGACTTAAACAGCGTTTGTGCCATTTTCTCTAGGGTTTGGTTGATTTGATTATTGATAGTAATTTTTTCATCATATTGAAATAAAAGATCCGCTATTTTTTCTTGTTGAATCTTTGAAGGTAAGAAAATAGGGACTCTGGCCAATATTTTTTGGTTCAGCGAAGGCATAGTTGTACCTTCACAGTTTTTTAGTAGCCACGCTTTTACTTGAGGGCTTCTCATTACATAGCTAAAGTATTTTGCGTCATATTTTTTTGACAAGCGAAGATAGATGCCATCAGATCCTACAAACCAACCTTTTTCTCTTTCAGTAATTAGCGCATTTCGCTCTACCCCTCCTTTACGAGCGAAAACGATATCCCCCTCTTGAAGCACAAACTTAGGTAGCCTTGCTGTAACAGCTGAATCTACACGAGGTGTTATATCTTCCAATTGAATGAACCCTTCGCGAATTTCTCTTACAGAAATTAAAGGCACCCCAGTTTCAGTGTACTCTTCCGCCTTTAAAGCCGTTCCGAAAGGGCCAGTTTGTAGAACAGCATCTCCTGCTGCGATCAGTTCACCTAGTAGAGCTTGCTCCCACTTACTCCCCATAACCCAACGCCTCCAAATTACGGCGAATCGCTTTGTCCAACTCTTGAGATTGGTTCATTTGGTTGTATAGGGTTTGTGAAAGCTCACTCATCTTGATTTCAAACGGAATGCCGTCATCTTCCACTTCGGCTGCGCCAACATAGCGCCCCGGAGTCAGTACAAAATCATTAGCCTTAATATCGGCAACAGTGGCTGATTTGCTAAAGCCTGCTTTGTCTTCATACTTCTCTACTTTGCCATCGCCACGTTCAATACGCGCTTTAAGCTCCGCTTCATCACTGCGCCATGCGTGGTAAGTATCAGCAATCAGTGCGATGTCGTCTTTAGTGAGTTCTTTATTGGTACGACTAATCATGGTGCCCATTTCACGAGCATCAATAAACAAAGTCTCTTTTTGGCGGTTACGGTAGCCTTTGGTGTTGTTCTCGGTTTTGTCTTTGGTGATAAACCAAATGCACACAGGGATTTGCGTCGTGAAGAACAGTTGTCCCGGCAAAGCAATCATACACTCAACGCGATCGTTCTCGATTAGCTGCTGGCGGATCTCACCCTCACCTGACGTATTTGAACTCATAGAGCCATTCGCCAATACAAAACCAGCCGTGCCTGTTTCACTTAGCTTAGAGAGCATATGCAAAATCCAACCGTAGTTGGCGTTGCCAGTTGGCGGTGTACGGTAGCCAGCAAAGCGCGCATCATCGGTTAGCTCGGCTTCATTACGCCAACCTTTAAGGTTAAACGGTGGGTTTGCCATGATGTAATCGGCTTTTAAGTCTTTATGCTGGTCAGCAAAAAAGGTATCAGCTGCACGCTCACCTAAGTTGCCCGATAAACCACGAATGGCTAAGTTCATCTTCGCCAGTTTATAAGTGGTCGAGGTAAGCTCTTGACCATAGATAGCGATGTCTTTGGTGCGCCCTTCGTGCTCTTTAATGAACTTTAAAGACTGAACAAACATACCGCCGGAGCCACAAGCTGGATCGTAGATCTTACCTTGGAAGGGTTCTAGCATTTCAGCTAATAGTGTTACCACTGACTTAGGCGTATAGAACTCGCCACCACCTTTGCCTTCGGTTGCTGCAAACTTACCTAGAAAGTATTCGTAAACACGACCGACTAAGTCTTCTTCGCTCATGTCACATTCGTTCGCCAGCGTATCAATGTTTTCAATGCTGTCGATAAGTGACGCCAGCTTTTTCACTTCCAGACCTTGGCGCGAGAAGTAGTTATCTGGCAAAGCGTCTTTTAAGCTTGGGTTGTTTTTTTCGATAGTCGATAAAGCGGTATCAATGATGATAGCGATATCATCTTGCTTAGCGCGTGCTTTAACAAATGACCAACGCGCATCTTCTGGTAAAAAGAAGATGTTGTCTTGTTGGTAGAACTCTTTCATCTCAACAAAAGCTTCTTGCCCGTCGTCTATCATCTTCTGACGGCGTGCTTCAAACTTGTCGCTGATGAACTTTAAGAACACAAGGCTTAATACCACGTGTTTGTATTCAGATGACTCAACACTGCCACGCAGCTGATTAGCGGTATCCCAAAGGGTCTCTTCAAAGCCTTTGGTCGCTTTTTTAGCTTTTGAGGCAGGCTTAGCTTTTGAGGCGGGTTTCTTGTTAGCGGGTGCTTTTGCCATGTTCTTAATTACTCGAATAATGTAGGACTCTGCTTTCAACCGCAGACTATTGAGGAAGATTATATATGAAATTGAATGAGTTGAATTGATAAAGCTCCAATTTTAGGCGCTTTTTACGTGCCTTAAGATAAGGAAATATCCAAATGATCGAGCATTTTAAAAAAGCCACAAAATTCGTTTAATCTTTATAAATAATTCAGTGGCTAGATTAGTAGTACCTAACTGCCTTGTAGGCACCCTGCATGAGCTTTACAACATTTGATTTATTACCCCAAGGTAAACATACCTATCTCCGCACTTACAGGGGAGCTCGACATTTACGTGACTAAATTTGATGTAACCTTACGGCTACTTGATTTGCCATGATTGACTCTTGGGTTATCCCTTTTTCCAGTTCAGACATTATGGACTCTAACTTAGGGGGGATAAGTTTTGAGACACGACCCCAGTCTTGGTATTGGTCCGCAAATAGCTCTGAGCGGCCATGTTCTTTGAGAGTATCTGTTGATAAATTAGGTAGCAGCATATAAGTCGCTCCCGATGATAAAGCTAAAGAGATACCTTTAGGATCGGCATCAAACCAAGCTATAAGCTCTACGCCTGGAAAAGCCAACGCAATTTCTTTTGATATTACTCCCGTGTCCTTATCTCCTCGGTAAACAATAAGAGGATTAGAACCTATGTCGGTTTGTACTAATCTAAACTTAGAGAATGCTTCATAGTTTTCAACAATCACAACTTGGCTGTGCTCAATGCTCGTCAAATGACTTAGAGCTACCTCAATGTTCATGCCCTCTTGTAAGTCATATGATTTGCCATTTATGTTCGTGGACAAAATCCCATAAACTTTAATGACTTTGTCTTTGACAGGCCTTGAGCTTAGCTTCTCGTTTGGAAAGAACTGAGCCATATCCGTTCGAGAATCCGGGATAGAGTCAGTTAGAAGATCAAAGCCTGATTGCTCTTTGATCACCTTCCTGATTTGACGTATATCTCTAGGCGTCAGCTGCAAATTTTCTCCTCTGGCGCTCCCAACACTAAAGTCGCGATGAAAAGTATCAAACACGCCACTCAGCGCTACACTGGCACCTTCATTAACCTTCGCAGGAGAGAACAATTGCTTTAACCTATTTAAATCACTACCCGTTATATCATCAATGATTCTACTCACAGTTTCCTCGCTATAGACACATCTTCTAAGTGAAGGTTGCCGTAACCTATATTGCTACCTTTTGCTAAATAGGTATAAGACCCTATAGGCTCAACGGTAAAGCCTTTGCTATCTTCGGGAAGCATTGAACTATGGAAATTAAGCACGCTAAATAGCCACACATCTTTAGCGCAAGTGAGCTGATCAAGATCTTCCGGTAAGTCACTATTGATTTGCTCGTAATACTCCAAAGCGGAAATGCTGGTTTTTCCCTTACCAATAAAGGCTTCAGCAAAAAAGGTATCGCAATGAGAATCAATGTCCGCTTCAATCAGCTCTTGTATTTCAACATCAAGAGTCAATTCTCGGCGCTCAGCTTCTTCAACAACCGGAAGCTCTTCTTGTTCGGCGGGCTGTGCCGTAATTTTTTCAACAATCTCGGCCAATTCCGGCTCTTGGTCCATATCATCAGGATTTGGGTGATGCGCAAATTGAATAGGTTCTGAAAGCCAAAACATCGGAATGCCGTCGTGCTTTGCTACCTCATCAGGCAAAATCAAATCGTCACTTGGTGTCCAGTGTGGTTCTTGATCAATAAACCGATCAAAGGCATTGATCAGGTCCTTATCACGCTCGCGGTTACGATACTTCAGCATCAAAGCTCGGAGTTGAATTAGGATAGATCCGAGCTCTTGTTGGCAACTACGAATCGCACTGTGCATTTCAGCACAAAACAAGGTGTTGAGCTCTGAGTTATCTCCAGCCATTTCACTCAACAACTTAAAAGAGAAAGCTTTCATGCCAGTAACAAGCTTTTCAGCTTGCTCTATAGCAACTTGGTTCTCTTTTTGTTTTTGAGCGAGCGTATGGCCATAGCCAAAATCATAACTGATACGGTTTCTTAATCGACGACAAGACTCTTGCAAGTCCATTGTGATTTCATAAACCACACCTTCAAGGCTATTAAACCTATCCGCCTCTTGTTCTCTTTTGCCATTTAATTTAGCTTCCAGGTATTCTTGCGCTAAGCTCTGAATTTCTGGAATGCGCTCAGCATGTTGAGTCCCAAGAAATGAACTCGCTTCCGTTTCAAGGAAGTAGTTCATCAATGCTTCCATCTTAGGGTGCACGCGGTAGCCGCGGCTTGTCACGATAACAACACGGGCTTCTTTTAATTTACGTAGGTCATTGGCGTTTTCATGAGTTTCACGTATCGTGCCATTTTCAAAAACATGCGTTAGTGTGTCCTTTGCTTGGCTGATTAAGCGAAGCATGTGGTTAACACCACCATGTTTCCCATTGTTTTGAGGGCTCATCAAAAGTCGAACTCCCCTTGGTTCTCGTTTGCTTTGTTAACTGTCTCAACGATCTTTTCATGCGTATCGATGAAATCGAGCACCTCGTAGACAAAGTCTAATTTTCCCGTCATCACATAGAGTTGGCGCTCTTTGTTTACTAAATGAGCCACCCCTTCTTTAACCAGAAATTCGACAACTACATTGAGTTTATCCGCTGCACTGTCACGCACTTTTTTTCGACTCACTTTTGGAAGTCGATAAATACTATCGAGTTTCTCCATCAAGCTAGGAGACGATTGGATTTGCGCACTCAGCATAGGCACATTTAACTCATCACCACCAACCATCACTGCTTCAACTTGAGCAGCCTCACTGACTGTCGCTACGAACTTAACCACAGGTCGAATGATACCGTGTACATTACTCATCAACGCGGTCACCTGACGACGATTGTGGTCGTCGATACTTTTATAGGTAACATAATAGGCGCTGGTTCTGCTCGTACATTGGAGCTCGCGCCCCATAAGAGTCAACGCTTGATTGATTTCTCGGCGTGTACGATCCTCTTTAAGCGTCTTGTAAGCTTCACGATCCGTTGCTGGGCAGATAAAGCTACCACTAAGTAGAGATTCTAAGACTTGTGATACTGGCTTCATGCTTCTACTCCTGTGCTAGTTTCAGCGGCTTTAGCTAACGCAAGTTTGCTTACTTTAGGTTTGTTGAAAATGTTCTTGTAAGGCGTTAAGTGATACAGATACTTAAATAAGTTGGCCGTACGATTATTGCCATCGGGTTGAGCCGCGATAACATTGAAGTTATGTGCCCCCATCATTTTGAGCAGTTTGGCTTGGTTTTCTGCCGTCAGCTTACCAATCTCATCGGTTGGGTAAGTTATTGATAGTCGACTTGCTCCACGTTGTTGTGTCAGAAGTGCTAAATACAACATGGATTGAATGAGCAAGTTCGTACCATTACTGGCCAAATCACGCATATCTTTATCTGTTTTGGCCGTTTTACGCTGGTTGTTCTCGATGACTTCAAATTTGATGTCAAACAGCTCAGTAGGCTTTTTAACTTTCTCGGCACTAATATGGTATGTCAGTGTACTTAAAGCGTTGAAAAACTCTTTGGTTGGTAGCTCAGCCGATCCCGTTTTATCCCACTCTTCGTAAATCTCAGAGAAGTTAATAATATCTTGCCAACCTTGTAGTTTGGAAAGTGAACTCTCAACATTAATGTCAATAGAACCAACCACAGAGAACGTGTTATTGAGCTTTACTTGTTCAGAGATATTACGACCAAGTTTTTTAATCTCACGGTCGAAACCAAGTAGCCGATGCTTGAAGTCAACGAGCATACGCCCCATGTTAACTGCGCTTTCAATTGTTATGCTGGTCACCTGAGGAATGATGTCATTCATGATGATTTCTAGAATATCAATTCGCTTTGAGTCACTAGCAACAATATCCTCTGTAATGGCGTTTCGGCTGCTTTCATTCCAGAAACGATACAGCTCCCCGTCACCAAGGTTGAGAGTGATAGTTTCCATCTGTTGTATATCTTTTTTACGTAGCTTAGTAAGCCTCTCTAACTCCGGGAGTTTGCTCTCTACATAGCTCAAGAGTGAATTTAAATCGCCGTTATAATCGAGCGCTTCTTGGCTGCCTTCTTCGCCCTCAAACATCACATAGTTAGTTAGGCGAGAGATTGCACTGTCAGCTCGCTGTTTGTGGTTTCTCAAGATAGAAAGCTTCTCATCAAACTCTTTTTTGGTTCGATGAGCTTTGGCTCTCAACTCTTTCAGTTTAGTTTCAAAAGATTCAAACTCTTGATGCACCGTTTCAAGTTCTTTGACTTTAGTATTGCGATCGTCACGTCTCTTAGGATCATCCACTTCATAAACAGCAAGCCATATCTCATATTCTTTGATTTTATGAGACTTCACTTTTAAGTTTTTGATCTCATTATCAAGCAATTCAATTTCTTCTTTGTAGCGTTGATAGATTTCACCGCTAATACCTTGATCACTCAACCGCTGTTCATACTCCGTTTTGATGCGCTGTTTGTTCTCGCCCAACGTCAGAGTACTTTTTTCCAGTAGTTCATCTATAGCTCCGATCGTGAGATCAAGTGATGATTCAACATTGCTAATTTGAGTAAGCCTGTCGTTGTTTAGCTCTAATTTTGCTTCTTCAAAACGTTCAAGCGTCATTGAGATTTCCTGCTCAATCAGGGCTATAGCTTTCTCAATCGATTTGATGCTTATATTAATTTTTTCGACTAAGCCCTCTTTTGCACGGGCAATCTCTATTTTCTTGTTTTTAAGGTTAACCTTAGTTTGTGATAGGTCACCCTCAACGTTTCGCAGTTCATTGCGTAATCGTGATAACTCAAGCGTTGACTGCTTAACAGCAAAATCATTTTTCAAAATTTGCTTATTGAAATCAGCCTCTGCGTCTTCAAGCTCAACGATACGGTCCATCAAGTGAGCCTGCTCTTCCACATCAGCTTTGTTGGTGACACTACAATCTGCTAGGTTGCTCGTATCGATATATAAATCGTACATTGAACCTGAATCTTCAGTCATTGATGGTGTGAGTGTCGTGTCCATCAAAAGCTCATCGGTGAGAACACGACCAAGTGGAGAGCTTTGCCACCCCTGTCGATTAGCCTCCAGGAACGAGAACAAGGTTCCTGAATCTGGGTCTAATCGGTTACTGACTACTTTTAGCCTGGTTTCGGCATCGCGCATATTTCGACGAGTGGCCTCTAATCTTTCGAGTAGCTTTTCACGTTTAGTTTGTAAGTTGACTCCTTCCTTCTCACTCAAAGTTGTCGTGTGTTTTAACGTGTCTACTTGTTCTTGTAATCTGTCCTTCTCAGACTCCAACTGCTCTCTCTGCTCAATGAGAAACTCATCAATATCTGGGTTCTTTAGTCGCTGCTTTTGAGTAGCGAGTTCAGCCCTATGCTCAATAAGAGCCTGAGATTTATCCGCTGTAAAAATCGTATGGGTTTGGGTCAGTTCCTTTAACTGTGGCTGATATACATCGTCTATCTTGTCTTTTTTAACCTTGCACTCTTTCTCGGCATCAAGTTTTTGCTCTGTTAGGTCAGACTTTTCTTTATTGAACTTACTAACAAGGTTTTGTTTGTCTTTCTCATACTTTGCTTTCGCATCATTTACCTTAGTTTCAAGATCGGCGTAACTTTGTCTTTGTTGTGCCACCCTGTCTTCCATTTCTGGCAATTGCTTTAGCTTAACGGACAGTTCTGGATAACCACTATTTTCGTATGTTATAAGCTTGCTGTGATGTACTTCGATCTCAGAGTTAATACTTGTGATAGAGCGTTGAAGAGCGCTCTTTTGAACCTCTTTATCAAGCTTATCTTGATTAATTTCGCCAATCTGCTTGTCACTGTTTTCAAGAAAATCTGAGCGCTCGATTTCGGTTTTCTTAAGAGATTCATCAAGGCTTTCAGAGGCTTCACGAATGATTGTTAAGGCATTGGCGAGCTGAGTGGTTAGATAGGCAATCTGCTTATTGTTCGCAATAGCTTCAATGAACGCTTCTTTTTTGGCTAGGAACGCTGTTAGGCCGTTGTAGTCATCACACCATTGTTCAATTCTGTTTGCATCCACACCAAACTCTAATGTGCTATTTCCTTGCTCGAGGATATCCAGGAAAAGCGCCTTTGTGTCGGCCATATTGAATTCACCTTGAATCAACGCCGCTGTGATTTTTTCAATGTGACGGACATCATGACGACCAGAGCACAAAGAGTAGCTCAGGAACTGATTGCTCAAATTCCCTGCATTAATATTTTGGATAATTTCGCGGTACTCTTTGACGCTAGTAATACGCGACTCGTATTCTAAGCCGTTAGCGTTCAGCTCCCCGGCCAGCTTTGTACAACCGATAGCGTAAGGCTTGTCTTCGCTGTCTTGTTTAATGATCACTGACTGCTCAAACTGACCTTTAACGAAAAGGTACACAATGCCACCTTTAGTACTAAGGTTTCGATAACAAATGACATGAGCAACTTGACCACGAGCAGTAATGTACTCGAAAACAATATAACTGTTGTTGTGTGGTAAATACCATTCTGCAAAGGGCTTATTGACATTCGACTTCCTGACGATCTGTGTCCCAGTCGCTCCATAAAAGAACGGAATGAGCCTTAAAAGTGATGTTTTGCCTTCTCCGTTACCGCCAGTGATCTGAGTGGGAGCGTCAAAAGAATACTCAGAAAACATCTTGTTTTTCTGATAAGAATTTATTGCGATAACTTTGGTCAATCCGGCATACATCATCGTATCTATCTCGAGTTATGTTGTTTTTCTTGACTGAAAATCAAACAGTTTGAATTTGTGGCCACTAAATCAGGTTACAGCTTTCAATACCATCGACTCACTCACAGTAAAGATTCCTGACTTTTCCTGCCCTTCTCAATATCCGCAATAAATATATGTACTTTTTTGCTACATGTATATACTGTATACATCAACATGTAACATTTATGAGCACGAGCATGAGCCAAGCAGATATCAAATGGGACCAACAGGTACGATTTCGACTAATTGAGATCATTGTTCTTTGGGAGGGCCGACTGACGACAAATCACCTATGTGATGCTTTTCACATAGGGCGGCAACAAGCTTCTAGGGATATCAACAAGTACATTAGCTTAACTGACCAAGGTCAATTGATACTGGATAGAACAATTAAAGGCTATAGGCCAGCAGACAACTTTAAGCCTTTATTTACTCAAGGCACTGCTCATGAGTATCTACTTATGCTTCATCAGCAATATAACCAAGAAGAGACCTTCGAGTTCTTTAATTGGGGGGAAGCTCAATCGACCGTATTGAACGTTCCTGAAAGGGCTATATCACCAAGCATTGTTCGAGGATTAATTGCGGCAGCAAGGGCTAACCTTCGCGTCGATATTGACTATGTATCGCTCTCTACACCTGAGGTTCGAGGTCGAATTATTGCGCCTCACAGCTTAGTCTATGATGGGATCAGGTGGCATGTAAGAGCATATTGTGAAGAGAAAAATGAATTTCGAGATTTCGTGTTAAGTCGCTTTAGGAACGAACCTGACTTAATGGATAAGTCACCAAAAATGCGAGAACATGATGACAACTGGAACCATCAAGTTAAGTTAACGATTACACCTAATCCTTACTTGTCTGAACAACAACAAGTTGTTGTTGCTGACGACTACGCTATGAAAAACAAGAAGATGGAAATAGTAACTCGTGGAGCTTTAGTCAATTATTACTTGCGACGTATGAGCGTCATACAAGACCAAAAGCTGCTAAAAGAACAACCAGAAGCCTACCAATTGACAGCTTACTTTGACGTAAGTCTACCTAGATAAATCAAGGTTCGTTCGAGACAGCCCGATAAGATTGGTGATGTTCTAGATGGAACATTACCTGTCTACTCGAAACTAGGGCTGACTGTATTTATGGTGTAAAGATCCATGAATATACGCTCCTTGCTGAATGCTTTAAAACAGCAGCCTACATCTATTGTAAAGTGACGACTAAAAACACCCTACATTTCACTCGATAAGTTTTTAGCTAATATTCCTTTTCTGATACCAAATAACCTCTGACACATCACAATCAAAGTACTGACACAAGGCATCAAGAGTTTTTGTGGTTGTAGTGTACCCTTCATCTCGGATCATTTTCGCCATGGCCGAACGCTGAATACCTATTTCGGCAGCAATTTGAGCTCCAGAGATCTTCCGTCCCTCTTCCGCTGATTTTTTATCTATAAGTTCCTTTAAGTTATATCTAATCACACATCAATTCCTAAAAGATATAATAATGTGTCCTGATAAAACACAAAAGTATGGTTAAGCTGATTTTGTGTCTTGTTAAAACACAAACAATGGAGGTCAAATGGACCAATTATTACTTACAGCAAAAGAGCTTGCAGGTCGTATCAAATTTAGCGCCAACTATATCAATTCGACTCTGCGAGATTCAATTTTCATCGAAGGTAAACACTACATTCGACCATTCAATGGTAGAAAAATTCTCTACATTTGGGAAGAGGTAGAGGCAGAATTATACCAATCTGCATCACGTAACCTTCAGTATATTCCAATGGCTGGCGGGAGGGTGTGTCATGGGTAGTATCAATTCACGTAGCGGTAAGCTCTATCTCGACTTCCGATATGAAGGTATGCGTTGCCGTGAGCAAACTGCACTGCCTGCAACTCAAGTAAACCAACGCAAGCTACAGAAACTGCTAAATCAAATTGAAGCGGACATTCGCCTGAGTTGTTTTGTATATAGTGAGTACTTCCCTGAGTCTAAGAAAGCTCAAACATTTTTGAAACAAGACATCCAAGCTCAAAAACGCAAACAGGAATTACTTGGTAATTACAAAACGGCAGTACAAGGGCTACAAGGAATTGAAACTGTCTTGTTCGAAAGCTTCGCACAGGAGTGGTACGACGAAAACGAAGTGCGTTGGAAAGAAAGCTATAAGGACAGTATGAAGATCTACTTATGGTCGTACCTTGTACCTCACTTCGGGCGTTTAGACGTCGCGAAGATCTCTCGACCTGACATCTTAAAGTACCGTGCTTCTTTAGTGAAACCGCGTAACAACGGCAAAAAATTATCTGCCGAGTTCATTAATCATGTCATGACACCACTGCGCATGATTTTGAGCGAAGCCGGAGATCGCTATGATTTTCGTTCGACGTTTGAAAACATCAAACCACTACGTGTTGAACGCACTAATGTAAACCCGTTTGATTTTAACGAAGTGAACTTGTTTTTATCATCGGTACGTTCCGATTTTAAAGATTACTTCACCGTTCGTTTCTTCACCGGAATGCGCACCTCAGAGATCGATGGTCTGAAATGGAAGTACGTAGATTTTGAGCGTGGTTTAATTTCAGTTCGAGAAACGTTTGTACACGGCCGTTCAGACACAACGAAAACGGTGGGTTCAACAAGAGACATTCAAATGTCATCTGTTGTACTTAAAGCTATAAAATCCCAATACAAAGTGACTGGTACTAAGGAGTATGTGTTCTGCAATGCAGCTGGAAACCCTTTAGATAAAGGTAACGTCAGAGACCGAATCTGGAAGCCGACACTTAAAAACTTGGGAATGGAATATCGCCGCCCTTATGAGACTCGACATACGGCTGCAACATTATGGTTAGCAGCCGGAGAAGCACCTGAGTGGATAGCTCGCCAAATGGGCCATACCACTACAAAAATGCTGTTCACAGTTTACAGCCGATATATACCAAACCTAACCAGGCAAGACGGCAGTGCTTTTGAAAAGTTATTAGATGCTAATTTAAATGGAGGAAAGTAAATGGCTTATTCACCTCTAGCTATTCACTGCACCAGTTTGTGCTGTGACATTCTTCAGGCTCAGCGTTTTCAGAAAATCTCTCATCAAGATATTGATTGGCTATACGATGAAATTTACGAACTTATCAAGCAACGTACTGAACTGTGGCCAGATAAATTCCATCATGAACATGTCTTTATTGATTCAGTCACGCGCGGTGTACTAAAAGCACTACATCTATGTAAAGACAAGCCAAATAATCGAGATGCCAGTTGGCTGTTGATTGCAATGCAATCACGGATCAGTTTTTCTTTGAAGCAATTGCATTAATGAGAGCTACTCAAAAAAGAGCCAAATGAACCCATGTTTATTTGGCTCTTTTCTATTTCCCATTTTTGAACATTTCCATACTCTGCTTGAATCTACCCTCACCTACAACTGGCGCCTAGTTCACCTTGAAATAACTCATCAGCCATCACCCGTTAACAAGAACACTATAATTTGTTGCACACCCACTTCACTGGCCGCACAAAGTTAACGTTGATAACTTGAGCCTAAGTTCTATAGTAGTTTTGCATTAACCGTAGTGCTGGACCCTTCAAACCGCACCAGACTCAGATTAACGAGAGCATTCTTTTTAAAAATGTGCTGATGACTATTTCTTAAATGTTCTGTTACTCCCAACTGTAGATGCTTAGAAGGTTGTCACAGCATGGTCACCACGCGGTCACAAATCGAGTTTGAGAGATATGAGTCACTTAGCCCATCCAATAATTATTCAACGGGGAGGCAGACAAGAATGATGCTATTTAAGGTACTTTCCAGAAACGCAGACACAAAAAAGCCCACGCTAGGTGGGCTCTTTCGTATAATGTGGTGCCCGCTACTGGACTCGAACCAGTGACACCTTGCATGTCATGCAAGTACTCTAACCAACTGAGCTAAGCGGGCGATGTTCTAATTTCTTATTACTACCATTGTGACAAACTCAATAGTTATGCAATAAAAACTAAAGAAGGAATGGTGCGTCCGAGTGAACTCGAATCACCGACCCCCGCCATGTCAAGGCGGTACTCTAACCAACTGAGCTACGGACGCATTCCCTTAGAACGCCAACGATGATATCTATGATAAACAGATGGTGCAAGTATTAACTGGCATCTTGCGATTCGTTTGCTCACTTTGCAATCAAAGACATAACAACATGTCGATTTTACACCCAGATTATCGTCAAACCGCTGAAAAACAAAGTTTAGTTAGAAAAATTCTAATCCTTGATGACAACCAATTAACTAACCTAATGTGTTCAATTTGGGATTTTTGTTGTCTATACCGTTTTTCTTGGCCTTTACAGTAACCATACAGGTATAGATCAATGCCTATATTTAGTGTCAAAAATTTTGCTTGCCCATTGGGTTACCGTAGTATTTTGATCATTATAAGTGAAAGGCACACAGAGGCTTTGTAACTCACTGAAATACATCATTCATAAAAATCACCACGATTTTGTAATCGTCGTCATCGAATTACTAGGCCGCAATGACTAAATTCGGATTTTTCATATAAAGTGGCCGGGTTATTACCAACATACATAAATACGATAGCACTCTATAGTCGAAAAACATCAGCTACAATTAATCTCCCTCAAGAGCAACAATCTATAAGCAATTCAAAACCCAACCCCACACATCATAGCTATTTTGAATACATACAGCACAGTAATACATAATGAAATTTGCATAATGGTAAAGCGCGCCTATATTCATAACCTGTAGGAATCAATAATCTAAATTCAATGCTATACGTGAATTTATGGTTTGCGATAAATACAAGTGTGAAAAATAGGGAATAAATTATGAAAAAATCACATATCGCCATTGCAGTGGTGAGCATACTATCGACATCTGCCGTATCGGCGGCGACCATTTATGAGACAGATGAAACAGTATTCAATATCGGCGGCCGCGCAGAAGTTCGAGGGAATTTCTCTGATGCGAATAAAAGTGCTGGTAATAGTAGCACCTATAGTGATAGATCACGTGTCCGCTTAAGTGTCGATGGCACACAAAAAGCGTCGGACGATGTTTCCTTTTTTGGGAAATATGAATTCGAACTAACAGAGTCTGAAGATGGCGCATCAGATGATATCGGCATTAACACTCGATTCTTATATACGGGTGTTCAAACCAATCACGGTAACGTCTATTATGGCCACCAAAATAATGCCGTTACCTACTTAACCGATTGGACGGATATGGCTGAAACCTTCAGCGGCTATATCAATGAATACACGGTGTCGACTGCTGATCGAGCAAAAAATGTTTTACGTTATGAACTGACAAGCGACAACATCACCTTTCAAATTGATGGCAATTTCAATTCAGATAGTGAATCAGCACAAAGTGACGGCTTCGGTGCAGTTGTCGCCGGCAGCACTTCGATTGGGTTAGATATTGGCGTCGGTTATGCGTCAAGTGATGAAACCTATGGCGTTGGGACAGATACAGAAACTTCTGATGCCTATATTGGTGCGGTTAAGTACACCAACGATCAGGGGGTTTGGTTCGCCGCACTCTATCAATTTGGTAGTATTTCAGGTCTAGGCGTAAAAGATTCAGACTACGATTCTGCCGATGCTTACTTGGGATACTCGTTTGGTGTCAACACCGTCAACCTGACCTACAGCTACTTTGAAGCTGACGATATTGCAGATTACGACATTAACTTTATCGGTCTAGAATACGCACGTTATATTGGCGATGTGGCCTTCTTTGGTAGTTATAAGTTTAACATGTTAGACGAGGGCGAAGGTGGGCAAGGCGATAACGACGAAGATGAGCTACAGCTCGGTATGCGTTACGCGTTTTAGTCTAAACCAATCCACTTAATATTAGTAAAGCCGAGCATAATCAATGCTCGGCTTTTTAGTTTGTATAACTTATTCGTATCTAAGCGATTGAATGGAGTCCAACCGGATGCATTACTATCGATACCAACTATTCTTCAACATCGAATACAACGTTGTAGTTTTCGGTATAGGTGCAGTTTGGCTGGCGGCTACAAGTGAAGAAGCGTCGGCCTTTGTAATCGCCTTGGCTTGCCAGTTTGATGATCATTGGGCTACCACACTTCTTACAAAATCGCACTTCTTTTGATGGCTCGATTAAATCGATGTGTGCTGCCAGTAAGCTCTTCAAACGGCTCACTTGGTAGCTGTGTTTAATAGATGCACCAATCAGAGGTAAACCTGCCGATTTACACACGTGAATTAGTAGCTTTTCGCGATCGACTTTCCCTTTATTGAGCTCTTTGCCGTTATCAAGTTCAATAATAACGCGGGGCTCTAGCGTTCGCGGGTCGCAAACAACAAAGTCGAAGTAACTACGTGAGATCTTGTTGTTGGCGATAAACCAATTCTTCTTATTGTTCGTCTTAGCAGGAACAAGTACGTTCGACATGCTGACTTTAGCAAACACTTCCCCATGGTTGCCCACAGCTGATTTTAGCGCATTATAGAATGTCGCCTGTTGCGCCGACATCAACGCGCCTTTCTTCTGATAAGCGTGGTCTTTGGTGTCATCGTGTTTCACCACATACTTTTGAATAAAGTAAAAGAACACAACCAGAACAATTACAACGATAAAGATATTAGTCATTTTCCAACACAATCAAGTCTGTATAGGGATTAAGAGAGTAGCTAGCGTATGTAGAAAAGCATCACCTGGCAAGCAAAAGAGCGAGAGTTGCCAACCAGAATCACGACCTTTGAGCGCAGTGCCCAACGAGAGGTCGCTCCTTCGCTAGACACACCTCTCTTATTTTGATAATTAAATCATCAATTACACTCTAGATTGATTTAGATCAATTTACCTAGATTTGTGATCAACTAGTCTGAAAAACGTTAGGCAAATGTTAATAAGGAAATTGATATGGAACTTAAACAAGACCCAAGATGTTATACCGACGTATGTGTAGATGGTAAATGGTTCCACTATGACCACTGCGGAACCCAAGCCTACATGTTAAAGGGAGGAGCTTCGGCTGTGATTGAACTCGCTAGCGAACCAGCGACAGAAGGCGAATTGGTTGAAATGCTTCAAGGTGTCGCTAAGTAACCCACCAAGCCAAATCACAGTATGAATTAAGCGAATAAGAGTAAATAGCCGTATTAGTTCAGATAAGCACTCTTATTCGCTTAGTTATTGAAGTTCAGGTTTCTTGATTGCAGGGGATTAACTAAGTTTAGGAACTCAAATGATAACGACTTTATTGCGCCCTGACTGCTTAGCTTGATACAAAGCATCGTCTGCCGATTTCAAGTGTTTCTTATAGGTACGGCTATTCAACTGTTGCTCCGTTAGATGAGTCGTAGCACCAATCGATGTGGTTAATTCTAATGGGCCAGAATGCGTTTCAATCGCTCGGTCAGCGATCGCTTGCCTTATAAGCTTAAGCTCTTTATTAGGATCTTGATTCCCAGCCAGCAACAAAACAAACTCTTCCCCACCCCATCTTGCCACTACATCGTTTGTTGATAAGATTTTCTCTAAACGCTTAGCGACTTCCACCAGCACTTGGTCACCAATATCATGGCCATAAGTGTCATTAACTTGTTTGAAGCGGTCTAAATCTAGAATAGCGAGCGTATACCCAAACGACGACAAATGATGTGGCATCGGCTGAGTTAACCGTTGCTCTAAGTAACGCCTATTGTATAAGCCTGTCAGTTCGCATCTTGTTGATTGCTTAAGTAGTTCTTTGTTGGTCTTCTGGATCGAGCGTAACCTTATCAATAGTAACGTGGCGCTTATCATCACCATGATACCCAAAGCGACGACGATTCGATTCCGTAATTGCTGCTTATCTAATGTCAGCTCACCCAACTCTTTTTCTGCGTTAAGCAGTTCGTTTTCTTGAGCTAATGATGCCGTAGCGAAATCTTGCTCGAGTAAAAAGATATCACTCTGGCGCTTATCAAATAGCAGCGCTTTATTACCCTTGTAATAGAGCTTGAAGTAGCGAAGTGCGTTCTCGCTGTCGCCTCTTGAATCATAGTATTCAGCAAGTGTTCTTAAGCCGAGGACCTTCCAGCTGCGAGTCCCCACAACATCGAACATTGCAGACGATCGCTTTAGATCAGCAAAAACAAAATTATCTCGGTTCAAACCAATGTTCGCTAAGGCTCTATTTAGGTAACACTGCCCCAATTGAAGTGTGTATTTGTCCACGCCTGGGTATCTAAGACACAAGTTTGCGACTTGTCGTGCTGACTCAAAGTTCTTTTCCGCCAACAACACATCACTCTCTGCTTTTAATAGGATGATTTTGTATCGTTCACTTACGTTATCGCCATTTAGCTTAGCCGCACTTTGATATGCTTCTCGGCCTTTGACTAAATCACCACTGCGCAGATAAGCAAAAGACTCATTCACATGCAGCACGCCGATGGTAGACGCTTCGAGTAGTCCACTCTTGTAATAGAGCTTTTTGGCTCTTTTAATCAGCTTGAGCGCTTTAGGCCAGTCTTCCAAATAGATATAAAGCAGTGCCATATTTGACACTAACTTGCTGTTGTAGATGTGATGAGGGTACTTCTTACCAAGGTCTAAACCTTTATGGAAAAAGTATTGAGCTTCAGGAAAGTCATTGCGGATGTTATTGATGACACCAGCCGTGTTATAGGCCTTAATCAACAACTCTTCATAGTGAAGCGATTCTGCGATATCTATCGCTGCTCTGATTTGGATTTCAGATTCCGCTAGCTCACCCTTACTGATGTATTCAATCGCCAATTCAACGAGAGATTGGGCCTTTAGCCAACCCATATGTTCGTGTTGTGCGAGTGCTTTAATCTGCCTGACGTATTCGGAAACCGCTTCGGTATCCAACTTATGTTGCGCGAGGTTGGACAAAATCATCAATTCGTAAGCACGATAGATGGCTTTATCTTGGTCTGGGAACTTGGCTTGGAGAGCCTCAAGTTGTTGGGAAGCTAAATTAGGGTCACCGCGAGATACATCGAGAATATCGATCAACGCAGATCCATATTGAGAGAGTGATAACTCTTTCTCTGGACTATAAACACTCGGGTTTTCAGGGCGAATATGCTTTAAATCGTCGTCATAAGTTGGATAGAGCAAATACAGCCCCAGCACAATACTCATCAGCACCACGAAAAGGAATGAACCTAACACATTGTTTCTATTCATTTATCAGGGCCATTATTGATTGAATTCCAATTTTATTGACGTTTTTTTAAGAGCGGTCAAACATTATACCCGACAGATATACAGATTAAAATCCTGCGCACTGGTGGATCTGAATTGGGTTTTTCTCATTAATTAGAATAATCAGGCAACTTTCTTGATTTAACTCAGACAATCATCTACCTCATTGGCGTTATAGTGATTTTCCTGTTCCTACCTCCGCGGCTTCTTTTTGAACAAGCGGAAGCATAATGAGAATTAACAATGACCCAAATTAATGAACAACGTCTTGTAGAACATTTCTGCGATCTAGTGAAAATTGATAGTGAATCTCGTAACGAAAAAGCGATTGCTGAAGCTTTGGCTGAGCAACTCGGTGAACTAGGTTTTGAAGTTCACAAACTGGCGGTTCCTGAAGAAGTGTCTAATGGTTTCAACATCTACGCTCGTCTAGATGGCACTCTTCCAGGTAGCACAGTGTTCAGCTGCCACATGGACACAGTAACGCCAGGCATCGGCATTGAGCCAATCATCGAAGACGGTATCATCCGTTCAAAAGGCAACACAATTCTAGGTGGTGACGACAAGTCTGGTATCGCAGCTATCATGGAAGCGGTTCGTTGCATTAAAGCTGAAGGACAAGAGCACAAAACTATCGAGATTGCATTTACTGTATTCGAAGAAGGCGGTCTGTTCGGCTCTTTGAACTTCGATATGTCTTACATTCAATCTGAGCACGCAATCGTACTTGATACAGGCGGTCCAATTGGCACTATCGTAAACGCAGCGCCTGGCCAGCAGAAGATTGTTGCTAAAATCAAAGGTCGCCCTGCTCACGCTGGTTTAGCACCAGAAGAAGGCATCAGCGCAATTCAAGTTGCTGCAGACGCTATCACTAAGATGAACCTACTTCGTATCGATGAAGAAACGACAGCAAACGTTGGTATTGTTGAAGGTGGTCAAGCAACTAACATCGTAATGCCAGAGCTTAAAGTCGTGGCTGAAGCACGTTCTCTAAACGGCGAAAAGCTAACGGCTCAAGTTGAACATATGATCTCTACATTCCAAGAAAGTGCTAAGCAGTTCGGCGCTGAAGTAGAAATCGAATCAACTCGTGCTTACGATGCATTCGTTATTGCAGACGATCATCCGCACATTCTTTCTATCAAATCGGCGTTTGAGAAGCTTGGCGTCACAGCGAACACTAAACGCACTGGCGGCGGTAGCGATGCAAACAACTTCAACGCAAAAGGCCTGACAACAGTTAACCTTTCTACTGGTATGGCGAAAGTTCACACCACTGAAGAGTACATTGCAGTGAAAGACATGGTCGCAATCACTGAGTTTGTTGTGGCTTACGTAACGCAATAATCGAATCCATTAGTTAGGTAGTCACTTCTATCTAGCACAATGAAAAAAGCCGAGACATCATCACGATGCTCGGCTTTTTGTTGTTTAGGTGAACATAGAAGGTCGAACCTAAAACCCTCTACGCTTCCAGAATTGGCCTTCGTCTTTTGCTACTAGGTCGAATGTCTTGTCGGCGATGATGTTGCCTTTTAGCTCAACCGTCATGCGCCACTTTCCTAGCTTGTTCGAGACAGGAGCCCAGATAGTGTCACCTAAGTAGAAATCCCAGTCATTGTTACCGACATACTCCTCACCATCAAACGGTTCGAGCACTTCACCTTTGTCTGTGGTGATGTTTGGGTGATAAATGCAGTAACGGATCTTCTCACCTTTGGCTTTTTTGATATTCAGGATATAGCCAAACTCTACGTCGATTTCAGCATCAACGGTGGTGGTGAACTCTTGGATTTTTGGAAGATCTTTAGATTTTGAATCCCATGTGGAATAGATACCATAAGAAGTCATGTCGACCACAACAGAGCGCTTTGCCATTTCAATCGTTACCTTGAAGTTGTTCTATTAATTTAATTCTATTTGCCATTCAGCCACGCAAGCAGAAGAAGAACGAGGCTATTCTTGCCAGTCTTTCGCCATACGCTTAATTACTGAAGGTTCAATGTCGTGAATAGTGCCATATTGCTCTCGGCACACTTCGATAATTAATTCTGCTTTATATTTGAGTGCAAGTTGGCGGTAGGCTTTCATTTCCCAATGCTTAATAAAGGTATTCGAAACAACCACATCAAACCCTTGCTTTAAGCCGTTTTCAGCTGTGTTTTGACACCACTCATGAGCTTGTTGCAGCTGCCTAGGATCAAAATGGTACTCACCTTGCTCATTCACATAATACATATCGGCTTCGACATGCAATGCATCGTAGGTTTTTGCTTTTGTTGATTTGCCAGAGCCGGGCAACCCTCGAATGAGTATTAACTTCATCTGTCACTTTACAGGCTAATTCGAAAACATGAGTTTATCGTAAATAGTAACGAGTTGCTCTGATAACTGCCTCTGCTCAGCATACGAAAACCAAGTACTTACACACGACTCAGACAATCACTGAATACAATGAGACTCCCCTCGAAGCGCGTGGATTGCTTCTGATAGAAAACACAAATAATTTACATCTATCCATTTTGCATATCGACAAGCGTATCAAACTACTATAGATTTAGATGTATAGACGTCTACAT
Organism: Vibrio sp. 10N.222.49.C9; assembly: GCF_041474985.1. NCBI lineage: Bacteria > Pseudomonadati > Pseudomonadota > Gammaproteobacteria > Vibrionales > Vibrionaceae > Vibrio > Vibrio sp. 10N.222.49.C9. The sequence goes on along the minus strand of NZ_JBFRVD010000008.1, from coordinate 212,448 downwards.
ATCTAGCTTAGGGAGAAAGCTGTGCCTATTCGCATTCCAGACCAATTGCCAGCATCCGATGTTCTTCGTGAAGAAAACATCTTCGTTATGCCGTTATCAAGAGCATCGACACAGGAAATTCGTCCACTTCGAGTCTTGATCCTCAACCTAATGCCGAAGAAGATTGAAACTGAAACTCAATTTTTACGCCTACTATCGAACAGCCCATTGCAAGTGGATGTAGAGCTGCTGCGCATTGATGACCGACCAAGTAAAAACACACCGACTGAACACCTTGATAACTTCTACCGCCAATTTGAAATGGTCAAAGAAAGAAACTTTGATGGATTGATCATCACTGGTGCGCCGCTTGGCTTGGTTCAATTTGAAGATGTGATCTACTGGGATCACCTGAAAACCATCATGGAATGGGCAAACAAGCACGTTACTTCAACGCTATACGTGTGTTGGGCGGCTCAGGCTGGTTTGAAGTTATTATATGATTTGCCAAAACGCACTCGTAAAGAGAAGCTGTCTGGTGTTTATAACCACGAGATACATAACCCATACCACCCTATTTTACGTGGCTTCGACGATACATTCTTAGCTCCGCACTCTCGCTATGCGGACTTCTCTCAAGAGTACTTAGCGGAACATACTGACCTTGATGTTCTTGCAACTTCTGATGTTGCAGGCGTATACCTAGCAGCAACCAAAGATAAGCGAAACGTGTTTGTAACGGGTCACCCTGAGTACGACTCTCACACACTTCACAATGAGTACATTCGAGATTTGGGTGAAGGCATGGAGCCTGTGATACCAATCAACTACTACCCGAATAACAATCCAGACAACAAACCGGTTGCAAGCTGGCGCAGCCACGGACACTTGTTGTTCTCAAACTGGCTAAACTACTGCGTTTACCAACAAACGCCTTACGATCTGGATCATTTCAGCGAAGACAACTTTACCAAAGACGATTAAGTTCTTTCTTCCGATTCACAAACACATAAACCGTGTTCAGTATGTTGTTGATAAAACGACGAATTGGACGCGGTTTTTTTATGGTGTGTGGGTCGCATTCCATGATAGATTTACGACTTCAATGGGTTTGATTTCATATGATGGGTTGGTGTTCATAAGGAGCTTCACATGCCTGCCAAGCCATCATTTTCAAATCCGATTTCGTTGTCCCGCCCTCTTTCGTTATCAAGTGTGGTACTACTTGCCTCGCTTTCCTTGGCCGGTTGTGTCTCTGTCACTGAAGGACCGCCAAAGATTGAAAGTGATCCTATCGCGATGTCTGAATCTCGAATCGAATTAGGTTTGGGCTATATGGGACAAGGCAATATGGTGAGAGCGCGTGAAAACCTTGAGCTCGCGATTAAACACGCACCTAGCTACTACCGTGCTCGGCTTTCAATGGCGCATTACTACGAACAAGTGGGTGAAGTAGATGAAGCGAGAAGCACTTACCGCAAAGCACTCAGTCTTGATTCAAGAAATGGCAATGTATTGAACAACTACGGTACCTTCTTGTGTAAACAGGGCGAATACGAACAAGCCGATAATTACTTCAATCGCGCCATCGACCAACCCTACTACTACTTGGTGTCTGCAAGTTATGAAAACGCCGCGTTTTGCGCATTTAAGGCTGGCAATACCGACCAAGCGAAGTACTACTTCAGCAGAGCGATTGACCACGATCCAAACCGCGTAAAATCGATACTACAGTTATCAAAAATTGAAGTGAGTGACGCCGATTACAATGACGCTCGAATCCGTTTATTCAAATTCCACCAGCGTTATGGCTATCAAATTCCATCGCTTAAAATCTTGGTCGATCTCGAAAACAAAGCAGGTAACAAAGCTCTAGAGCAGAAATATCAGAGTAAGTTAGATGAGTTGCTTTCTGCTTAGGTTATATGCAAAACACAAAAAAAACGGGCTTGTTGCGTTAACAACAAGCCCGTCCGTATTTCAGCTTAATATCTTAACTAAGTGCAGCCGCTATTTTAGCGCGATCCACTCTTGTCTTTGCTCATCGTCCATAAAGGTCCATGCGATAAAGCGACTTACCTTCTGGCCTTGTGACATCTCGACGACTTTCACTTGTTTAGCTCTAAGCTTGCCAAGCTCTGAACGAACCATATCGACGTTATCTTTCTTAGAAATCAATGTCGTAAACCACAAAACTTGAGTAGCAAAAAGTTGACTCTCTCTTGCCATCTTCATAATGAAAGCGGCTTCACCACCTGGGCACCAAAGCTCGGCTTTTTGACCACCAAAGTTTAAGGTTGGTTTAGCTTGCTTAGTTGATTTATCTAACTTAACTGGCTTCTTGTTCGTTTCAGGCTTGAATGACTGACCGGCTTTCTTAGCACGGTTCGCCGCTAGATTATCCAGTTTACGTTGTGACCCCTTTTCAGCCTCTTCAAGAGAGCTGTGGAATGGAGGATTACAAATAGTGACATCGTAACGTTCATTATCCTTAATCACGCCCTTAAAGATAGATTCAGAGTCAGCTTGTAGGCGAGCGCGGATCTTACCTTTTAGATTAGGGTTGCTTTCCGCTATGAAGTTCGCTGTTTTGATGGAGACTGAATCAACATCTGTCCCTGTACAACGCCACTTATACTCTGTCGCACCAATGATTGGGTAGATACAGTTTGCACCGACACCAATATCTAATGCTTTCACAGACGCGTGGTTATAGGGTTCACCTTGGCCATCGCTATTAAGGATGTCGGCCACTCTGTGAATGTAGTCTGCACGACCAGGAATTGGCGGGCACAAGTAACCAGCAGGAATATCCCAATGTTTAACGCCATAGTGATGCGCCAACAAAGCTTTGTTGAGTAGCTTAACGGCCAATGGATCAGAGAAATTAATGGTGTCTTCGCCAACCGGATTCTTGATCAGATGCTCTTTTAGCTCAGGCAAGGCTGCAACTAGTAACTCGAAGTTATAGCGGCCAGTGTGCTGGTTTCTTGGGTGTAATCCACCTTGAGGTTTTTCAGCCGAGCGTCTTTTCTGAGCTGCGTTCTTGTTAAAAGCCGTTTTATTGAAAGAACCCTTATTCGATGATCCTTTATTGGCACCCGGTTTACCTCTGCTATCTTTTGCAAAAGGTCGCTTTGCTTTGTTATTGCCCGCGCCTTTAGGTGCACTATTCTTGCGGCTTTTATCAGATGTGTTCTTTGTAGAAATACGCTTGTCGCTGCTTGGCTTAGCTGTACTTGGCTTAACATCAGCTTGGTTGTCTTTTGTTTTTGCTGATGAAGTGCTGTTTTTCGACAGGCTTAGCGTCGTTCTATTTTGTGATTGGCTCATTGGGCTACTTCTTTAAATCTAAATACATCATGAATAAACGGGCATCCAACTCAAGTTGATGATATTCCGGTTCCATGTGACAGCATAGTTGGTAAAAGGCTTTGTCGTGCTCTTTCTCTTTGATATGCGCCAGTTCGTGTACCACCAGCATTCTTAGCAAAGGTTCTGGTGCATTTTTAAAAACACTGGCGATACGAATTTCATTCTTTGATTTGATCTTTCCACCGTGATTCTTAGCAACGTAAGAATGCAGACCTAACGCATTATTGATTAGGTGTATCTTGCCGTCGTAAATCACTTTGCTGATCGGTGGTGTTTTTTTCATGTAGCGATTTTTTATCTCAATCGCATAGTCAAACAGGGCTTTCTCGCTTTTTATTTCATGATTCTTTGGGTAGCGAGCTTCAAACCAAGGCACCAATTTACCCGACTCTACAAGTTGAGTAACAGGATCAAGAATGTGCTTAGGATAGCCTTGAATATAGCGTAAAGAAGGATGCATGCTGAAAGACCGTACAAGTTACACCACGACAATACGTTGTGGTCTTGAAAATTGAGCCGCATAGTGTAACTGATCACACTTTTCTAATCACCTAGGATTCGTTACACTTTAGCGAGATTCACCAAGAGAATGAAAAAATGAAACGTGTTGTATTGTACGTCGCAGACAAATGCCCGCACTGTAAAGATGCCCAAAGGTATTTAGACTCTAAGAAAATTGTTTACCGCCTGACGAATGCAAAGATGCAGCGTGGCCGTAAAGAATTGCAAGCAATGGGTGCTCGTTCTATCCCCGTGCTTAAAATCGGCGATCAAGTGATGGTCGGCTGGAATCAGAAAAACTTCGATAAGATGTATAACTCAAAGAACACCTAACGTGCTCTGAGCCAGTCATACTTCTATACAACAAAGCCCGAATATCCAATCTAGGATGTTCGGGCTTTGTTTATTTAAATCTTACTAAATCACACATACCGCTTAACGAAATCAATAAAGGTTCGGTCTGCTTTTGACAGATACCCTTCCTTTCTCCACGCCAAAGATAGGTTCAGTTTCACAGGGTCTTTAAATGGCACGCCTACGACATCTTCCTCGTATTCTGTCACCAAGCTAAGCAACGCGGTGATGGCAAACTCTCGCTTCACGATGGAAAGAATCATTGGCAATAAATTGGTTTCGAACGCAATGGTCATATCGAGATTGTACTTCTTACAAGTCGCATCGATAAAATCGCGGTGGAAGTAGCCCGATTTGAACATGATCAGCTCTTGAGCAAAAAATTCTTCAAAGGTGATGGATGGTTGCGTTGCCAGTGGGTGATCTTTGCCAACTACAGCTAACATTTCTGAGCTTAACAGGTGGTCAGTTTCAAGATCATCAGGCACGTTTTCATGGTTGATTACGCCAATATCGAGTTCGCCGTTTAACAGCATTTCACGAATAGATGCGGTGCCTGCATCAATCAAGGTCAACTTTAGGTTTGGGTATTGGCTTTTAAAGGCCATCACGACTTGGGGAAAAAAATAACTGCCCATCATACTTGGAGCGCCTAATCGAACCTCGCCTTTCTCTAACCCCTTTAGCTCATTCATCGCGAGTTGAGCGTCATCAAACTGCTGGGCGATTCGCTTCGCATGCTCAAACAGTACCTTTCCCTCTTCCGTTAAGGTGACGGATTTATCTCCTCGACGGAATAGAATCAACTCAAGCGTCTGTTCTAGTTTTTTAATAGAAATGCTCAATGCGGGCTGCGCGATATGCAGCGCTTTTGCGGCCTGAGTGAAGTTACCAAACTGCGCAACAGCCAGAAAATGTCGAAGAGGTTTTGATTCAAGCATGGCGATATATTTAATATATAGGGGTGATATTTTTAATATATTTCTTTAATCACACTTGTGCTGATAACTTGTTCACAAATAGCTTACTAACTCGTGCAGGCACAACGTAAATGTTTGATAAAGGCAGTCTTCAATACAAACGCATCACCCAATCATTGGCGATTGGCTCGTTTATCATTTTCTGTAACCTTTACCTCTTTCAGCCAATCTTGCCGCACATGGCGGAGCACTTCCAAGTATCTGAAACTCAGATCAACTGGTTGTTTGCTGCTACAACACTCGGCCTTTCGATTAGCTTGGTACCTTGGGCAATTGCCTCTGAAACCTTTGGTCGTAAACCCATTATTCTGTTCAGTCTGTTCGCTATCCCATTAATAGGGTTAAGCATGGTGTTCACGACTACCTTGTTGCAACTCGTTATTGCCCGCGCATTTATGGGCATCGCTGTGGCGGCGTTTGCTGGTGTGGCGGTTGCCTATATGGTTGAGGAGTTAACACCCAAAGCCTTTGCTGTCGCGATTGGAGGTTATATTGCGGCCAACTCATTGGGTGGAATCTTCGGACGTGTATTAGGCGGCTTAATTACAGACTATTTCGATTGGCATGCAACTGTACTGTTTTTCGTTGTCGGTTCATTGCTTGGTGCACTCTTTATTGCCTATCGCCTACCTGACCAACAGAACTTCAAACCTCAAAAAGGGCTGTTCTTTCATCACAACCGCTCCGTTGTAATGCACTTAAGAAACCGTACCTTGTGGCTTGCCATGTTGATTGGTGGTGCTAACTTCGCGCTGTTTGTTAACCTGTACTCTGTAATGGGCTTTAGGCTAGTATCCGAACCTCACTCGGTACCCGTTGGTTTAGCTTCACTGATATTCCTATGTTACTTGGCCGGTACGGTAAGCTCTAAGCTCTCCAACAAATGGACACTTCGCTTTGACCCGTTAAGCGGAATATTGATGGGCGTGTGTATTAGCTTAATCGGAATGCTAATTTCTGCAGTCGACAAAGTTCCGTTCATGCTAGCAGGCTTGTTATTGATTAGTGGCGGCGCGTTCTTCGCCCATACCCTTGCCTACTCTTGGGTAAGTCAAAAAGCACCGAGCGCTAAGGCAACGGCAACCGCTCTTTACTTAGTACACTATTACATAGGCGGGAGCTTAGGTGGTTTCTTACTCTTGTATTGCTGGCAACTGTTCGGTTGGAATGGCGTGATTGCGGGCGGTTCAATCTTCTATGTTGCGATATTTGCTTGGGTCTACCAATTAAAACAACTTCAAGTATCGGCCTCTAAACTCGCACAAGCATAAGTACGACTAAGGTTGTAACTCAATTATTGCTTTTGATTGACGTCCGTTCTGATATCCTACGCAAAATTTCATTTCGGAACCTGTTATGTCGAACACTCAAAGCACAGATCTTCAAACCATCCACGACCAAGTAAAACAGTGGTTAGACGATGTCGTTATTGGCCTAAACCTGTGTCCATTCGCAGCCAAGCCACAACGTAATAAACAGATTAAGATCTTTGTGAGTGAAGCAAATACGGAAGAAGTGTTGTTGCAAGACATCATGACGCATTTCGTAGAGTTAGATAACACGCCAGTCGCGGAATTAGAGACGACTTTGGTTGTTGTACCTAACATGCTGCAAGATTTCTTCGACTACAACATGTTCATTGATTGGATTGAAGCGTTGATCAAGCAAGAAGATTGGGAAGGCGTTTACCAAGTAGCAACCTTCCACCCAGACTATTGTTTTGGTGGTGCGGATCCAGAAGACGATGAAAACCTAACGAACCGTTCTCCGTACCCGGTTTACCATTTGATTCGTGAAGCGAGTATGGAAAAAGTGTTGAAGCACTACCCTAACCCTGAAGCGATTCCTGATACCAACATCGCGAGAGTTGAATCCTTAACTCCGGAAGAACGTCGTCAACTGTTCCCTTATCTGTTCAGCTAATCGTTCAGTTAATCGCTAACAAAATGGCTCATATTCCTGAGCGTTCTTGATGATATGGACGAGAAATGAACTGATCTCGTCCATTTTGTTTCGCAATGTACAGACATTCATCGGCAACTTTGATCAGCTTATCTAACGCCGACATCCTTTCCCCTTTGGTATCCCCGGTACTCAACTCAAAATGACACGCACCGATTGATATAGTGACAGGCTTTCTATCCAGTGTGATTTTCTTCATCTCTTGCAAAAGAGTCATGAACTTATCTTCAACACAACTTGGTGTTTTATTTGGATACCAAAGAATGAACTCTTCACCACCAAAACGTGCAACAAACTCACCTTCTTGAGTGTTGCTGCTCAGAACATTGGCAACTTTCTTCAACACAACGTCACCCATTTGATGACCATAAGTATCATTTACCTGCTTAAAGAAATCGATGTCGACAACGGCCAAGGTTCCCTTTCCTAAAGAGCCTTTTAATTGCTCCACTTCTGCATTCAATGTTTTGAACAAGCAACGTCTATTTGGTAAGTGTGTCAGAGGATCATACAGAGCTTGATACTCCAATTTCTCATTCAGTTCTTTTAGCTTTCTTTCTTGCTGCCTTCTAACCAGCTCCACTTCGATCCATGACGCCATTAGTCTCATCACGTCGACATCGAACTCTTTAAACTCACGATGATAGGGCGCTGGACTTGAAAAGTTTAAGGTGCCATAAAGCTCATCATTAACGAAAATGGGAACCCCAATATAAGACTCCAAGCCAAAAGACTGGTAAGCAGGGTGCTTCGCATACTTATCGTGTTTACCACAATGCTCAATGCAGATAGGACCAATCGATTTACAGGTAATTTCGCAATAGGTTGAACGATAATCAAAAGTGTCACCGCTATTGAGTTCTACCCCTTCAGGCGTAACACAATGTTCAACAACATAAGTATTGCCATCGACTTTAGATAAAATACCGATATCAAGGTTGAAGCGTTCAAGCCCCATAATAAGCAGCTGAGCGATCTGAATATCGAAGCCCTTTCGATAATCATTGGTGATTTGATACAAGCGGCGTATAACAATTTCGCTTTCACTGGCTTGGTTCATAAATGGGATTCCACTACTGCTGACATTAATGACAACATTAATATTTCGTATATTAAGAAGAGTAAAGTGTAAAAAAACATAATAATCAATTAGTTTGTATGCAAAATACCTCATTGGTCCAATGAATAAAAGTCGCGTTCTTCCACTTTGCGTTAGCACCCCATTCCTACCTTTGTTAAAATGGTCCATTAACGAAACAGAATGGATAGGAATATGAACCTTTCTCAACTAAACCAAGAAATCTACGATCACCTTTACCGCGACATTGAAGAGTTCCGCAGTACTTTTGATCTGCCGGTTGCTGCTCCTGAAACAATGGACGAAAAAGGCGATACGCTACATACCTCTCTAGCGATCGAAGAGCTAACAGAACTTGCAGAAGCTGACTCTAAAATCGAACAAGCGGACGCTATTGTAGACAGCGTTTATGTTTTGATGGGACGTTTGGTTCACCTTGGCCAATCCAAAGTAGAAGACAACCTAGCGATCAGCTACTTAATCGACTTACTGTTGAACGTTGCCAAAAACCGTTCAATTGACTTCTTACCTTGCTGGGACGAAGTACACTCAAGCAACATGAGCAAAGTATGCCGTAATGAAACAGAATACGCAGAAACAGAAGCATTCTATGCTGAGCAGAACATTAAGCTAATGGCGGTTCAAAAAGGTGAATACATCATTGCTAAATGCGCTGAAGATTTTGTATCGGAAGGTAAAACAGTTCGCCAAGGTAAAGTACTAAAATCTGTACACTACCGTCCAGCCAACCTTGAGCCTCTTACAGCTTAAGTAGAGTTAAAACTGAAGCGCTTCAAAGCATCAGTTGACTGAAATAGAAAACGCCACGTTATTGTAACGTGGCGTTTTATTATCTGTCTGTAAATTCTAACTGTGTAGCTAAGCGCTATACCAGTCGTGCCATATGATAAGCCGCCACATATTCGCCATTTCTGAAAGCGAACCCTGCGGACTCTCCTTCAATCACGAAACCAAACTTCTTATACAGACTGATCGCTCTTTCGTTATCGGTATACACCGTTAACTCCATTCGCTTGATGTTAATCCAGTTATCACACAAGTCGATTGCTGTTGCGAGCAGTTGGCTACCGACACCTTTGCCTAACACATCGTCTTTAACACCCATACCAAATGAAGCCACATGTCGTCTTCTTGGATTCACACACACTTCCATTCCCAAGTTGCCAACAATCTCATCGTCGATCATCGCGACATACGAGTACACGTTGTCAGGCATATTAGAGATTCGTTTTTGCCAGCTTTCCAGAGATGGATTTGGGAGTTGCAGCGTACCGGTATAAGCATTAGTGCATTCGTAAACTTCTTTTATTCCCTTCGCATCTGACGGCTCAGACCGTCTCACTATAATACTCATCGCAACTCCTAATATTTCTTCGCTAAATATGAAACACATCCTCAATGTGCACCTAGACACACTAACAAATAGTAAATATTTAACAATAGGTTAGATGAAATTGTTTTTATTGGGGCTGACGTGAGGAATGTATCTGGATGTTCTGAAGAAGTAAATTCGTAGAATCAAGGTTAGTTAAACTCGAGGTCATTAGATATGGGCACCTCAGGTGTGCCCATATCGTGAAACCTATGGAGTTATTGAGCTGGACGCCAAACGCCCCATTTGTCATTTTCGTAAGTCGCTTTAGGGTTAGTGCCACCTTGAACCCACCATTGTGCTTTCCATGACTGGTTCGAGTAAGTCACGACTTCGCCACCAAGGTAAGTCGCTGATGAGTCCCACGTACCTGGATCTGGCGTAGGGTCTGGGTCAGGAGTCGGATCAGGATCCGGCGTTGGATCTGGGTCTGGTGTTACGCCACCGTCATCAGCAATTACTTCAAAAGTGAAGGTTTCAACACTGTCGCTTTCAATCGAGCTAGCCATAAACGATAAAGTTTCGTTTGCAGTGATGCCAGTGGTATCAACTACGATAGAAGCCGTGCCGTTATTTTGAATGCTTACAGAAGTACCTTGAGTTTGAGTCAATGTCGCCGCTTCGCTTGTTGCAATTACAACTTTGTCGCCAGCATTCACTACGTTGTCACTCTTCACTAGCTCGTAGATGTCGCCTTTTAATGGTTCAACACCACCGTCGCCACCATCAATCAGCGTTAACTGACCAGAAGCACGGCTATCTTTTGAGTTAAAGAAGTTACGTGAAGGATCGTTTTGGAAGTACATGTAGTGCTGCATTTCAGCGTGCCAATCACCAATGAAGATCGCGCCATCTTTAAACTCTTCGTGCCAGCCGTTAATCTCTGAAGCCAACAAGCGAGCCCAATCGTTAACGTTTGAAGCGTCGATAACGATGTCGAAGCTACGCGCGACTTCACCGTACTTGTTGATGATGTCGTACTTAACCGTATCACCAATTTCTGGCGTACCAAACTGGTCAGAAACAAACAGGTCGCCACGGACTAGATCAGGTTGAGGTGTAGGCTCTGGTGGAGGGGTTGTGCCACCCGCGATAGTGATGTCTGAACAGTTGTAGAAGCCTTCGCCCGCAGCATCATCACGTTGCCAACGAACGAATAGAATCGCATCGCCAGAACGGTCTGAAGGAATAGTGACATTAATGCGGTACTTGCCGCCATTAACCGGAACGTTACCCTCTTCTTGGATAAGATCTAAGTCTCCCCACGCTAGGCCTTTGCTTAGGTCCGCGTTTGGTTTCGTTAGGTAGAACTCCCAGAAAGAAGGGTTGTGTGGCGCTGTCGCATTGAATACATATTCAAACGTACCAGTATTTAGCTCGGTACGAGTCCAACCAGTATGAGGCGCACCCATGCCGCGTTTTTGCGAATCGTTGGCATAACATAACGTGCCGTCAGGAATCGCCGCTTTTACAGCATTGATATTATTGAAATCTTGGACATTTTTCGCGTACTCGTTACGTTGAACAAACGGGTATGAACCCGAAATGTCTTTTGCTTGAGCACACGCAGCATTAGGTGGTGTACCCGACCAAATCCCGCCTTGCTCGTAACACGTGTTCTGACGCGCGCTTGGAAACTCAGACCAACCATGAGCATTTGCCACTGACGGCACACTCGATAGCATAGCCATACCCACTGCTATTTTTAGAATATTATTATTTATTGTTGTCACTTTCCCACTCTCTATTATTTTACCCTAAACACAAAACCAATTGGTTACTAACCAACCAGCACTGTAATTCGAAGGTTTATAGTTTCTGACTTAAAGAACAACGAAAAATATATACGTCAATTTTATCAATAACAGCAGATTTTATATTGATAGGAATCAGCATCACACAACTCAAACAAATGCGTTGTAGATAGATGATATTGGTTCGAATTATCAATTTTTACCGACAAAAATTACGCATTCCCTAAGAAAATAGATCGCTAGGAAGATATTTTTTCATTGAATTAATTGGAGTGAAACGCTCGCATAAATAATGATATTGAGTGCTTTTTATCATCATTATTATTACGTTGTTGAGACTGCTGTAAAGTCGCTAAGCTATTGAGCGTATACGTTTATAAATGGATAAATCATTAAACGTTAATTTGAACGAGCTAAACTAATAGCGGCTATTCATGCCAAATCGATTCGACATATCATCGTCCATACGACCGCCCTTCCAACCGCCACCGCCCAACAAATTAAGTACATCACGCGCGTTATATTCCTCACCACCGAAGAAGTCATTAGACACATTATTACGCAGCAATTGAATGGCTGGAGCAATTTCAGCAGCAAGGTCTTGTGGATCAGCAAACAATGCTAAGGCAACCAGTTGTTGGCGCTTACTTAATTCACATGAACTCGTTTCTACTTGCCCAATAGAGAAAAAGTCACTGCTTCCGTACGCTTTCACCAACTTTGCAGAAAGTGATTTGATTACTTTCTTGATTCGTCGTCGTTGAATATATCTAAACATATAGATTGCCTTGTATTGATGAGCTTAAGTTAACCAAACAGCAGATAGGTCTGATTGTCGACTGAGATACTTTTGACTTCGGTGTTGAACACGGACTCTAGCTGCTCAGGGGTAAGCACTTGATCAGCTGAGCCTGATGCTTGAAGTACACCTTTATCGAGCAACAACACTTGGTCTGCGTGTCTTAGTGTTCTGTTCAAATCATGGTTAGCCATGATCACGGCGATGCCCTTCTCAGCCACTCGTTCGATAAGCTTGTACAACAAGGCTTCTTGAGCAATATCCAACGGAGCTGCGGGTTCGTCGAGGATCAGCAGCTTCGCGTATGGGTTAAGTGTCGGCCAAATTTGCAGGCACATTCCCGCCAAACGTACGCGTTGCCATTCACCACCAGACAGTGTCTGAATTGAGCGATGAAGTTTGTCTGCAATGTCTAGCATCTGGCTGATTTCTTCCAAAGCTGCGTTGATTTCAGCATCAAGGCCGTGTGAGGAGCTTGGCAGTGACAATGCAAGATATTGGAACACTTCTAAGTTGAAGGCTGGCCTTGCGCTTTGGCACAAGTAAGCGCGATGCAATGATAAATCTTGTAAAGACAGCTCCGACAAATCCTGCCCGTCGATCTTTATATCGCCTTTGTAACCATCACCAATTCCAGATATCGCTTCGAGCAAGGTACTTTTACCGCTGCCATTAGGGCCGATAACGTGAGTCACCTGCCCTTGCTTGAGCTCAAATGATAGTGGTAATAAACGAGCGCCGACGCTCAGGCTCTTAATTTGAATCATGATTTTTAATTAACATCCAAATGAAGATAGGCGCACCGATACTGGTGGTCATCACACCCAAAGGCAGCTCTGCGGAATCTAATAAGGTTCTTGCACAGATATCAGCAAACACCAACAACGCAGCGCCAGCAACGGCAGACAAAGGAAGAAGGTATTTGTTATCAGTACCAATCGCTAAACGCAACAAGTGTGGCACAACCAAGCCAACAAAGCTGATCACGCCACCTAAAGCTACCGCGCAGCCGACTAAAATAGACACGGCGAAAATTAGACGCCAGCGCAATCTCGGTACGTTTACGCCTAACTGTGCGGCATGCGTTTCGCCAATCATTAACTTATCTAGCTTACTACCTTGCAGGCACAGCCAAATAATCACGGGGATCATCACCAACGTGAGCGAGTGTTGATACCAAGTGACGCCACCTAAGCTGCCCATCAGCCAATACATCAATAAGCGTAGACTTAAGTCATCACTAAAATAGAACGCCCATGTCACCATCGCGCCAGAAAGAATGCCTAACGCGACACCCACTAGTAGTAATTTAGCCGTGGTGAGTCGCATCGTTTTTACCATGCTCACCAGTATCACGGTGAAACAGAGCGAGCCTAAAACGGCGGCAATCATGAACAGTTCTGGTGTGGGAGCAAACGGCAAGAAGAACAGCACGATAACCATCGCCAAACTTGCACCACCAGAAATGCCGAGCACACCGGGCTCTGCTAATACGTTACCCAATAAGACTTGTAAACTTGCGCCAGATACGGCTAACCCTGCCCCGATAGCAATAGCCGCCAATAGTCGAGGTAAGCGTAAATCAATCAGTAGTTTTTGTTCTAACGTGGACAATGTGCCCAGAGGGGAAATGAAAAGATCGCCAACCATTAGGTAAATCGCACTCAGCGCGACAAGCAGTGCTGCCATCAGATAAATGGCTCTAGTCCATTTGCGCTGTTTTTGGTGAAGAAGTTGTTGGAAATCCATATCAAGCTACTTTGAAAATGTTCGCGTAACCTTACCTGTATCCCCAAATAAACTCAAGGCTCACACCGTAATGTGAACCTTGATATTTCAACCAGTTGAGCGGTTGTTTTCGTCGTTTAAACCCGAGTCGATATTAATCGTACACAAGCTGACCATGGTCGAATCGCGTTTCAACTTCACACACCATTAAGGCTGCTCGTTGACCGATAGCAACATTACGATTAGGGAACACCACCGCTTCGTTTTCATTCTTAGCCATTAACGGTTTATCACCATCATGACCGAATACTTCACCGTGCTTGAACGCGGTAAAGTTCTCTACAGAATCTGAGAACATGAAATCGAAGTCATCATGTAAACGAACAATGGTTCTGCTCACGCGATAAGTGATGGTTCGCTTAGGTAAATGCTCTGGCTCAACTTCAGCAATCAAGTTACGCATCGCCAAGTCAAAAGCCGTTAGCTTATCAAGTTGGTTCTCACCAATTCTCGCGACCTGCCCTAGTTCCATTGTCAGTGCTTGCGCTTCGAAGTTTTCAGCACTGTACCAACTGAATGTACTGGTTGGCGCATTTGACAACAACACTGCTTCCACGTGCGCACTGTTAATGAAATCAAACAGCTCTTTACTGCGTACTTCGTGGCGAACTTTAGGGCTCACTGCAAACGAGTAATGCTTAGATAAACGGATTGCACAGTGCAAATCTAGATGCCAACGAGTGGCAGGTTCCGTTTCTTTGTAAAACTCAGTCACCAAGAACTTCAAGTTCTTCGCGATATCCACTTCTCGATTGCTCTCGTACTGCTTTTCATCAAACAGACGATTCATGTTCACATCAAGAAAACGAGTATGCGCGTTAGTGGCTTCTGGGTGAGCTATGATAAACAAGCATCTCGCGTTTACTACTTGGAAACCTGTTTCAATATCCTCAATGAGCTTATCGATCAGCTCCATTGGTGAAGTTTCGTCGCCATGAACACCGGTTGAAAAAATGATGTTCTTGGTTTCAGAATTAAAATCCGCGGGAATCACTTCCAAGACACCGCGTTGATGAAGCTTAATTTGAACACCGTTACTCAGTACGGTCTGTCCTGCAAACACTTCTTGCTCAAGATCTAGGCTGTCAAAAAGAAATGATTGGCGAAAGAGGGTCTTCGTCATGCGCTACTCCTTAATTGCACGGCCGTATGTTAATAAATTGTACATAGAAATTGTGTTGCTAGGATCGCACTTATCAACAGAAACTCCGTTATCACTCACAAATACTACCCATATATTTTTATATTACCTGCTGACTTTACTAACCGACATCTGTTCCAAATAACTTTCTCTATTTAAAGAGACTTTTGGTTGTTTCGGCTTATCTCAGGTTATGCCAGCAAGATAAGAGCCACGTAAGCTAACACAGCTCTTACCTGCTATGAACAGATTGAGATCAATTAATCTTCCCGATCGAGCAATCTTTCAAATTCATCGATTTGAACTTTGACCATGTCGATGCTTTGTTGCCAAAAATCAGCTTGAGTCAGGTCCATTCCTAAGTGCTTTTGAACGACTTCTTCCGCCATCATGCTGCCCGTATCACGAAGCAACGAAACGTAATCGCCGTAGAATTGCTCACCTTTCGCATCGCGCTGAGCGTAAACACCTTTACTGAACAGGTAACCGAACAAGTATGGGTAGTTGTAGAAGCTTACTTGAGAGATGCTGAAATGCAGTTTGCTCGCCCAGAAGTAAGGGTCAGCTTCTGTCATTGCATCGCCATACCACTCTTTCCAAGTCGTTTCCATCAAGTCACACAGCTGCTGAGCCGTTAGCTCGCCTTTTTCACGCTGCTCGTAGAAGGCTTTTTCAAACTCAAAACGAACGGGAATGTTCACCATTAATGCCAAAGAAGAAGAAAGCTCTTCCCACAGCATTTCAAGTTTCTCATTACGTGTTTGTGCTTGTTTTAACAAATGGTCTCGAACGATATTTTCAGCAAAGATCGAAGCGGTTTCTGCTAGCGTCATTGGGTAGCGTGTTTGACACAACGGCATGTCTTTCATCACCCAGTTGTGGAACGCGTGGCCTAACTCGTGCGCTAATGTCATTAAGTCTGAGCGGCTACCGCTCCATGTCATGAACACAAGCGGAGTGCGTGTAGCAGCAAACTTGGTGCAGTAAGCGCCTAAACGTTTGTTGGCTGCTGGTGCGGCATCAATCCAACCATTATCAACCATCAAAGCGACAAAATCAGCCATCTCTGGATTTACTTCAGCGAACGCAGTTTTGATCACGTCGATCGCCTCATCAAATGGGTAAACCTTAGATTCAGCGTCACCCAGCGGCGGCATCGCAGCTAAGTGGTTCCATGGCTTCATTTCATCTAAGCCATGAACTCTTGCCATTAACAAACCTGCTTTCTGACCAACAGCTCGATTAGCTTTCGCTACCGACATCATGGTGTCTAGCGTTTCTGGCACAATGCGGCTGCCGTGTAGGCTTGGATCTAGGAAATGCACATCGCTAATCTTCGAACGCTTTTTGTTTTCAGTCAGTCGCCAACCCGCCAATGCATTTAGAATCGAAGCAAAAGACTCTTGGTGCGTTTTCATCGCACCTTGAACCGCGCGCCATGCTGGTTCTTGTTTGTCGAATTCGCTGCCGTACAACAGGCTCGCGGCTTGTGAAAAGCCTAGGGCTTCCTCTTCACCGTCCAGCTTTAGCGACAGTTTTAAAGATCCGGTTAGGTTATCGTATAAACGACCCCATCCGTCACGACCATCAACCTTCATCGCTGCCAATAACTGCTCTTCAGCAACACTGAGTCGGCTGCTTGATAACTTACGAGAGCTTTCAATCGCAAAGCGCTGCCCTGCTACGTCCGCACTATCATGCTCTAATACTGCATCAATAAATTCTGGTTCTGCGTGAATTAGCGTATCTTCGTAAGGGCTGAACGCTTGAGACATTTCAGAGTTCAGCTTCGCTACACGACCAAGCAATACTTTCGCTTCTGTGTGTGTCGCGTCGACCGATGCGTGGCAATTAGCGAAGGTGTTGATTGTACTCAGTAATGTGCCTGCCGCTTCTGAAGTCTGAATCGCGTTTTGCATCGCTAGAATGATATGACGCTTTTCAACGTGTAGGTTCAACAGCTCAATGCACTGCTGAATGAGTTCAATGTCCTGTTCGATTTTTGCATCATTAAGATCGCTATAAGCAATGCTTAGATCCCAACTTGGTGTTGTCATGACTAAATTCCTTTCACGTAGGTAGTAATACCAATCAGGTATAGCGGCTGTGAACGCCGCTTTATACTTCTATTTATATTTCTGTTTCTATTTACAGATCTAAAAGATTGTTAATTCTTAAACTGTGTTTTTTGAACACTCAGAGAACAGGTATCCCTATCGATTTAACGCTGATAAAGCTCTGCGCAAACTGAGTGATTTGAATATGCGTTATCGATGCGTTTTCTATCGATAACTTCGAGTACAAACTCGGGTTTTTCCAATCAATATTAAGGCAGTGCGCTAGCAGTATGCGAATCACACCACCATGAGTAACCAACAATATGTTGTCACTTGAATCATTCAAAAGTTGCGACCAAGCTTGAGTTACTCTGTCGTGGAAGCTCTGTAAACTTTCTGCGCCAGTTAATTGATGATTAGCAGGGTCTTTCCAAAAGGTTTCTAACATTCCCCACTTGTCTTCAAGTTCATCAAATGGGACACCATCTACTTCACCGAAGTTCATTTCCTGAAAACCCGATGCAACTGATAAAGGCACAGACATACGCTCTGCAAACAAGCTCGCGAGATCACCACATCGTCTTAGTGGAGAGCTAACCACGCTATCAAAGGTAATGTCTTGTGTAGTTAGTGCCTCACATATCTGTTCTTGAAGATCAGAGTTGACCAGCACATCAGATAAACCATTGAGCGCAGCTTTTCCTTCGACTTTGCCATGTCTTAACAAATAGATGTTTTTGGTTGTTCCATTGACCATGTGTGCGACCTAGCCTTGAATATCAAGCAAGTGATTAGATGGTTTTAAGTGCAGCGGCAATCCGGCAGCAACCAGCGTGACGCGCTCAACGACGCGAGCTAGCGCTTGGTTCATTCGTCCTGCATTGTCCACAAACAAGCGAGACACTTTACCCAGCGGCACCACACCTAAACCGACTTCGTTAGAGACCATGATAATTTGCGCCGGACTTTGCTCGACGCTTTTGACCAATACTTCAACCACGGCTTCAACCTGTTCATTAGTTGCGTCATCACCCAGTTCAAAGATGATGTTGTTCAACCACAAGGTTAGGCAATCAATCAATACCACATCTTCTTTCTCAAAAGACTGCAGTTTTTCGGCTAATTCGACGGGTACTTCATGCTCAATCCACTGCTCGCCACGACGTTGTTGATGGTGCGCGATTCGTTCTCGCATTTCATCATCAAGATATGTCGCTGTCGCAATATAATTGAGGCGTCCATTTGAACATGCTTCAAGCGCACATAATGCTTGTTGCTCTGCAAAACTCGACTTGCCAGAACGAGCTCCACCCAATACCAAATGGCTGTTTCGCTGACTTGCTTGATTAGTTTGATTGGTGTTGGTCATAGGAAGCCGTTATAGAAAGTCATTGTAAAATGCAGTAATGAATACAAGGTAAGTCAGCAACTCCATTAACTGTTGAGCCGCACCCAAGCAGTCGCCAGTAAAGCCACCAATTCGAGCCATTAACCACTTTTTGAAACCTGTTCTGAACAGATAGGCGACGACAGATAAAACCAAAGCGAATTCAAGACCAAACCACAGGCTAGGCAGCACGCCAACAAGCAATAGAAAGACAAGTTCACCTTTAGTTTGCTTATTGGCCAATGGCTTACTTTTACTGGTATCTAAATCGCTAACATAAGGCATGTCATAAATCAGTGACGCAGCAATCGCACGGCTAAAGGTATAACTGGTCACGATTACCATAAACAGTCCCGTCATGCTTATGAGTTCATTCAACAACACCCACTTGCCAAGCAAAGCCATAACCAGTGCAGACGAGCCATAAGTACCGATTCGACTGTCTTTCATGATGGTCAAGCGGCGTTCTAGAGTCATGCCGCCACCAATACCATCTGCCATATCGGTCAAGCCGTCTTCATGGAATGCACCTGTGAGCATCAGGCTAAAACTCATCATCAAGAAAATCGCTACTGCACTCGGCAGTACCGCATCAAGTAGCAAAAACACACCGCCACATAGAGCACCTAGCAACAAACCAACCGTTGAAAAGTAACGACCCGAACGATTCATTCGCTCTGTAGAATAGGGCGTGTTTTTCGGCATTGGCAAGCGAGAAAAGAAACCCATCGCCAGCGCAAAAAGCTCCCACTGATAAGTAACTCGATCTTTCAACGATCTTTCTGGTGCATCACTCATTAAACCGTGACTCCAGCACTTTCGAAGCTCGCCATGTTGTTATAGAACTCGGCTGCCGCACGAATGATTGGCATAGCTAGCGCAGCACCTGTGCCCTCGCCTAATCTCAATCCAAGATCGAGCAGTGGCTCAGCGTCGAGCAGCTCTAACAGAATTTTGTGTCCTGACTCTTCAGAGCGATGGGCGAAGATCATATAGTCTCGGCAACTCGGTTCAATTAAAGTCGCGACATACGCCGCAACCGACACGATAAAGCCATCGACTAATACTGGGGTTTTGTTTTGGTAAGCGCCAAGGAAAGCACCGACCATTTGAACGATTTCATAGCCACCGACTTGTGCGAGTACCTCTTTAATATCTTTAACTTCATTCGCATCTAAACCTTTGCAACGCGCGACACCTTGCTCAACCACAGCCACTTTACGTGCAAGCTGTTCATTGTTGATGCCAGTGCCTAGGCCAACACACTCCGCTGCAGCACGATTCGCTAATGCACTTAAGATCGCTGATGCGCTGCTGGTATTTCCGATACCCATTTCACCAAACATGATGATATTGGTGCCATTCGAAATGGTTTTAGATACAAGATCTGTACCCAGTTCAATCCCACGTTCAACCGTTTCTAAACTCATTGCCGCTTCATTGGCAAAGTTATTGGTTCGCGTACCCAAACGCTGAGAGATCAACATGTCACTGTCTGATTCCACAGGCAACAATATCCCCGTGTCGACTACCGTGATATCGATATTATTCACCGCACAGAAGCAATTGATCGCCGCGCCATCGCTTAAGAAGTTCAACACCATCTGTTGTGTTACCGCGCTTGGAGCAATACTCACGCCTTCGTCAGCAATGCCATGGTCGCCAGCAAAAATGATGATACTTGGCTTATTCAATTCGATGTGTTCAACCGCAGCTTCTTTGCCTTGGCTCTGAATCAAAGCCAGTTGATGTGCGACTTTTTCTAGTAAGCCAAGTGCGCCAAGTGGCTTGGTTTTTTGGTCAATTCGGTGTTGGATGTACTGCGAGTATTGGGTATCTAACATAGTTTTTAAAAACGCTTATTCTGGGTACGTTGATATAGGGCTGCTACTTAGGTATTGCTACTTAGGGCGTGCGACAGAAAACACATTGGAAAGCGTGGCGTATTCACCGCCACCCAATCGAGATAAAGGATCAAGTGCTAACGCGTCGATCTTAAGACGCTCACTGTCTTTGTCGATCACGTCTTCGGAAATGTACACGGTTTCGACTTGAGCAAAGATAAGGCTTTGTGGCACTTCTCCAACCTCTTTTACTTCGTACAAGGTGCATCCAAAAGCGACCGCGCACTCTTTCAATCTCGGTAAAGAGAAGCCTTCAAATTCAACCAGATCAATGTTATTCGCGGTGACTTCCGAATCACCATGTTCAAGGGTAGCTGCTGTCGCCGTCATGGTTTCGGCAGAACTTGAAGAAGCAATGTGAATCACTAGCTTACCCGTTTCTAGGGCATTACGAGTGGTATCTTTGATTTCGCCGGACGGCTTCTTCCCAACCGATAACATCAGTAACGGCGGATTACTAGAAACAGGCGTGAAATAAGAGAAAGGCGCGAGGTTGTACTCTTGGTCAGAAGATTCCGTCAATGCCCACGCAATCGGGCGAGGAACAACGGTTTGTGTCATCAGGTGATAAATCTGAGTGGGAGCAAGAGTATCAAGCTTGAGGTTCATAGCACGTCCTTGGTCTATGTGAATTACGACTCAGTTTACGTGTTAAGCAAGGCTGTATCTATGGCTATGTGGCAGAAACCGCAGAGAGTGTACTTAATTTAAACAGATCACACTGGTTTTTTCTCAGATTGACAGTCAAATTGACGAACCCTAAAACACAAATAATACTGATAATAGATTTATCAATAACTTACATTTTGG
Source organism: Vibrio sp. 10N.222.49.C9 (assembly GCF_041474985.1). Taxonomy (NCBI): domain Bacteria; kingdom Pseudomonadati; phylum Pseudomonadota; class Gammaproteobacteria; order Vibrionales; family Vibrionaceae; genus Vibrio; species Vibrio sp. 10N.222.49.C9. The sequence continues at coordinate 191,186 of NZ_JBFRVD010000008.1, read as the reverse complement.
CATCGTTTATGCCTTATCTAAATTACTTATTAATCTCTCCATTGATAAGTACCCATACAGTGAATGCCCACAACACTGACGCTACACGAAGAAAGACAATCGATTGAAAGACAAAACAGAACAACGATTTAGGAGATGTAATGATTCCAAATTCAAGTAAAAGAAAACCAAATAAATCAAGTAAGAAAGCTAGCAAAAAGGTAAGGAAAATCCCACTGTCCTTTACCTAGTAAGAAGCAAGAAAAGTAACAAAGCCCGTCGCCCAGCGGGCTTTGTTATGTTTAACGCCTAACTTAAGTTTCAAACCGCATTTATCTTTCCCACCGCCATTATGTTTCATATCGTACTTATGCTTCAGACCGTACTTATGCGTCGAGCCAAACTAAATCATCTCTTTTTCCATAAACAGGCGACTCCCCACATACTACTGACCACTCGTTTAACAAACTTTTATTCGCTTAAAATTCAAACACTGTTTATATTAAACAAGCACTTGTGGAGTGAAGAAGGGATTAAAATGAGCATTTCTGGAGACAAAACATCGGTCGTGGTGGCTGGTGCAACCGGGTTAATTGGTCATCATGTGATGAAGTTGCTCATCGATGAACCCGCCGTTGATCATATCTATGCCCTATCTCGCCGAGCGTTAGATTCACAGTTTGATTCCAACAAGCTCCACACACTCATTCACAGCGACCTGCAAGTTACCAGTTGGGATGACACGAATGCGACGCCTAATCTTGGCGTTATCTGCTTAGGTACGACTAAGAAAAAGGCAGGATCAAAAGAAGCGCTTCGCAAAATCGATGTGGAACTGGTTAGCCAAGTCGCACAGTCGATGAAGTTTCTTGGGGTTCAACGCGTAGCGGTCGTTTCTAGCTATGGCGCTTCACCAGATTCCTATTCGCACTACCTTCGCTGTAAAGGACAAATGGAACAAAATTTAAAACGTATTGGCTTCAAGCAGCTTTTCATCGCACGCCCTGGGCCTCTGGTGGGTGAGCGTGATGAACCTAGAGCTGATGAAAAACTCCTGCAAAGTGTCTTTCCTCTGCTGTCTCCATTTATGCTTGGTAAGTTCAAAAACCTACGCCCTATTCAGTCGGAAGACGTAGCCAAAGCAATGTTGTTCCGGTTATTCGAAAATAATTTCCAAAATATCGAAATTTACTCGTCAAGTGACATGCTCAATTTATTGGCAAAATATCGCTAAAAAGCTCACCTATTCATCACAATGTTGAATATCCACCCATCCTATTGAGTGGATATTACTAATCGTTCTAATAAATTACTTTTCCTTATTTTACGTTTTGTTACAGGTCGCTACTGTAGCTAACAGTATTTGCGCCCATATATCTAAGCGCCCTATCGATTTAAAGAGATTCATAAGGAAAACAAATGTCATTTTCAGCTATCGCTGCCTTAGCGGTATTCACTGGTATCCTCTTTTTTCTCTACGGACAGCAGAAAAAAGAAAACACACTTTCTCGCCTCGTTTTACTCGGTTTAGTATTTGGTAGCGCATTTGGTCTTGGTCTACAGCTGTTATTTGGTGAAGGCAATCCGGTCATCAACGAAACACTAGACTGGGTAAATATTGTTGGCCGTGGTTATGTTGGCCTACTGAAAATGGTGATCATGCCATTAGTATTGGTTTCAATGATTGCAGCAGTAGTGAAGCTTGAAAAAGGCGGCTCACTGGGCAAGATTTCTGGTATCACCATTTCTGTACTGTTAGCAACAACCGCGATTTCTGCGATTGTTGGTATTGTTGTAACGCAAGCATTCGGCCTGTCTGCTGAAGGTTTAACAGAAGGCGCTCGCGAAACAGCACGTATCGCAACACTTGAAAGCCGCATCGGTAGCGTTTCAGACCTAACAATTCCACAAATGCTGATCAGCTTTATTCCGACTAACCCATTTGCAGACCTAACGGGGGCTCGCTCTACGTCTATCATCGCGGTTGTTATCTTTGGTATGCTAACGGGCATCGCTGCTCGTAAAGTGATGGCAGAGAAAGAAGAACTAGAATCTCCAATCCGTACTTTCGTTGAAGCGTCACAATCTATCGTTATGCGCTTAGTTAAGATGATCATGGCACTAACGCCATACGGCATCGCAGCGTTAATGGCGAAGGTAGTTGCAACATCAAGTGCTTCTGACATCCTCAGCCTACTGGGTTTCATCGTTGCATCTTACGTTGCGATTCTACTGATGTTCGTCGTACACGGTGTGTTGGTTTCTTTTGTTGGTGTAAACCCGAAAGAGTACTTCCAAAAGATCTGGCCTGTACTGACGTTCGCTTTCACGTCTCGTAGTTCTGCAGCAACAATTCCACTGAACGTTGAAGCTCAAATCACTAAGCTAAACGTGCCACCAGCGATTGCTAACCTGTCTGCCTCTTTCGGTGCGACGATTGGTCAAAACGGTTGTGCGGGTATCTACCCTGCAATGCTAGCAGTCATGGTTGCGCCTACAGTTGGCATCGACCCAATGGACATCAACTTCATTCTGTCTCTGATTGCTATTATCACAGTGAGCTCATTCGGTATTGCTGGCGTAGGTGGCGGTGCAACGTTCGCGGCGCTTATCGTACTTCCTGCTATGGGCCTTCCTGTAACGATTGCAGCACTGCTTATCTCTATCGAGCCACTTATCGATATGGCACGTACGGCGCTTAACGTATCTGGTGCTATGACAGCCGGTACGATCACAAGCCGCCTATTAGGCAAGAAAGACAAGCAACAAGATCTGGAACAAGCGAACGCTTAATGGGTTCGATTGATTCAAGCACTTGAGTCTCGTTAAACAAAAAAACCGATGCACATGCATCGGTTTTTTATTATCTGTTACTTCTAACTTCAATTACTTCACGAGCAACAGCTTAGAACACAAGTTGAATGACTTTTTCGGCAAGTGCTTCATCGTCGTCTTCACTTAATCCGCTGACACCAATAGCGCCAATCACCTGCCCATTTAATTCAATGGGAACACCGCCTTTAAAGCCAGTGATCTTTGGGTCAGTCCAGTAACTTAAGTCTTTACCAGTTTCTCTCGCCCAAGCACCTAAGTTACCGCTTGGCTGTCTATCTCTTGCAGATGTATAAGCTTTGTTCTGTGCTAACAATCCGGCTTGAACACTCACATTATCCATGCGAATAAACGCCAGTAACTCACCGTGCGTATCACACACGCTCACCGCGATTGCTTGTTGATTACGCTCAGCAATGTCTAGAGCGTTAGACACCAGTTGTTGCGCGATCTTTTGATTCAACATATTCATTCCTTATGGCAGTGCTTGACCACGTGAGTACACGTATAGGTTGTACCACTCTTCACGAGACAGGTTTATCTGAGTCGCGACTGCCGAAGCTTTGATTCGCTCTAGATTTGTGGTGCCAATTACAGGTTGGATACGAGCAGGGTGACGAAGCAAAAATGCCAACACAATCGCTTCACTTTCTACGCCATATTGGTTCGCTAACTGAGCCACGTAGTGCGCTGTCTTTTTCACGTTTTCATGTTCTGAATACAAACCTTGCTCAGCAAATCGGCCTTGTGCCAAACAGCCCCAAGCTTGCAGTTGGATGTTATTCAATTGGCAATGTTCAAGAGTGCCTGCGGCGAAGTCTGATTGATGGTGCCCTTGCGAGTTAATCATCACCCCATCATTCAACCAATCCAATTTGGCTAAGCTCATCTCAACTTGATTCGCGACGATGGGTTGCCCAAGCGCAGATTGCAGGTACTGAATTTGATGGCTGTTCATGTTCGACACACCAAAATAATCGACCTTACCTTGCGCTTTTATGTTCTCTAACGTTCTTGCTAGCTCATCGAGTTCCATCAAAGGATCAGGGCGGTGCAATAACAGCACATCAAGCTTTTCAGTATTCAATCGATTGAGAATACCGTCTACCGATTGGCCTACCCAATCAGCCGAGAAATCATAACGACCAACATTGCCCTCGCCTTCAAAACGAATCCCACACTTAGATTGAATGAACATCTGTTCACGCAGATCAGGCGCTTGTTGTAATGCTTGACCAAAGGCTTGCTCAGCTTTGCTGAAGGTATAGATATCCGCATGGTCGAATAAGTTAATGCCCGATTCTAGTGCGGTGCCGATTACGCTTCGTGTTTGAGCAACATCCGCACTCGTCACTGGATTATCATTCCAGCCACCACCTAACCCCATGCAGCCATAGGCAATTTGCCCAACATTCGGTAGATAATTTGATAATGGGATACGTTTTTTGTCATTCGTTTTGTTTGTAGATTCAGTGCTGTTCGTCATATCGATTCTCGCTTAGAAGATTTGCTGACCAGAAATATGCCTCTATCATATTGTTCTTTTTAAAAAACAGAATATGCTAGTTACGAAATGATTGTTTGATATGACGAACAATAGATTGGTAGGAACGCGCGAATGAACGAACACAAAAGAATAGAACGACTGATCCTGTTTGTAGAACTTGCTCAGCAACTCAACTTTACCAAGGCAGCCGAAAAGCTCGGTATCTCTAAGAGCTACCTTTCTGAACAGATCAAACGTTTAGAGAACGATTTACAGTGCCCGCTTTTGGTCAGAACCACTCGCAGTGTTCGTTTAACCCAAGAAGGCGAACGCGCGTTACAACAAGGCTTAACGATTCGCTCGCAAGTCTTACAGCTTGAACGCAGTGTTTCTGAGCAACACGACATCGTCAAAGGCCTATTACGCCTCACTGCGCCAAAGATGTTTACTGAGGTATATCTATTCGATATCTGCCAACAGTTTAGGCAGCAATACCCTGAGATTCGTTTCGAGATAAACAGTAGCTACACCAACTTTAATCTCAATCAAGATGATATCGATATCGCGTTTCGTGCCACCAATACGCCACCTGACAACATGGTGGCGAAACACTTGATTAGCTATCAACATGATTTAGTCGCGACTCCCGGTTATCTTAACCAATTTGGTCGCCCTACCAATGTGAGTGACTTAAGTGATCATCAATGCTTAGCAACTCTGCACCAAACCGAGTGGCCTTTAAAATCGGTAAATATTGATGTGTCCGGCTGGCTTTCAAGTAATGACAACCACCTGCTTAAGCAACAAGCCATGGCAGGCAGTGGCATCATCCGTATTGCAAGTTACTACGTTGCGAAAGAGGTCGAACTGGGAGAATTAGAGCGAGTGCTGCCTGATGAATGTCTGCAACAAGGCAACAGTATTTATCTGTTCTATCCGCAAGTTATTTATCCGGCAAAGAAACACCAAGTGTTCGTTAAATTTGTTCAGCATTACTTTGAAAACTTGAGAGCTTGATAGTTTAAGATCTTGAAAACTGGAGAGCTCGATCATTTAAGAGCTTGAAGATTTGGTAGTTTAAGAATATGAAAGCTGAGTTAACGAGTTGAAGAAACGGAAACCGATGAACAGATAAATCAAATAACACGAAATAAGGTTTAAATAACCCTCTTGATTTATATACCTATATTTAAAATGGGATTATCGAACAATAATAAAGCGATTTTTCGAATGCTCTCATCGATGATTGTTCTTGATAGAAAGAAATCGTGCATTTGTTCAATAATACAATGAGTTACCTATGAATGATTAACATAACTGATATATGATGCACCGCTTCAGTATGTCACATCATCTTGGCACCAGTTCGATAACAGGATCCTCATGAGCTTTATTATATTATTACTTCTTCTGCTATTCGTAGGCTTTACACGTTTACTTCAGTGGCGAAAAACCTCTCTGTTTTTATCTCTTGTTCTTATATCGTCATTTGTGCTGATTGGTTCAGGTTTAATTCCTCGTTATTTACTGAACGATCTGCAAGCCGATTACGAAAATAAGCCTGATATCCAATGGTCTGACAATAACGCCATTGTTCTTCTGGGTGCGGGAACGCAGTTAATTAAAAGCACGCAAGAGTTCGAGCCAGCCTTTTTCTCTTTTGGCCGAATCAGTGAAACCGCCAGCCAATATAAAGATTGCGCCAAAACCCAAACCACATGCAAAGTGATCATCAGTGGTGGCGATGCACAAAATAACGGTGTTGCCGAAGCAGAAGTTTATCAGCAACAATTGCTGAGACTTGGCGTTCCGATGGGTGACATCATTCAAGAGCCAAATAGCGTCAACACTTGGAAGAACGCTCAGCTCACTAGTGACCTAATGAAGCATCATAAATTCGACAACATTGTGTTGGTTTCATCTGGCCTACATATTCGTCGTAGCGAGCTCTACTTCAACCACTTCGGCTTGAATGTTATTCCAGTGAGAGCCGACTATATGGCTGCTCAAATTTCATGGTTGCCATTGTGGTACAACTTTGCGGTCACAGATTTTGCTTTGCATGAACAGATTGGCTTTGCTCGTTACAACATTTACAACTTTATGGGTTGGAACAGCAAACGCGAAAAACCAGGTGATGCTTAATCTCTTCCAATTAAGTTAACTCGAACAATAAAAAATGCAGCAGCAATCGAACGGTTGTTGGCTGCATTTTTCGATCTTGCTTATCACAACATCCCTCCTTATTTGGCTTACTCAGTACTTCCCCCTCCTTTAAACAATAAACCTATCTAATCCATCTTGCTGGCCTAAATTTTCCAAGCCAACATACCAAATAACGAGGCTTCAAAAACAGAAACGTTCAACAATTAATCACCCATAGATTGGATTGTTGAAACTAATTGAAGTCATCAAGATAAGTCTTTATCAAACAACAAGTTGATCAGTACAACCTCCTGATATCTATAAGTATTTATTTTCAATTCATTTCAGTATTTTTGGCATTGTTTTATATGACAAAGTACACCCCGCTAGAGCCCCTCGGCTTTAAATAATATCAATAAAATCTAATAACTCGATTCTAATAAAAATAGCCAAATAATGGCATTTAGGAACTTATTCATGCTTAACGTCAGTAAAACCGTTCTATTTAGCTCTGCCCTCTGTTTCATCTCTTTTGCCACTCATGCCAAGATATATTCAGACCAAATCGTATTGGATAACCTCGGTGAAGATATCTGCCGTTCCGATTATCGTCCGCTCAGTAATACAGAAGCTCAAGAACACAAAACCGCCCTACTATCTCGCATGAATGTGTGGGACATTGCTGGCCTTAAAAATGACTGGGTGATCATGGGGTCTGGCTACCACGGGCTCATCAAACAAGGACAACCAAGTGACAATACTTGGTGCTACCCCAATACCCCAGACGCAGGCCTGCCTTACTACGAAGCGCAAGCTATCGAAACGAACAATAACCTTGATATTCAACGCGCCTTAGTCAGCGACAACACGAACTTTATCAGGCCACTGAGTTACTTGGCCCATAACCTCGGTTACGCTTGGGTTGGAGGCGATAGCGCGCGTTACGTCGGCCAAGACATGGCAATAAAACCGCTTAACAATGGTTGGGAGATTAAAGGCAATAACGATGGAAGCTGTGCCGGTGATCGCTGTGATGAGAAGACAAGCATCACTGTTGATAACTTCGCTTACACGCTCGATAACACATCGTTTTTACACGGTTCTATGACAGAGACCGACCAAGAACTGATTGAAACCGTCTCGGCTTATGCAATCAATGACGACGATCAGTCTAAACAAATCGTCGTTGACCTTCATTTTGAGCAATCCACACAATGGAGTAAAACCCAACGCTTCGACCTTGCTGATTCAGTCGTCATTGATGAAACCTTTCATTGGCCACAAGTTGGAAAGACAGAAGTAAGAGTAGCGCTAGAAGATGGCCAACGTTTCTCCGATACCAACAATGGTGCTCGTTTTGAACCAACAGAACTGGAAGCCATCATCACCGTGCCTGCTCACTCAGTACTTCCTTTTCAAGTAGAGTTCTTACGCTCTACCATCACTTACCCATACCGTATCAAAACCAGCATGAGTTACGACGTGAACTTCACAGGTTTCCTTCGTTATAGCGGCAATGCGCTAAGCTCACACCCAACAAACCGCCCGACGGTCTCTCACACCTTTACCATGGGAACCACCAGCGAAGATCAAGCCAATATCCGCTACCAATGGGATCACCGTTATATTCCTGGAGAGATGAAATGGTGGGATTGGAGCTGGGCAATCAACACCAATGGTTTAAGTAGCATGCAGTACGCCGCAGGTGCCAGTGTCCGTCCTTTCTACACCTATGTTTCAGGCCAGTTTAGTGCGGAGTCACAATATTCTGGAATGATCGATATTGGTACCGAGCACTCTATTGATTCATTTAACGCCATGACACCTTCAGGCGATTACACACCCTACTACGCTGGTGACATCAAGGTTCTGACTGACTTCGACCCTGCAGCCCTAGCGCAACTGGGTTATAACAGCGCTCAGCTAACGCTTACCCCAATGCAGCCATAAGCCCATAGAAAGTTTCAGCTGTTATTCCAAGCCCATTGCGTCTGCTCTGGGCTTGATTCGTCTTACATTCTCTCAGTCATACATCTGTATTAGCCGCTAAGTATTCACTTTCTGAATCGTTTTTCATTGACTTAAAAATGAAATCATAACGACACACTAATTTGCGTAACTTAGGGTGCAAATAGGCAATCAGATTACAGTGCCTATCAGGAGGATGTATGAAACCAAATCGATCTACGGTACTCACTGGACATGTAAAACACTGCCCATGCTGCTCTACCGAACTGGTCATCAAAGACCACATTCACGTTTGCCCGCGCAATGAAATTGGCGACTGTTACTTCGATGGCTATGACCAACACGAACAGCGCGCTAATACCGATTTTATCGATCATGCAAGTGCCAATGATAGCCTTGTTTACGGCATGTCAGAACACTAAGCTTTATTCAAGATTTGTTGAAGTCATTTCGCGCCAAAAAAAATGCAGCGCCAATCGAGTGATTGTTCGCTGCATTCTTAGATCCTGTAAACTTAGCTAACCATTAAAATGGAGCTAGGTAAAACGGATTACCACATTAGATCATCTGGGATCACGAAGTCTTTGTACGGGTCATCTTCGTCTACTTCGTCTGTGCTACCTGCCTGCGTATCAACGATAGATTCTTCGTCGCGCATAGCAATCTTGTTCGCTACTGCTGTTGGAATAACAACATAGCTCTCGCCTTGACGAGCAATACTTAGAATGCCTTTACTTAGTTGCTTTTGAGTCAGCTCTTCTACGTAAAGATATTTAACTAGCGTACCGTCGGTGAAGTTGTATTTGATCTCACCGTTCTTCTGTTCGATCTTGTTCATCTCAATCAGTTGCTTCACTTGAGCTTTAATTTCTTTGCTCAACTGTTGTTCTTTCAACTGTTGGTTTAGCTCTTTGTCTTTCGCTTGCTGCGCCAGTTTAGTTTCTTCAGCTGCCGCTTTTGCTTCACGAGACTGAACGCGAGACTTTTTAGAGCCTTTCTTCGCCTTCTTTAATTTTTTCTCATTTACCAAGCCAGCTTTAAGCATCTGCTCTTGGAGTGTTAACTTTGCCATGACTTTCCCAGTTCAGGATTAAAAACGGCACTATCATACCTGTTTTTGAGGTTTCTGTTTACTGAACAAGAGTAAATTACAGAACAATCGCAAAATTTATGCTGATAGCTCTAAGCTGTGTCCATATTCCCTTCTTGTTGCTCACAACCTCCACTTTACCGCGACACACAGTTTTCACTTAAGCACGCCAATATTGGCTGTTCCACCGACTCGAAAGCATTAACTGACCCTATTATTCGCGCGCGTACCACTTATCATTCCGATAAGACAATATGTTAATTTTCAATGGTTAATCGATTTTATAAAACCTTGGCATATATCTCATATTTGAATAAATGCCATAGAGTTATAACTCCAATGTCATAACTCTTGACTACGTTATTCTAGACATCAATCAATAAGGATAACGTAAACGATGAAAACTCAATGGACTTGGTTAGCTGCACTTGTGGCATCCACATCAATCGCTTCGACCTCTGCGATCGCAGACACCGACGTGTATCTCACCAATAACACCAATCAAGTGATGACCATTCAAGCCAACCACACTGGTACCGACCTGCTTCAACTCGGTGATGAGTGGCAACAGCATGTTGAACAGATTGGTCCTTGGGAGACGAAGAAGCTGATAAGTTTCAACCGCTGGACTGGTGTGAAATCTGGGAAGACCTATGAGTTTGACACTGTGGTATCAAACGCTGTGGGCGAAAGTGTCACGCTCAACCAAACCATGAAGGGACATTGGTATAACTCGACACTGCAACATGGTTTGAGTGCCGCAGACGTCAACCTAACATTGCATGACGATCGTAATATTCATCGCAGCACAACCGATGCGTTCGGGGTCAATGCAGAGCTAGCCCTCAAAGCCGATTCTACAGCGCGCTATGATGATATTTATTACACCATCACCCCACCAAAAGTGGATGAGCAACCAGAGCCGGATGCCAATACACTCAAGGTCATGACTTACAACATCTGGGCGCTGCCTGCCATCGCTTCACATATTGGTGACCGCTATGACCTACTCCCTCAATATGTAAAGGGCTATGACGTGTTGGCGCTTCAAGAGGTGTTTGCTAACGGCAGAGATGAGTTCTTGCGTGAGCTTGCGAAAGAGTATCCTTATCAAACTAAAATGCTCGATAAAGATGGGATTAACATATACGACGGTGGTGTGATCATTGTCAGCCGCTATCCTATCGTTAATGAAGCGCAGTATGTTTTCCCTGATTGCACGGGCACAGATTGCTTTGCTGATAAAGGTGTTAACTACGCGGAAGTGATCAAGAATGGTCAGGCTTACCATGTTTTCGGTACCCAAACGGCATCATTCGATACGGACACCGCTCGTGATTACCGACAACGTCAATTCAAGCAGATGCGTGCACTGGCGCAGTCTCTGAATATCCCGGCATCAGAAACTGTGGTTTACAGCGGTGACTTCAACGTGAACAAGCTCAAGTTCCCAAGCGACTATCAACAGATGTTTGCTAACCTGCAGGCTGATGAACCAACATACTCAGGTTACACCGCTTCTACCTTTGACCCACGCATCAACAACTTTGCGGGAGAGCCTATGTCGGGTGGCGAGAACGTTGAGTATCTCGATTATGTGGTAGTGAGCTCAGAGTATGCCGCTAAAGCGCATAACTACAATCGCGTGGATGTCCCAAGATCAACAAGCAGTGAGTTATGGAAGCACTACAACCTTTCAGACCACTTCCCTGTTAGCGCCGTGATCAAGTAACTCGGTGAACCAATAATGCATCGAGTTATATTAATCCTAATGCTCGTCTTAACGGCGAGCATTATTTGCTATTCGTGGTCATCAAAAACGAACGAAACAGCGCTATCTTCTGCTCAACACACAGAACCTAAGCCGCGTGTTTCTACGACAACTAATGACGATAATTCCACGCCTACTGCAACCGCTAGTTCGGAAAACTCCGCATCGCACAGTAATCAAGCCCAAGCCGGAGCACTGGACGGTAAAATTCTTGCTGAAAACTTGAGTGAGCTTGAAGGCAAGGCTTTGTTCGATGAACTCGATGGGTTCTGGAAGCTTTGCCAACAACGCGATGACTGCGCAGAGCAACTCGCACGATTGAAATCAGAATTGCCGGCATATGGTTTGAGTTACTGAGCGACTATCCGCAGCTATCGGCTGACTGGCAATTAACACAAAGCACTATCCCACTTGAATCCATAGAGACTCTTGAAGATCGTGTTGCCTTATTCAAGCAATCTGCACAACAAGTATGGGGAGAGTTGGCCCACCAGCTATTCGCTGACCAGTTTGCTCATCTGGATTTTACGCTTGACGCTAACACCCTTGAAAAGAACGAAGCGAGCCAGTTTTTGGCCAACTATCAAGATTTGCTTAGTGAATGGCAAAACAATACGGGCACGTTAAACGCCGAAACACAGCTTCAAAAATATGAACTGGCAGTATCTTTGATACCCAACAGCTATAGCCCTGCTGAAGTAGCATCAGTCAAAGCCGACCTTCAAGATGCCTACTTAGATGAAGCGCAGGCCAGCAACATTGCCGCGCGAGAACAACAAGTCGCACAACAGCAACAAACCGTGATGAGTTATCACGAGCAACTGGATCAGCTCAAAGCGACCTTAGACTCTCAGCGCTCATCAAGTTATGCCACTTGGACTCAACAAGATTGGGACAGTTATTATCAACAGCAAGTCACCGATTTCAGGGAGCAGTTCTTTAGCAAGTAACGCCTTAACTTAAACCATCACGAAACTGAGCGGGCGTTTTATTGAGCCAACCTTTAAACGCCCTTCTGAAATTTGCAGGGTCGCTATAACCGAGCCTTTCACCGATGTCATCAATGCTCATGGTTGTGCCGAGTAATAGCTCTTTGGCCAGTTCCACTCGAACTTCGGTAAGCAATATTTGATAGCTGGATTCATGAGTAACCAGTTCTCGCCTGAGTGTACGAGAGCTACAACCAAACTCATCCGCAAGTTGTTCTATAGTCGGGAAACTGCCTGCGGTTTGATAAAAGATCGTTTTGATCTGGTTAGTCAGAAGGTGCTCAGAGTCCAGCGTTTCGACTATCGACTGGCAAGACGCAAGATAGCGCTTCAATGTCGCGGCATCATGAGTCAATAAGGTTTGCGACAAAACCGAGGCATCAAAACGCAATTCACAATGGCTCTGCTCAAAAACTACAGGGCACTGGAAACGGTCGTCATAGAGCTTGGCGTAATTGGGACGAGCATAAGGCAAAGCCAAAGTGTGAATATCCAACTCATGACCAGTCAGTTCTTTGAACAAAGAGACGATTGAACTCAAGAAATACTCGCTGCAGAAAGGAAGCAGATCGCCCACTTCCAAGGTGTTCTCAATCTGAATCACTGCTTGCTCGGTATCTAGAAACAATTTAACCGAGAAGATAGGCCCATTCAGGCGCAAATACTTGAAGCCCGACTTGATGGCCTCCCCGACATTTTGACTGGTCGATAGCGCATAACCCAACACACCAAAGTGGCTTAAGCTAGCGTGTTTTCCCAACCAAAGCCCTAGACCATCGTGAGGAAAACTCTGATTAGCCGCGCTAAACAACGAAAGCTTGTCAGCGTAAGTCAGTTTTCCATTCGGACCTCGCCAATCCATGTTCGGCAAACCCACATCATTGAGTAGCCTTTCAATATCGATACCTCGTTGCTCTAGCGTATTCAACAGCAGCGCGATATCTAATGTGCCCAACTGGTGCCTATGTCCGGTTGGCTTATACTCCGCGATAATCTCCAATCGTCTCTCCTTATATCGAGCCCATTCCCATCAACATGACTACTCAGCCTTAACAACACATGCTGACAAAATCGTGATTGGTAACGCGCTCTTGTCCGAATATGACCTCCAAATTCTACGCTACTCATCGCACAATGGCTTTAGTTGTTAAAATAATGTGAACCATCGCAATGATAAAAACCAACCCAGCCCCACACAGTTTGATTAATTCTAATGGTCAGCCGATCATTGGGCATTTCGATGGCATCCTTAAACACCTAAACATCGAGAACTTTGACTACCGAAACTCGATGGATTCAAAAGCAAACCCTTGGCAGAAGCACTTCCACTATAAGCAATTCCAGTTTGTCAGCATCGTCACCGACACACACATTATCGGCGTCGCTATCGCGGATATTCGCTACTTAGGCTCGGCATTTTGTTATCTGTACGACATAGAAAACAACCATCTGCAAGAGTCATCTTGGTTGAGGCCATTAGGGTTTGATAAGCATGTAACGCCTTCACCATTTGAAGGAAAGACAAGCATTGCAGATCAAAGCATTGCTTTCTATATCGAGGGCGGACAATGGCGAGTTCGCTTGAATACGAAATTCATCAAGGCCGATATTTCTTTAGAGCCTGAAACCGACAGCTTGCCCATGGCGATGTGCAGCCCAACGGGTTATTCAGGTTGGACTTACACCCAAAAGCACAATGCTTTGCGCATCAGCGGTGAAATCCAAATCAAGGGAGAATCACTCGTTCTCGAACAAGCTCGTGCCGGTTATGACTTTTCAGCGGGTTACATGAGACGTGAAACCAGTTGGCGCTGGGCAAGCATCAACACGCAATCCAATGGGACAGATATTGGCTTGAACCTCGCAGCAGGCGTCAATGAAACCGGAGGCTGCGAGAACGTTTTATGGATCAATGGAACTCGGCACTTACTTAACCCGGTACAGTTTGCGTTTAGTCGCCAAGACACCAATTTACCTTGGCAGATAACATCACAAGATGGACGTATAAACCTGACCTTTACGCCCTTAAATAATCGCAGCGAAAAGCTCAATTTATGGCTGTTAAAAAGTAACTTTCGTCAGTTCATTGGTCACTTTTCTGGCTCGATTGAAGACAACAATGGAGTGACACATCAACTCGATGGTGTTCTTGGCCTAACAGAAGATCACTTTGCTCGCTGGTAGCGAAATTTTGCTAACTGAATTTCAGGCGAGCAAGTCTAAGTAAACTTGATACTAAAAACGCGTATGGCGTCTCAACAAGGATAAAACATGAATATCGACGCATTAATCAATTACCCAGAATGGCTACTGCTGGTATTAGCGCCCTTGTTCGTGGTGTGCATGTTGGCTGAGTATTTTATCGGTCAGAAGCAAGGTCGACTGCCTGATAACTCCAGCTATAAGCTTTCAGAAGTGATGTGTAATTTCACGCTGGCGGGAATGCATCAACTCTCCGATTTGCTCACCGGGTTATTGGTCGTGCAGCTGTATCTCTGGATGTTTGGTTGGCGCTTAATGGACATTGAAATGGGCGTGCTGAGTTTTGTTGTATTGATGGTGTTGCAAGACTTTTACTATTACTGGTTCCACAGAGCAAGCCATCGTGTTCGCTGGATGTGGGCAGCACACGTGGCACACCACAGTTCAGAAAGCATGAACTTCAGTACGGCTTTCCGTCAAAGCTTAATGTATCCACTTGCTGGGATGTGGCTTTTCTGGATACCGTTGGTCATCATAGGTTTTGCCCCTAAGTGGGTCATCTTTGTGGTGCTTCTCAATCTAGGTTTGCAGTTCTTCGTCCATACACAATGGATACGAAGCTTGGGGCCACTTGAATACATCTTTAATACCCCTTCTCATCATCGAGTACATCACGGCAAAAACCCGCAATACATTGATAAGAACTACGCCGGCGTTCTTATTATCTGGGATAAGTTATTTGGTACATTCGAACCTGAAGTTGAAACTGTACGTTATGGCGTCACCAAACCCGTGAACAGTTTTAATCCGATAGTGGTCACCTTTCAAGAATGGAAGGCCATATTCAAAGATTTGAAGAACCGAGAGTTAACCATGAAGCAGAAAGTCCAGTTGATACTCTCGCCTCCATCGGATTAAACGGACGATAGACAGATTGTATTAACTAAGAAACCGCCTCAATTGGTTTCAAAACCTTCCCCACTGACTCGATTGAATAGTAAAGCACCGTTTTCCGACAATTTATTTGTGATCTGGGTTGCACGCGTACCGCATACTATCAGATACTGAACAAAACTAACCTTCAGCCACAGTAAACGTTCCGCGCTTGCTGTTCAGGAAATTCAATGAGTTCAGATAATCAGCCAACCTACTTCTTTTTCGATTACGAAACATGGGGCGTTAGCCCAGCAAAAGACCGTCCGAGTCAGTTTGCGGGTGTTCGTACCGACCAAGATTTCAATGTTATTGGAGAGCCTCTGGTTATCTATTGCCAACCTCCCGCTGATTACCTCCCTGCGCCTGAAGCTGCACTGATCACCCGTATCACACCACAAAAAGCGGCTTCACAAGGTCTTCCTGAACCTGAGTTTATCGCTAAGATCCATGCTGAGTTAGCGAAACCTAACACCACAAGCCTTGGCTACAACAGTATTCGATTCGATGATGAAGTAACGCGTTACACCTGTTACCGAAACTTCATCGACCCATATGCGTGGAGCTGGCAGAACGGCAACTCTCGTTGGGATTTATTAGATGTAATGCGCGCTGTTCACGCACTGCGTCCTGAAGGCATTGTTTGGCCAGAGAACGAAGAAGGTTACCCAAGCTTCAAACTGGAACACCTATCTGTGGCAAACGGCATTGAACACGAGAACGCGCACGATGCGATGGCCGATGTTATTGCGACCATCGAGTTAGCGAAGAAGCTGAAAGCTGCGCAACCTAAGATGTTCGATTACCTTTACAACATGCGTCATAAGCGTAAGCTGAATGATCTGGTTGATATCGTAAACATGACACCATTAATGCACGTTTCAGGCATGTTTGGCCGTGACTGCAACTACACCAGCTGGATTGTGCCTATGGCTTGGCACCCAACCAATCAAAATGCGGTTATCGTGGTTGATTTAGCCAAAGATCCAAGCCCACTGTTAGAACTGGACGCTGATGAACTCAGAGAAAGGCTCTATACCAAACGCAGTGAACTGGGTGAAGACGAACTACCCGTACCCATCAAATTGGTTCAGCTAAACAAGTGCCCTATTCTTGCTCCAGCCAAAACGCTAACGGCTGAAAATGCTGAAACCATCGGTATCGATCGCCAACAATGCCTGAAAAACTTGGCACTGCTGCGCGAACACCCAGAGATCCGCGAAAAACTGATCGGCCTGTATTCACAAGAGCGCGAGTACGAAAAGAGTGATGATGTTGATACACACCTTTACGACGGTTTCTTTTCACCTGCTGATAAAACAGCGATGAACATCATTCGCGAAACTGACCCGAACAACTTGGCGGCTTTGGATATCACCTTCAGTGACGAACGAATTAAACCGTTACTGTTCCGTTACCGTGCGCGTAACTTCCCATGGACGCTCGACGAAGCTGAGCAATTGAAATGGGCGAACCATTGTCGTGAGTTTTATGAGTGCCGTTTAGAAGAGTACATGCTCAACCTTGAAAACCTCGCGCACGAACATGAAAGCGACGAGAAGAAAATGGCTATCTTGAAGGCGGTTTATCAGTACGTAGAAAAGTTAGCTAGCTAATTCCATTATCAAGAGACGTAACACTTTGAAAGAAAGATTGATCCAACTGGTTTACTGCTTAATCTCCTTCACCTTAATCATAGGTGCACTTACAGCAGGTAACGCGTTACAGCACTTTTTGGATACCTCAATTCCAGGCAGTATTTTTGGCATGTTGATTCTGTTTGCCGCCATGGTGATTGGTATTGTTCCTTCGCACTGGGTACAGCCCGGTGCAAGCTTGATTATCCGCCTAATGATCTTACTGTTTGTTCCGATCAGTGTTGGGTTGATGGATCATTTCGACATGCTCATCGCGAACGCATTGCCAATTATGGCGAGCGCCGTTGGTGGCACATTATTGGTGTTAGTATCCTTATCATGGTTCTTAGACCGCTTGCTTT
The DNA here is from genome assembly GCF_041474985.1 of Vibrio sp. 10N.222.49.C9. Lineage (NCBI taxonomy): Bacteria > Pseudomonadati > Pseudomonadota > Gammaproteobacteria > Vibrionales > Vibrionaceae > Vibrio > Vibrio sp. 10N.222.49.C9. The sequence continues at coordinate 173,792 of NZ_JBFRVD010000008.1, read as the reverse complement.
CGAGAGGTAACTGATCATGTGGATTCTACTCACCATCGTGGTATTCCTATTTGCTCGCTGGGTAAGTCAAAAAGTAAACTCGCCGCTGTGTAACCCCCTGCTTATGAGCATTGGTATCATCATTCCGATTCTCACGTTCTTTAGAGTACCGTTTGAGACTTACTATGCTGACAACACTTGGATTACCTACATGCTGCAGCCTGCGGTTGTTGCACTTGCTTACCCACTTTATGAGCAGCTACCTCAAATCAGAGCCAACTGGCGCATCATTACCTTTGCTTGCACGCTAGGCAGTGTGATGTCGATGACAACAACGGCAGTGATCGCAGTAGCATTTAAAGCGGACTTAACTTTGATTGCGAGCTTGTTAGGCAAATCAGTCACCACGCCAATTGCAATGGAAGTATCGAGCCATTTAGGTGGTGAAGCAGCGATTGCGGCAATACTGGTATTGATTGTGGGTCTATTTGGGGCAATTTTTGCTTACCCAATCTACAACCTCATTGGTATTAAGAGCCCGATCGCCCGTGGTTTAACCATGGGTACCGTGTCTCACGCTTTAGGCACCGCGACTTGTGCGGAAAAGAATCAGGAAGATGCAGCATTCAGTTCTTTGGCTCTTGTGCTTTGTGGCGTCATTACCTCAATCATCGCACCGAGTTTATTTTCGCTCGTGGTTTGGTTCTACTCTTAACCTAAACGATCACTACGCGATTCAGCCCAACCAGAATGCTGTTTATTACAGTGTCTGTTTGGGCTTTTTATTCGCATTTATTTAGCAATAGCAGTCAAGTCACGGTCTTTTACGAGCAATAAGTGCGATATCAGCTGTATAAATGGCTCTTGTAATCGATTTCAAGTGTGACCTCACTCTAATTATGCAAACCAATGTAACAACAACAATTCAATGATGATCTTTATCACAGAAAATTCCTGAGCAATGCATAAACTTAAAGCCTAAGGTCAATTAAGGATTCAACATGAACAGTCGTATTACCCTGGCGCTGGAAAGTGCTCCATCATCAATGAAAGCGCTTTTGAGTGACATCGTATTAGCAGACAACTTTGACGCGACATTGTCTCCAGAACAATTTGCTAGCCTACTGCAAGCAAGTGGTCTAGCGGATGACGAGCTACGTATTGCACTACTTCCTTTTGCCGCAGCGTATTCTTACGCTCCGTTATCTGACTTTTATGTTGGTGCAATCGTGCGTGGTTTGTCTGGTACTCTGTATTTTGGTGCAAACCTTGAAATCGCTGGTGCTCAACTTGGTCAAACCGTTCACGCTGAGCAATCTGCAATCAGCCACGCTTGGATGAAAGGCGAACTCGGTATCTCAGATATCACCATCAACTTCAGTCCTTGTGGTCACTGTCGTCAATTCATGAACGAACTGACAACAGCAAAAGAACTTAAAGTTCATCTTCCACAACGTGATGAAATGTCTCTGCAAGAGTACTTACCAGACTCGTTCGGCCCTGCTGATTTAGGTGTGACAACTGGCCTAATGACAAAGCTTGATCATAAGTACACGACCGAAGAAACAACGCCTATTGTTGTAGAAGCGCTAGCAGCACTAAACCGCAGCCATGCTCCTTACACCAAAAACCTAAGTGGTGTTTCACTACAACTGACGTCAGGTGAAATTTTTACGGGAGCTTACGCTGAAAATGCAGCGTTCAACCCGAGCCTACCACCTCTGCAAGTCGCGTTAATTCAACTTAAACTGGCTGGCTTCGATTTCGAACAAATTGAAAGTGCTGCTTTGGTTGAAATCGCAGAAGGTAGCATCAGTCACCTAGCGGATACGCAATCTACATTAGAAGCGATTAATCCCGACATTCCAGTGACTTACTTAGCAATCTAAGTACATCTTATTAACAAAAATTTAAATAAGCAGCCCTATTTAACAGGGCTGCTTTTTTTATGCCTGTAATTAAAGCAACAACTTGCGCAAACGTTTGCTTTTGTCATTGAAATAAGTATGATCACCCCGTTTTCAATCAATCGTTCAAAAGATCGGAAGGAATTTCTATGTTTGGTACTGCTACTCGTGAAAATGCTACTCGTGTACTTCTATTAGGTTCAGGTGAACTCGGCAAAGAAGTTGCTATCGAGTGCCAACGTTTAGGTTTGGAAGTTATTGCTTGTGACCGTTATGCAGACGCACCAGCGATGCAAGTTGCGCATCGTAGCCATGTATTAGACATGTTAGACGGCGATGCACTTCAAGCGATCATTGAACTAGAAAAGCCAGATTATGTGGTTCCTGAAATTGAAGCTATTGCCACCAGCAAGTTGGTAGAGCTAGAAGCGCAAGGCTTAAATGTCGTTCCAACTGCGAATGCGACCAAGCTAACGATGAACCGCGAAGGTATCCGTCGTCTAGCGGCAGAAGAACTAAAACTGAGCACTTCTCCTTACCGCTTCGCAGACACCTTTGAAGATTTCTCAGCCGCTGTTGAATTCGTGGGCATGCCTTGCGTTGTTAAGCCAGTAATGAGCTCTTCAGGTAAAGGCCAAAGCGTTATCAAAACAGAGGAAGACATTCAGAAGTCTTGGGACTACGCACAAGGAGGCGGTCGTACTGGCGCGGGTCGTGTAATCGTTGAAGGCTTCATCGACTTTGATTACGAAATCACGCTTCTAACCGTTCGTGCTGTCGACGGTGTTCACTTCTGTGCACCTATCGGTCACCGTCAAGAAGACGGTGATTACCGTGAATCATGGCAGCCACAGGTCATGTCTGACAACGCACTTAAAGCGGCGCAATACACGGCAGAGCAAGTGGTTAACGCATTAGGCGGTCACGGCATCTTTGGTGTTGAACTGTTCGTTAAAGGCGACCACGTGATCTTCAATGAAGTCTCCCCTCGCCCACATGATACTGGCTTGGTTACTCTGATGTCTCAAGACTCATCGGAATTTGCACTACACGTACGCGCATTTACAGGTATGCCGATCAAATCAATTACTCAGTATGGCCCTTGTGCCTCTGCCGTAATCCTTGGTCAAGGCACATCAACGAATATCCGCTTTGAAGGCCTTGCAGAAGCGCTAGACGCACCACAAACGCAAGTTCGCTTGTTTGGTAAGCCTGATATCGATGGTCGCCGTCGTTTAGGTGTGGCGCTTACTCGTCGTAACAGCACAGAAACAGCGATTGAAGATGCCATTGAGAGCGCGTCAAAAGTAAAAGTGATTTACTAACCTGCTATTCAATTCTGAACAATCACGAGTTCAAATCTGAACCATAAAAAGACGGGCTATCGAGCCCGTCTTTTTGTTGGTGTTATCTGTTCGCTTAACTAAGCAGACTGAACTTAAGCGTCTGACTCAATCAAATACACTTCTTCACAGAAGCGAGACAAGCCTTTCTTAGCAATCTTCGGATGTTCATCGTTCGCTATATCTTGATTCAACAATGTAATTTTGTATCCTGCAAACAATTGAGCAATCTCTAACTTAGGTACGCTAAACGGAGGCCCCGCCATCTCGCTTTGATCATAATCCAGAGTCACCAGAAGGATCTTACCGCCCGGTTTCAGCAGTTGTTTTAAGCGCTCTACGTACTGCACTCGCATCTCTTCAGGCAATGCGACTAAAGACGCGCGATCATAAATGGTATCGACAGGTTGGATTGGCGCTGAAAAGTAATCGCCCGTGTAGATGTTCAGTTCATCGAATTGGTAGAGCTCGTGCTGACCGCTAATTTGAGTCACAGTCGGGGTATAAAGGTGCTCTGCAAAAAATGCGCGAACCGCAATCTGGCTTAACTCGACACCTTGAACATCTTCATGCTTTGAAGCTAGCCAAATCAGATCTTCACTTTTGCCACAAAGTGGAACAAACACACTCTTCTCGTAGCTAGGCTCAGTCTTTTCCCAAAATTTAATCAGAAGTGGGTTTACATCTTCGAGGTGGAAACCAATTTGGTTGGCTGCCCATTTATTGTGCCAAAATTCAGGATTATTCATCTTTCGTTCATGTTAAACAGTCATAATGCAAGGGTACAGTATAGAGAGGTAAGAGCAACCTTAGCTTGGTTTAAAGTACTAAATTGATTTCGATAAAATCAGAAACTGGCTAAGTTCAAAGTTCTGATAATTGCGGAACTAACGGTTGGGTTATTTGGCTATATCTTCACATTTTAAAGCAATATTAAACGTTAGAATTGGTTTCTGTCTTAGCTAGCCTCATTTAATATGTAGTGAAATTAGTTAAGCTGTTTTTACTCTTGTGCGTTACTACCCCTTTTGACTACCCGTTTTTTGTAACCTTGTATTTTGGAGTTTGAATGAGTGTATTTCTCCGTACGACGGCCCTAATGCTTTTGGTATTGAGCCGAGCGCCTGCATTCGCAGCAGCACCTGTTTCAACAAGTTCAACAGATCAAACGCGCACTCCTGCGCAAAACCAAGTATCTTCAAACGTATTCCGTCATAGTTTGAGCGGCCTTTACGGCATCAAAGCCTTCGACTCACGCCCGACTCAGCCTTACACCGACTTCGATATTTTGTACAGCAAAGCGCATCAAGGCCAAGCTGAACTAGAAACTATCTGTAAAAGTACTGCCCTACTCACCAATTCTGAAGCGCTATTTGCTGGCGTTAAATCTCAAGCTCGCGCAGAAGAAAAAATCGCCCTTGAGCTTGATGGTGATGTGACAAAAATTACCGACTTAGCCCGTGCAACTATCATCGCGAACGATGTAGAGAGCTTGGTTGAAGTTTACGAAGCGCTAAGCCGTGAAGCAGACGTTGTTAAGCTGAAAAATAAGTTTAAATCGCCGGCTGACTCTGGTTACCGTGACCTTAACTTGTTGGTTCGTTTGCCTAAAACCAACATCATTGCAGAGGTTCAACTTCACTTAAAAGCGATTGCTGATGTGAAAAGTGGTCCTGAGCACGAGCTGTACGAAATTATCCAAGGTATTGAGCGTCACGCAATTGCAGAACATCGCCCAATCAACGATATCGAAGCGGCACAAATCAATAGCCTACGACGCCAATCTTTAGAGCTTTACCAACAAGCATGGCAACCGTACATTACAACGCACATTAAAGCGGCTTAATACATAGATAGGCTATTCCAATAAACATCACAAGGGCTGCACTCGCAGCCCTTTTTAGTACTTGTTGAGTAGCCTCTCCACTTCCTATCCCAAATAATCAGATCGTTTAAATTTAGATCTCAGTCTCTTTTCTCCGTCGAACATTTCTGTTTCTATAGCGAATAAGCTTCTGACAAGAAAAGGAATTACGTCAATGCAGAATAACAAATCCATGCTTTCCATCGCGCTACTTGCTGCGTTTTCTGTACACGCTAGTGCTGACGAATGCGGAAAGATCACCATTGCAGACATGAACTGGAACTCGGCGAGCCTATTGCTCATGTCGACCAATTCATTTTGAATAACGGCTACGGCTGTGAAGCGGACTTAATCCCCGGTGATAGCGTCCCTACGGGCACGTCAATGATTGAAAAAGGTCAACCTGATGTTGCGCCAGAGCTTTGGACTAATGGCATCAAAGAAGCGTTGGATAAGGGTGTTGCGGATAAGCGTCTACGTTACGCGGGCAAGTCTTTGGTCAACGGCGGTGAAGAAGGTTTCTGGGTACCAAACTACCTTGTTGAACAGTACCCAGAGCTTACAACCATTGAAGGTGTGATTAAAAACGCAAAGCTGTTTGAACACCCAGAAGATGATGAGAAGTTTGCGTTTTATAGCTGCCCTGCGGGTTGGACTTGTCAGATTACCTCCGGTCACCTGTTCGATGCGCTTAAGTTAGAAGATCACAATTTTGAAATGGTTGATCCCGGCTCAGGCGCCGCTTTATCAGGTACGATAGCGAAAGCTTACGAACGCAAAAAAGCATGGTTTGGATATTACTGGTCGCCTACGCCTGTGCTAGGTAAGTATGAAATGGTGAAGGTTGATTTCGGAAGTGGTACTGACATTGAGGAATTCCGTAACTGTACGACACAACCTGATTGTGAATCTCCTAAAGTGACCATGTATCCACCAGCACCGGTTCACACAATCACCACAGAAGCCTTTGCTAATAACGAACCTCTTGCCTACCAATACTTTGAAAAGCGTGGTTTTACCAATAAACAAATGAGTGAGTTGCTGGCCTGGATGGAAGACAACCAAGCCGACGCCGAAGAAGCCATGTATTACTTTCTAGAAAGCTCACCACAGGTATGGAAGCCTTGGGTGTCTGAAGACATCGCAAGTAAGGTTCAACAAGCCCTTTAGAGTGAAGATTCAAAGTCAGAGGCCTAGCCTCTGTTTTCGCATCTAAAGCAAGTTCTTACCGGACAGTAAATAGATGGAGTTTGAGAAAGGTTACTAAAAATTAAAGAAATGCGTTTAGCTTAAACTCTATGCAGATACAAAAAGACCACGCTAGGCGTGGTCTATTGCTTGGCTACTTCTCGATTTTAATATTTTCGACACGGGCCTTTAGTTTTTGTCCCGGTCTAAAAGTAACAACACGTCGAGCAGAAATTGGAATGTCTTCACCAGTTTTCGGGTTACGACCAGGTCGCTCGTTTTTCTCGCGAAGATCAAAATTACCAAAACCAGACAGTTTTACCTGTTCGCCATTTTCGAGCGCTTTACGAACTTCTTCGAAAAACACTTCCACCGTTTCCTTGGCATCCCGCTTGCTGTATCCGAGTGTCTCAAACAGGTTCTCAGCCAAATCGGCCTTCGTGAGTGCCATAAAACTTTCCTCAAAGCTATGTTAAACATTGCTACCATCGCCAGTAGCGCCAAAGCATTTACCCTATTCAATCAATGAGATAAGGTCATTTACAAGGAAAGTGTATGCCAAGCTTCTGATTTTCGCCAACTTTTTTATCTTAACTATTTAATTATTCTTTCAAATCAGAAAGATAACTCGCTTCAAATTTCACATATATAGCTAAAAACCATCTACTCAACAGTAACGAAATGGAGTTATATTCCATACAAACAACCATTAATAGAATTTAAAACTTTAGCGAACTAAATAATAATTTTTGAGACTTTTCTCCGATACCCAATAAAATCAGCCACTTGATTTGATATGGGACTCAACAAAGGTTACTAAATAAGCGTTATTAAATATAAGATTTGTATCATTTCAGAATTTAATTCGAATTCACTTATAAAAGCCTATGTTCTTTTGAGGTTTTCGGTTACAACTTAACAGAGGATGGCTTGACGGAATCAGAACTCGATGAGTGTATCGAAATCAGAATATAAATGATCGGTCTAGAAATAGAATATGATCTTGAGAGCCAGTTACTTGCGTGTATGGTTAGTTGATTGCTTAGTAAGTTGGTTATTTAAATAACTTCACTTCTTCGACATAGAATAAGACCTCACAAGTGCGAGGTCTTATTTGTCATTCAAAGCTGCTCATGCAATATCAGCTTTCTTCAATCATTTTTGTTCAGCAAGTGTTTGTGTCGCTTTGGTATTCGTTACATTCGCAGGTTTCACAATCAAACCAATCCCGACAAGAAACAGTATTGATGCAACAACCTGAGCCACAGACAGCACCTCATCATACATAAAGTAACCGCTAATCAATGCGAAGATAGGCACTAACAAGGTTAACGGCGCGGTCGTACTTAACGGGTATTGGATTAACAGCTTATTCCATACCCAATAACCAAATAGCGTGGTTGGGTAAGCTTGAAACAGCACCGCAATCGTCGTGTTCCAATCCCATTGTTCGATGCCCTGCCAGATTATTTGGTCACCGTGTAACATCACGGCAAATAACACTAATGGCACTGGAGCAAACAGCATCCCCCAGACATTGAACGCAAAAGCTTGAGTGGTTTTCGATGCCTTAACAATCACGCCCATCAAGGTCCAACTGCACGCCGCAATCATAATCAAGATCACGCCATTAACGGTGACATTACCCGTAGCTGCAGATACCAATACCGCCAACGCACACATAGCTAGCATCGCACCCAATAATTTACGAATAGAAGCACTCTCCTTGAACAACCACACGCCAACCGCCATGCCGATTAATACGTTGGTTGAAAGCAAGACCGATGAAAGCCCAGACGATAAACCAGCAGTGATCGACCATGAAGCCATACCCCAGATACCCACACCGAACACAAAGCCATAACTGACTAAGTAGCGCCAAGCAACAGGCGATCAGCATGTCGACCGTGGTGAGCTGCTACCAAAAACTGGAATCACAAGGCTGGATACATTCTCGACCGCAAGCGGGGTATTTTGTCTCGCCTCACAAGCCGTCTCACTCAACGCCTGAGTGGGCACAGTTTGAGAGTAAGGTATCAAGTGTTAAACAAACCTCTTCGACCCACAACTCAATCAACGGACCTTTAGGGGTTTCGAGCACCACCAATGATGAGCAGTCGATCGTTGAATTGGAACGAAGTTTTCGTCGCGCTATTAAACGGATGGGAAGTAGGCTCAACCATTACCCAGATACACAAGGTGAGCCGATTTTACGACAGGCATTATCCACTCATTTTGCCAAGCTCGATGTGCACTTTTCACCTGAAGAGATGGTGATTACGGCTGGCTGTATGTCTGCGATTAAGGCCGCACTTGAATCTTGCACTAAAGAAGGCGACACCATTGCGATTAGCTCGCCATGTTTCAACGGTATTCTGGAATTGCTCGGACAAATGTCGCGAAAAATCATCGAGATCCCGTCTCTAGATGATGGTGTCGACTTGCAACAACTGGAAGCGCATTTGAAAAATAAACAAGTCGATGCCGCGATCTTTTGTACCTCTCATATGAACCCTCAAGGGATCAACATGTCAGCCACTCAAAAGCAGAAACTGGCTGAATTAGCGAATCACTATCGAGTGCCGATCATTGAAGATGATGTGTATCTGGAACTGTCCTACTCCTCACACACGCCGCTCCCCGCGAAATACTACGACAAAGGCGGTTTTGTCTTATGGTGTGGATCAGTATCGAAAAGTTTGTCACCGAGTTACCGTTTGGGATGGTGCTTGCCGGGCAGGTTTATCAACGAATACAAGGCTCAGTTCTCAGCTGCGAGCTACGGCGTTGCCCTGCCCACTCAGCTTGCGGTTGCTGACTTTATTGGATCTGGCCAATACGCTAAGCACGTGAAGAGAAGATGCACTCAGATCTTGTCTTTGCGCCAACAATACCTAAGTTATTTGGCTCAGCACCTTCCTCAAGATGTGAAGATAAGTAATCCACAAGGTGGCATGGTGCTTTGGCTGCAAATCCCAAGCTTGAACCAGTCAGCCTTTGCTCAGGGCATTACCGAGAAGAACATTGATATTAGGCTTGGACACCTGTTCAGCACTCTCGACCTTTACAGCAATTGCTTACGCCTCAATATTGGGTATCCGTTAGAGGATGAAGCCAAGCAGCAATTGGATGCCTTAATCGAGCTTATCCATATTCACAGCTAACAGCACGTAGCACGTAGCACGTAGCACGTAGCCTTTCAAAATCCGCTTTTTTAAATGCCTTCGAATGCCGAATTCTAATAGCCTTTTGTCATAAAAAAGAAGGCTATTATTCCTATCTTAATTCGGGTAAAGCCCCAAACCGTAAGGAAACCCACTCGCCTCAAAACCCTTAAATGCTGAGTTTGCAAGCACCCACAAAATTATGCAACTTGGCTAATGACACATCACTTTTTATCGTCAATATACAGCCGTCAGCGCTGGCGTTTTCCTGTATTTGAAGAGAACTATTATGAGTGATAAAACAAAAAACAAACCACTACCTTCCTTTATCGAAGAACGCTTGAACTTCTATATTCAAGACCTGATTACCCAGAACCAAAGCCAAAAGCATTTGGTATTGGGTAAACGCCCCCAGCGCAGTGCCGTTGTGATGCAGAGCAATGATTACCTAGCGCTGTCACACAACAAACAGATCCAACAAGCCCATCAAGCGGCGATCTGTGAGCACGATGACAACGTGGTGATGTCTGCGATTTTCTTACAAGATGAGCAGTCTAAACCTGCGTTCGAAACTGAGCTTGCGAACTATGTTGGAATGGAGAGCTGTTTGCTTTCTCAATCGGGCTGGGCGGCCAATATTGGGCTATTGCAAACCATCTGCCCACCGGGCACACCTGTGTATATTGATTTCCTTGCACACATGTCGCTATGGGAAGGGATTCGGGCTGCCGGCGCAGTTGCCCATCCGTTTATGCATAACAATATGAATCACCTACGCAAACAGTTAGAGCGCCACGGCTCAGGTGTCATTGTTGTCGACTCGGTTTACAGCACAATAGGCACCATTGCCCCACTGTGCGACATCTACGAAATGGCGCAAGAGTTTGATTGTGCGGTCGTCGTTGATGAATCCCATTCACTGGGTACACATGGAGAGAATGGTGCAGGCTTAGTGCAAGCATTGGGGCTCACCAACCAAGTCGACTTCATCACCGTTAGCTTGGCAAAAACCTTTGCTTATCGCGCTGGGGCAATCCTTGGCCCTAAACAACTGTCTAAAACCTTGCCGTTTGTGGCGTACCCTGCGATTTTTAGCTCAACAGTGTTACCACAAGAAGTGGTTCGTTTAGAGAAAACGTTGGAGGTGATCAAAGGTGCGGAAGACAAACGAGAAGCCTTATTCAATCGGGCTAAGTCGCTGACTACGGGGCTAAAGCGAATTGGCTTTAATATCCGCAGTGAGTCTCAAATTGTAGCGCTAGAGTGCGGCAATGAAAGAAACACGGAGCGTGTGCGAGACTTCTTAGAAGAACGTGATGTGTTCGGTGCGGTATTCTGCCGCCCTGCGACTGGCAAGAACAAAAACATCATCCGTTTTTCAGTGAATGCCGATATGACACCAAGAGACATTGACCATGTGCTCACGGTTTGTCACGAAGCGTACCATCACCCCGAGTTAGAGTTCGTGTAACCTTTTTCGAACCATATTTATAACCAACACCAACGGCAGGACTGAATGGACGCTATCATGTCGCGATACAAAAAGAGCCCAGCAATTCGCTGAGCTCTTTCTTGAATCTATGTCTACCCAATGGCCGTGAACTTCAGACTATTACACCCGCTAAATCCAGTGAGCAATTTTATCAAACAGTCGGTTTTTATCGGCAGGTTTAACAATAAAGTCCGACATGCCTGATGATTCCATCTTTTCCAAGGTAACGGGAGAACTGTCACCCGTGTGAGCAATAATCGGCACCGAAGAGTATTCTTTGTCGGCACTGCGAATTCGGCGAGAAGCTTCAACACCGTCCATGATTGGCATTTCAATATCCATTAGGATCAAGTCGATTTCGTCGGTATCAACCGCATCTAAGGCTTGTTGTCCGTCTTCTTTTTGCACAACATCAAAGCCCTGTTTTTCCAATAACATTGCCGTAAATCGGCGTAGAGATTCATTGTCATCGACCACCATAATCGTACGTCTAGTGGTGGCCTCTAGCGGTTTTACAGCAACCGATGGCATCACGTAGTTGGAGTCAAACAGTAAACGGTCAATGGTCGCTTCAGTATTTAGTAGCCAGACTTGTGTTTCCACCCAAATAGGCTCGAAAGAAATGTTACGTACACGCTTGATAGGATGACGCTCATACAAGTAAATGATTCGCGCCTCAGTGAACGAAAGTAACGATTCAATCTTATCGAGGCAACTAGCTCTTAAATCCAAGCTCTCCATATCAACGAAAATCAAGTCGAACTCAAATTGATATTCCTTATTCTGAAGCGCTGATGCCACATCCAAAATCTCTAGGTCAAAACCCATAAAGCGAGAGATTTCAGTCATTTTACTGGAAAGCACTGTCTGATCACTGATCATCAGCACCGTCTTGAGTTTAGTCAGTTCGCTCTTGATTTCCTCTACCGAATTGGAAGTCAAAGATGGGAAAATCATCGTGAACTGTGTCCATTGATCCACTTCAGACTGGCATTTAATCTCACCACCAAACGAGCGCATGACCTTCTGACAAAATGGCAAACCTAAACCGTAATTACCCGACTGGCCTGTGGTGTAAAAGTCTTGGAAAATACGACGAATGATATCGCTCGAAATACCAGAGCCGTTATCCGTCACCATTATCTGGTTCGTCACTTCATCACTGAACATGGTGACATGAATATGAAAATCTTCAGGGCTACGATGATGGAACGCATTCTTGAACAGATTATACATGGCGTATTTCAACAAGGTGTCGCTACCCAAGAACTCAAAGTTACTCTGCACATCCAAGGAGATTGCTGACTTATCAGCAGAGCGCTTGTAATTGAAACTGTCTATCGCATCCTCAACCACCGCTTGCGCTGAATGCTTCTTAAACGTAGATCGAGAGACTCGGTTTTCATCAATTGAAGTCAGTAACAGATCTATCGTTTCGTTACCGGAATGAATGATCTCCATCGCTTCATCGCCCACTTCACGCAACTGAATCACTTCTTCATTGCTTAACGCATATTGCCCTTTTTGATCGCCACTTTTAGGGTTCGGCAATATGGACTGCATGACATCAATAGAGGTAAGTAATCCGCTTAGAGGATTTCGCATCTCATGGGCAATACCCGCACCAAAAGACTTCGCCAATGACACCTTGTTTTCATGTTCCACCTGATTGCGGAAGTAGAACAAGTTGCCGAATAAGTAGATAAACAAAAAGATTGGCACATGCGTCCAATCCATTGTGAGTTCGAGGTAGAAGCCTTGTGCAATCCAAGCGCACAAGGTAGCAATCCCAATACCGGCAAAGGTTTGTGCAAACATCACTCTCGTCACGTGCACCAATAAAATATGGAGGAAAATAGCCGACATGAATGACATAACCCAAACGTTGGACCAATTATTCATTAGCAGCATGTAGAAGAAGAAACCTGGCAAACAGATAGTTACGGCAACTTGATAATAAGCCGGAAGGTATTTTCGCCATTCAAATGGGACGCGATTGCGAAATATAATGCCAAAGAACAATACCGAGCAAAACAGGCGAAGCGCTAAGTTTTCGTAGGGTTGCGGGAACAAAAACTCCCACACAATGTAGTAAATTGGAAAGCCGACAAAGCCCATCCAACCCACGAGGGTTAAATTCGGTTCTGCGTACTGGTAAACTTTACGAATCGCGTTCATACGAAATACTTTGCTCTCTAAGCCCTGACGTTTATTAATTCTATGATTTGGTTTTTATACTTATATTTTGGCGCCGATTATATTACACATCACGTCCGAGCAGTGAGGTTTCAATCAAATATGTACCAACGCATTTGTTTTTATTATTAAGCGTAGATGAATGATGCACCCTGCTGACGCTTAAATTTAAGTACGAGTGCTTGGTTCAGGGATGGGCATGCGCGGTGTTCTTTTGATAACTGTGTTCAGCTTACTGCTATGTCACTGTTACTCGATGCATTTTTCTTGGAGTATCCCCGTAATCTATCACTGCGTAATGTTGCGTTACCCTGTTATCCCAGATCGCCATTGAGCCGTTGTCCCATTTGAAACGAACTTGAAACTCAGGGCGTCTCGCAATTTCAAACAGTTGGCTGAGTAAAACATCACTCTCTTTGCGGTCGAGTTCGTTGATATAACGAGTAAACTGTTCATTGATACAGAGCGTTTCTTTATCCGTTTCAGGATGAACTTGAACAACAGAGTGAACCACTGGCGGATTCTCCTGTGCTGTTTTAATCAAGGATTTGTGCCAATCGAGATCAATGTCTTCTGATTCTATACCTTCAAAGGCCACAAGCGAATGAGTCGCCGACAACCCTCTCAACTTAGCTTTCATATCTTCATGTAGAGATTCAAAAACCGCAGTCATAGAACACCAGATAGTGTCACCACCAATGCTTGGAATGTGTTGAGCATGCAACAGGGAAGCTTTCGACGGCAAGCTGCGCCACGTTAAGTCGGTATGCCAATAACTTTCCTTTGGCGCATTGCCACGGGTTGTTTCAATCACACTCACCTGTGGCGCACTTTCCACGCGAGGGAAGAAAGGATGTGCAGGTTCTAACGTTCCAAAGCGCTGTGCAATCATCAAGTGTTGTTCTGGAGACAAAGTCTGCCCGTCGAGAAAGATCACTTGATGGGCAATAAGTGCCTGATACACCTTATCGAGTTCATCAGCACTGCATGTAGAAAGCTCTAGTTCGTGAATACGAGCGCCGATGTGAGGAGTAATGGGTTCTATTTTCAACATACTTTCGCTTATTGGTGATATTGAGTTGCAGGGCGGATCTGGCTACTAGGCTAATCTGACTACTAACTGTAAACCGGGTAAATGCTGATTTTCTTTCTCACTTGAAATAGAAAGTCGTCTCTCCGAAACAAAAAAAGAGCTCCTAAGCTGGAGCTCTTTTCGTTTTTTGATACTTCCTGTATCCATAGACAAGTCCAATCTGTAGTACTTTCACTGAAAGCCAGATCATCGATATCTCCAGTTGTGTATCACCAATAAATCTAGCATACAATCTTCAGACTGTTCTGGGACACAACCGAGATAATCAACTCTAGTGCCAAGCCATTTCGCCGCTTAGCACTTTCGCGCCAAGTTCTAAATCGCCTTCCGTAGCCTCAAATTTCGGGTAGGCTTTCTTCATGTAATCACTGATCTCGACCGATGTTGGATTACTTTTGCTCGCCAACGCTTTTTCAATATCAGCCACATAATCCTTCGTGAAGTGAACTGCATTTATTCCTGTTGGCATTTCACCTAAATAGTGACCCGGAATTACAACCTCTGGCTCTAGTGCTTTCATACGCTCCAACGATTGTGACCACTGGCTACGAATCTCTTTCGATGCAGTATCTGCCATCCATACATGCACACCGCTATACACCGACACGCCACCAAACACCGTTTTTTCAGACGGAACCCATAGGTAAGCTTGGTGTGTATTTATCTCTTTCACTTCGATGGTTTCACCTTCGATGCTTAATGTTGTGTCGTTCATCACCATTGGAACAATCACCTTAGAGGGCGCGTTGCCTTCTAATATAGGCCCCCAGTATTCAAGCTTTGCATCTTTGGTGCGTTTGATATGCGCGACAACGGCTTCACTGGCAACGACTTTAACGTTAGGAAATGCCGAAACTATCGGTTCCAAACCAAAGTAGTAATCTGGGTCGCCGCTGCTGATGTAAACCATCGATAATTTTTTGCCTGTGGCTTTGATTTGCTCCACCAAATTTTGTCCGTCTGCGACACTGAATTGTGCGTCAAATAGAATCACTTCTTTCTCACCCGAAACCAATACCGAGCTTGCAGGGAATATCGCGTTCTCACCGGGGTTATAGTGAGTGATGTTCAGATCCACAGCTAAAGCAACACTTGATGCCAGCACGGTTCCTAGGCTTATGGTTCCTAAAAGCATGCTTTTTAATAACAGGTTTTTCGATAACGTATTCATGGCTTTATTCCGATACTTGGAGTTGAACACCTGCCAACTCGTTGAATGTCCAAATATCTTATTTGATTGTTTTTAGATGAAATAGACATCAAATTGACTTTAACTATTGCAGTTTTCGGACATATACTGAGGTCGGTTTAATTCTCTAGGCAATAAAACAATGGATAAACTCGAGGCAATGAATGTCTTTGTCACCATAGTGGAACGTGGCAGTTTGAGCGCAGCGGCAGAGCACCTTGATCTCTCACGAACCAAGGTCACTCGTTATTTGGGTGAGTTAGAAACATGGATGGACACACGCTTGCTTCACAGAACAACACGAAGCTTGAGTTTAACCAGCGCAGGTAAAGAAACACTTGAGGTCGCCAGAGAACTTTTGGCACTGGAAACATCCCTAGCTGGGATCAGAAACCAAAACCGAGAGCATTTAAAAGGTCAGCTGCGTATTACTGCGAGCTACTCGATTGTCGATAGCTTCTTGATGGAATCAATTAGTCGCTTCATCGCCAAATGGCCAGAGGTTTCTATCGACATTATCTCGACTGATCAGACCGTCAACCTGGTTGAGTCACGCATCGATTTGGCCATTCGCATAACCAACGAACTGACGCCCAATATTGTCGCGAAGCAGATCGGTGAATGCCGCTCCGTGATTTGCGCATCGCCTCAATATCTAAAAGAGAAAGGCACACCCACAGAAGCCCAAGATCTAGCGCACCACAACTGTTTATCGTTCAGTTACTTTGGCAAAACCGCTTGGACGTTCAATGGCCCCAATGGGCTCGAATCGGTTCCGATTAAAGGGAATATCAGTGCAAACACCTCAGAGGTTCTGCTTTCTGCCACACTCAAAGGCAACGGTATCTGTTTACTGCCCTTCCCTTCAGTGGAAACCTTGATGCGTGATGGTCTATTAGTGCCACTGCTTTCTGAATGGCAACCTAAAACGCTCGGTGTGCATGCTATTTATGGAACACGTAAACAAGTCACACCGCTGTTAAGAGCCTTTATCGACCATTTATCTGACGAGATGGAACAATCGACAAGTTGGTAGAAGTACGATGCCATCACTAAGGAGGAAAACTTGCCATTAGTAAAACTGATGCAGAATTAAAATCATTAATTTTACTTAACTGTCAGTTGCTTCTATCGTGACTGCATACATCATCAATTAGCTTATTAACGCAGGGAAACTGACTATGACTGCCATTACCGATTTAGACATTTTGTTAAAGTCCATGTCACCAGAACTCATTGAAGGCAACTATGTTTTCTGTACTGTCGACGGAGCGTTAACAGACTATGTTCAGCTCAATCCAATCTCAACTTTTCGTGAGAAAGAAGGTTTAACGCTGGTTCTGGAAGAAGACGTTGCGACCAAAGCTCAGCTAAACTTCGACGGTGTATTTAGCCTTATCACTTTATCGGTACATTCGAGCCTTGAAGCGGTTGGATTAACGGCGGCGTTTGCGACAAAGCTTGGCTCTTACGGCATTAGCGCTAACGTGGTTGCGGGCTACTATCACGACCACATCTTCGTTCAAAAAGACAAAGCAGAAGCTGCAATGAGTGCGCTGAAAGAGTTTTCAGAAGTAGATTAGTAAAGAATTCGATTACTCACAAATACAAAAAAAGCGACGTAATCTACGTCGCTTTGGCTTATTGCTTAACGTGCACTCACTGATCAGGCATCAGTGAGCGAACCAGTTAAGCAAGCTTAAAAGTCGCCACTTTGTCACTTAAGCCAGCGGCTTGGCTCTTAAGTTCGTTCGACTCAGTTAAGCTGTCCTGTGCGCCCACAACTAAGTGGTCGGTAACATCTTTAATGGTCGTCACGTTCTGGGTAATTTCACCCGTCACATGTGTTTGCTCTTCAGCAGCCGTCGCGATTTGAGTCGCCATATCGCTGATCAAAGCAACTGCAGTATTGATCTCTTCAAGCGCATGCGAAGCTCGATCGGCATCTTCTACTGAATGTATTGCCAACTTAGAACTGCTCTCCATCAGCTCAACCGCTTGCGCCGTTGTACGCTGCAGGATATCAATTGTTGATTTGATCTCTTCCGTTGAAGAGTGGGTACGCTGTGAAAGCACACGTACTTCATCCGCTACCACAGCAAATCCACGACCTTGTTCACCAGCACGAGCCGCTTCAATCGCTGCATTCAAAGCAAGTAAGTTGGTTTGTTCTGCAATGCCTTGAATCGTTGCGAGTACAGTCGAGATCTCTTGAGCATGCTTGTTAAGTTCGCTAATCACACTACCCGCTTCATTAACTTCATTGGCTAGGTTATTGATTGAACCTTTGGTATCCACAACCAGAGCGTGACCACTGTTAGTGCTTGTCGCTGAATCTTGCGCCGCTTTTGCTGTTTGCTCGGCATGCGATGCTATCTCTTGCGTGGCGCTCGCCATTTCAGTTACGGCCGTCGCGACCATAGTGATTTCTTGCTGCTGATGATTAAGCTCATCCACCGAACGGTTCGCACGTTGAGTACTTTGCTCTGACTGGCTGTTTAGCTGTTCTGACTGCCCACGGATATGGCCAATCAACTGCTGTAAGCTTCCAACAAAGGTATTGAAGTTATGAGCCAACTCGCCCACTTCATCTTGGTTTTCAACATGAATGCGTTGAGTTAAATCACCACTACCATTCGCGATTTGCGCCAGTGCTTGAGAAACGTGGTTCAACGGGCGGAATAGAATAGTACACAAAAGGTTAAACAGTATGGTACATACGATCACCACAAGTAGCGTCACCAACACTTGACCAATCACTGCATCAAATAGTGGCGCAACCAGAGAGTCATGGTTAACAACGCTCACAGTAATCAGGCTCGTTCCATCAATCGCACGTGCGTACAGAACATAGTCGCTGCCATTCAACTCGATAGAAGTGTCTTTACCGCTAGTCAGCGCCTTTTGTACGTCCGCAAAATCTAACCCAAGTGAGCTGATGTTTTTGTTCAGTAACTTAGTGTCAGGGTGCGTATAAACCGTGCCCTTATTGGTCGCGATGAACATGTAACCTTCACCTGGAAGAATCACCTGCTCTAGACTGTTTAAGATGTCTGTAATTTCTACATCAGCACCCAACACAACCTGTTGCCCATGCAGTTGCATTGCTGTTCCTAATGAAACAACGTTCGCCCCAGTTGCTGCAGCAACCGTTGGGTTATCCATGAACACCTTGCTTGGGTTCGCAACCGCATTGGTGTACCAACCCCATACGCGTGGATCATCATTGCCCGGTGGCAACACAACACCGTTCGCGTTCTTTTGCGAACCATCAGGAAATGCCAAGAAGACATTATCAAAAGAGGCTGAGTCACGAACCTGTTTTAGATGAGTCACCAAGCTTTCTTGTTTGGACTCTTTCGAAAGAGAAGTAAGCGCACGCTCTTTGGATAAGATCCAATCCGATACATATTGATTGTACGAAGCCGATGCGCCCTCTAAGCGCTGTTCAACTTCAATATCCAACCTTTGCAGTGAAGCACGAAAAGACAATGCCTCGACCAAAATCCCCCCCAGGATAATGGCCATACTGGCTGAAATCGCCAGTTTATTTTTAAGCGAGAGTTTCTTGAACATAGGAAACCTATAATGTGGAAGTAAAAAACCGTGGCGAACAAATTGGTTGCCAAAGAGGTTTGCAAGCGGGATATATTTTACGCTTTAAAATAAATTAAGAAACCGATGAGGAACTGAAATATTGATATATGTGAGTAAGTGCACGCATCGTAACCCATTGATTTAGAGAATGGTAAACTCTAAATTTTGAATTAATGTGCTAATCAAGGTCAGCTGATGAGTGTCTCTGTTTGAGAGTAATAACGGTACAGATCGCGCTATACCGTTAGCTCATTAGGAAGGTATTTAAATGTGTTGAACGTCTAAATAGAAACAGGTTGCGGACTAAATAGTCAAAAGTTGATCAACCAAAGTCCAACGTTAACAGCAATCGTGTCTCGTCAGATGAAGTGACTGGTGAACGATGCACAAGACCCGCATTTTCGTTGCCACTCCAGCGCTCCCCTTTTAGTAATGCCACATCACCAGTCGACAGTTGTTAGATATCTGACTCATGATTGTATAAGCCGGACTCTGAATCTGGGTGTCCGTTAGCCCCTCGCCCTAGCTTAGAACGGTCGACTAAGTCGTTTGGCAACCATTGAGTCGCAACACCATGATAAGTTGTCACCAAGCGGCAAGGCACTTGATCAAAATGGAAACGTGGGCACATCGCTTTATTCAGAACGGCTAAACGTAACCCGACTTCTTCAAGCTCAAACAAACAACAGAACATATCCACCAGCTCTGCCATGTTTTCTAACAGCGCTTTAGAGGCGGTGCCATCGGTGGCAAATTCCAACTTATCGAAAGCATTTTCAGGTGACACGCTAACAGACTTACTAAAGTTTGGATTCAAGGCGATAAATTCACTAATTGCCGTCGTTAAGCCTTCATCAAACTGTCGCTGCCATACCGCTATATTAATATCACTTTGGTAGATATCCGCTAATACCGTTGGCTGCTCAGAAGCACTCGAGCTTGGCTTGTGATTTGCCTTATCCTGAATACTCACAGCTGAACTAATGTTGAGTGGCTGGTTGTTATTGGTTGCCAAAGGCTTGGTTAACACGACATTCATTACGTCGTCTCCTTGATACATGCTCATCGCTTCCCTTTTACCAACAGAATAATTATTCTTGGCAAGAGTAATTTTGGTTATGTTATAACATAGCCAAAATTAAACAAGTCACTTCGTCGATCATGATTCCAGTAATACAGCGACGCTCTTCTTTTCCTGCGGTAATTTTTCGAATGCTGAACTAAGCTTCTCTCAATCACTCTTTCCAAAAAGTCATTTTAAAAACGTACGACTCAAGAACGTAAACCTGTGAATTCATCAATCTGGTGACAACTTATGAAAAAACTAATCTCTACATTCGGCCTCCTATGCACCGCTATCTCCGCTCAATCTTTCGCGGAGTCGGGCTACACATTAGATCCGAAGTTATCGAACATCACATTCGCGACCATTAAAAAGCAGTTTATTGTCGAGCCCGCATCCATCAAACCTATGTCTGGAGGACTTACCGAAGAGGGTCAGTTTTCAATAGTATTGGACTTGAAAAGCGTGAGCACCGGAGTCGCTATTCGTGACCAGAGACTGAATGAACTCTACTTTGAATCGATGACTTTTCCTGAAGTGAAGATCTCTGGGAAGGTTGAACCGTCGATGCTATCTGGTGATCCAAAAAGAACAACAGTAGCAGCGGAAGTTACTTTACACGGCGTAACCAAAACGATCGATTTCCCAGTTGTGGTGGTTCCATCCTCAGGGTTTGTCATGGTTAGCTCAGCTTCGACAATCATCGTCAACGGCGCTGATTTTGGGATATCGACAGAGAATCTAAACAAACTTTCAGCGACCGTGGGTGGATTAGCGATTTCCGACCAAATCCCTTTAAGCTTTAACCTACTTTTCGACCAATAATGGACTTATAACTATTCCTTTCTATTCTCCCTCATTTCACATTCATCAATCGTTTGAGAGCGGTGAATGTGAGTAAGAGTACGCGACAACGCAATAAACTGAATTAGGTTTGAATAAACTAAACCAAAATTTCCACTCGATTTCCCCAAGTCGACCAGATAAACATCCCTCACAAAGTATTAAATTGAGCGTTATATAGGCTCAGAGATGTCGTTGATGTCACATGTCGTTACACAGCATGACGCCTTAAGGCTTTACATCTTGGGCGAGGTAAACAACAATCCCTGAGAATAAATCCATAACATAATGTATTTAGAAATTATGAGTAACACAGAAAACAAAAAATCGAGTCCTCTTTTCGAAGTCGTGTTTAACGTCTTTCTTCCTTCATTCATTTTAATGAAGTTCAGTGGAGATGAGCTTCTCGGAACAGGCTTAGCATTACTTGTCGCACTAGCCTTCCCTATTGCTTACGGTGGCATGGAGTTGATCCGCAACAAGAAGTTCAACTTCATAGCGGCGCTTGGCTTCGTCAGCGTGCTATTAACGGGCGGTATTGGTTTCTTTGAGCTAGACACTCGTTGGTTAGCACTAAAAGAAGCATTAATCCCTGGTCTAATTGGTTTGGCGGTTCTTGGCTCTACCTTCACCCGCTACCCGTTTATCCAGAAAGTTATCTTCACACCGGCCCTGTTAAATATCTCTCTTATTGAAGAGCGCCTAAAGCAGTTCGGTAACCAAGCAAAGTTTGATCGTTGTCTAATGACATCCAACTACCTATTCGCGAGTACTTTCGCATTTTCTTCAGCTATGAACTACTTCCTAGCGACTTGGATTGTGACTAGCCCTGCTGGCACCGCTGCCTTTAATGAAGAACTTGGCAAGCTGACACTTTACAGCTACCCAGCAATCGCCATCCCAAGCATGCTGATGATGTTAGGTATTTTCTACTACATTTGGCGTCAAGTTCGCACGATGACATCACTAGAAACAGAACAAATTTTTATTACTAAATAGTTCTGAATTAACAAATCGCTCTGACAGCACAACATGAAGCCCAGCAATTAAGCTGGGCTTCTTTGTTTTTACTCTTTCGTTATCAACGTGATAGATGACAGCTTCGATTTGGATTATGAATCGAACGGGCAACCCTAATGCTCTTTTCTCAAGTAAATTTGGGCAACATGTCTATAAACCAATAATAATCAATGAATTGCATTGATTGAACCGACAGATGCTTTTATAGTCAATTCTGTTGGTTACTTTACAAAGCTCTACCCGCTCACTGACATTATTTCAATTGCTGTTGATAAGATCGCATAAGCTAGGTGCTAAAGGTAGACGCTAGCCGTACTCAATAAGGAATATAGATTATGAACAAATCTCAATTAGTTGAACACATCGCGACTTCTGCAGACATCTCAAAAGACCAAGCAGGCACAGCACTAAATGCGCTAGTTGAAGGTATCTCTACTTCGCTTGCGAACGGTGATGACGTATCGATCCTTGGATTTGGTAGCTTTAAAGTTAACTCTCGAGCTGCTCGCACTGGTCGTAACCCGCGAACCGGAGAAGAGATTCAGATTGCCGCATCAAAGACGCCAGCATTTAAAGCGGGCAAGGCACTAAAAGAGACGTGCAACCTGTAACACAAAAAACACAAGGAAGATTACGATGACGACTAAGGAAAAAGCGAAAACGAGCCGAAGCAAAAAAGCAGGCAAGTCGACTAAAGCGCAAGCCGAAACGCCTAAGACTCGTCAACGCATTGAAGAGCTTCTCGAAGAGCGTGAACTGGCTAAACTGTTAGAACTTTAGTTTATATAAGAACTAAAGTTTAGGTTTAAGCAAGGTGATAGTTTGTTATCGTTCTAATGCCACTGCAGATTTGTAGTGGCATTTTTGATTTAGGAGCAAGCGCCTCTAATAAATAACATTGATACCCCTCCCCACTAAAGCGACAAACACATCTGTCCAAAATCTGAACGCTAAGTAACTGATTGAGTTACATAGCTATACATATCCATACTTACCCAAATCACCTTTTTCACTATCATCATTTTCTTGTTATTGGTGAGATTATTGGAAGGGTTCATGACACGACTATGTTCGGGCAATCCTTCTTCTTTGAGGTGATTATGAATGTCGTTCGCATGGGGATTGAAGCAAATACCCATAAAAATAAGGGTAAGTACAAAGCGATAGTTAAGTTTACTATTCGAGCCCTGTTTTATTATTCAGCTACTCGAAAAATGAGTAATAATTTCAACTCTGAAGAGAGAAAGTTATTATTTATCAAGCAACCCAACTTCCTTTCTAAATTTGTGACTCCCTACTTATGTACTGGCTTTAGCAATAAAGAAAAGATCGATATCTTATCCAAACACTACGACTGGTTTGAAAACACCTTCGCAACAGAAGCTAGACACCAAATCTATAACGAAAGGCTCAATCTTTTAAAACTTGAGATAGATGACAACGTTTATCTGGTTAATCTCAGCTTCGAAAGAAACGCGAGAAAAGAAGGTGAACTGACAATTTCATTGACCAACTCTCAACTCGAAAAAATGTATACCATTTCATTTACTGTTTTCGACAACAACATCTACATCGGCGGTATACAGGGTGGCGCCAATGACAATGGATTTAGCCGCACATTCACCAAAGCTTTTTACGGTTTAAGACCTAAATCCTTCATGGTAGAAACACTACGACTGCTCGCTATTAACTTGGGTATCGACAATATCTATGCGGTAAAAGAGTCTGGTCATGTCTCGAACTCATTACGCTACGGTAAGAAAAACAAAGACATCAGCCTTAAATACGACAGTCTGTGGGAAGAGCACGATGGACAGGTGCATGATAACTATTTCTATCGTCTCCCGACAAACCCGAACAGGAAAGATCTTGAAGCTCTAAAACGTCAAAAGCGTAAGTTGTATCGCGAGCGTTATGCCTGGCTAGATCTGTATGAACAAGATCTGAAGAACGTAATCAGTCAGCACATCCATGATCCTGTTCATTATGCTCATGACAGTTAATTTGGCTAACCTGTACTCGACTCGCTAACGCGTATTACCTTTACTAGCGTGCTTTAGTCTAATCACAGCCCTTGGACCAAACGCTCAATCCCGAGGTGATAGCTTTAAAATAAATATTAGACAATGCTAATTTACATCTTTATAGTATCTAGGTATTTCGAAAACTACTCAATCGCCGGCGACCAGCCAGTACTGATCATTAAGAAGATACAAGCTCTATGCTCGGCAATTTGTATAGTTAAACTTAGAGACAGTAATAGGTAAACGTATGACTAAAATTGTAATCATCGGTGGCGTAGCTGGAGGTGCTTCAGCTGCTGCACGCGCTCGTCGTCTTAGTGAAGAAGCCGAAATCATAATGTTTGAACGAGGACCATTCGTCTCTTTTGCCAACTGTGGATTGCCATACCACATAGGTGGCGATATCGAGGATAGAAGCAAGCTTCTGTTACAAACACCTGAAAGCTTCTTAGCTCGCTTCAACGTTGACGCACGAGTGATGAACGAAGTTACCTCTATTGATCGCACCAATAAAACCGTTACAGTCAAAAATCTTGTTGATGGTAATCACTACAGCGAGAGTTACGACTTCTTATTACTCAGCCCTGGAGCCGGTGCCGTCGTTCCTCCCATCTCAGGAATCGATAACCCCCTCACCCATTCACTACGCAATATTCCAGATATGGATCGCATCATCGAAACAATCCAAATGAATAAACCTGAGCACGCGACAGTTGTTGGCGGTGGCTTTATCGGCTTGGAAATGATGGAAGCGTTTCATCAGCTTGGGATCAAGACTTCGTTGATTGAGATGGCTGACCAAGTAATGACGCCAGTAGACCGGGAAATGGCCGGCTTTGCCCATGCGGAGATTCGTGACAAAGGCATCGACCTAAAACTCGGCGTCGCGCTTGAGTCTGTGAAATATATACCTAACGAACACATCGCAAGTTTTGATTCAGGCGAGAGCGAGAAGCACCAACACATAGAGGGTGAATTAGAATTAACACTTAATAATGGCGAGTCATTAACTACTGATATCTTAATCATGGCTATCGGTGTGCGTCCTGAGACTAAGTTAGCAAAAGAAGCAGGACTTCAAATTGGCGAACTAGGTGGTATCTACACCAATGAAATGATGCAGACTAGCGATCCTAGCATCTACGCTGTGGGTGATGTGGTCGAAGAAAAAGACTTTGTCACAGGTGCACAAACTCTAGTTCCGCTTGCTGGCCCTGCTAACCGTCAAGGTCGTATGGCTGCCGACAACATGCTCGGACGCAGTGAAACTTATCAAGGTACACAAGGCACGGCTATCTGTAAGATTTTTGACCTAGCCGTTGCCTCAACAGGGAAAAACGAAAAACAGTTGAAGCGTGAAGGCGTCGACTATGAAAAAGTCTATGTGCATACCGCAAGCCACGCTAGCTACTATCCTGGCGCTGAGATTGTCTCGTTCAAGATGTTATTCGCCCCTAAGACAGGGAAAATACTAGGTGCGCAAGCCGTCGGTAAAGATGGCGTTGATAAACGCATTGATGTTATGGCAGTAGCTCAACGTGCAGGTATGACCGTTGATCAGCTTCAACACCTTGAATTAACCTATGCACCACCTTACGGGAGTGCCAAGGACGTGATTAACCAAGCCGCATTTGTTGCCAACAATATTATTAAAGGTGACGCGACACCTATTCATTTCGATGAGATTGCAACATTAAGCGACAACCAACTCCTACTCGATGTTCGTAACCCTGGCGAACTAGAAAATGGTGGCTTTATTGAAGGCGCAATCAACATTCCTGTCGACCAACTGCGTCACCGCATGGACGAACTATCAAAAGACAAAGAGATTGTAATCTACTGCCAAGTCGGGTTACGTGGTAACGTGGCTTATCGCCAACTCGTCAACAACGGCTTTAAAGCACGCAACTTAATCGGTGGTTATAGAACACTCATGTATGCAAAAGCTTAAGGATTAATACTTAGTCGCCGGTAATGGTGCGCGGACACTTACGGGCTAGTTGCTGAGAGAAAGTCGCTCATAAATAGATGCGAGTAGTTAATAGTAAACATTGAAAAACCGAGCTTGGCATTTAAGTAAGTGCCAAGCTCTTTTATTATTCGTAGGAGTCAATAAAAGCTTGCAGTGCTCGCTGATCGACAATTTCTAACCCTTGCTCTCCTTTTCTGATGAAACCTTTGTCTAATAGGTCTTTAACCGCTCTTCGATACACTCTGCTCGATGTGCCAAAACGTTCCGCTTCTTGATTCACTTTATCGAAACCGCCTAACACAGTGTTAGTCTCGCTTTGAACCAATAAATCATACGCAATATTGTAGGTAATTGAGTGTAAAAGACGGTTAGTGTAAATACCCATAGAGTCTTGATAATCTTCCGCCAATGCAGAGGCAAAGAAGAACATCATCCCCGGATTTTCAAGTAGTGCTTCTGCTAATCTCTGAATGCAAATAACATCAACTTGCATGTGTTCATCAGCCACTACGTTCCACTGACAAGGGGTCTGCGTGAAAAACTCCATCTCACCGAAGATATGATAATCACAATTCACTTCGCCCAATTGAAAGCGTCGCCCATTAGCCGCCGAAATACTCATAGAGACTCTTCCAGCGGGCACTACATAAAGATACTGAAGCTGTTCACCTTGACGTAGGATTTCATCATTTTGATTGAAGTAACGAGAGTTAACTTGGTGTTGGTAGATGAGATCTCTAAATTCAGAGCTTTTTTGTTCTAAGTAGTTTTTAAAGCGTCCGCTTGAGTATGGTGCAATCTTCATACTTACTCTCTCATTGCATTACTGCTGTTTATATTCAAACGATTGTAACCACTTAAACCACAGGAGAGAACCCAATAAAAAAGCGACGGTCTCCCATCGCTTTCGTCTTGCATTTATTCAGGCTCTTATTGAGTAATTAATGCTTCCAGTGCCACTAATGACGCTAGCCGCTCTCCTTGCATCATTACCTCTGCCTCATCGACATATTGCCCAACGCCCTCCTTTACATCTTGTTCGTACAAGACAACATTGTTCAAGATAGAAGCGACATTAAGCCCTCTCAAGCGTCCCACGGTAAACAGCGCGGATGTTTCCATGTCTGCACCTAAAATGCCTTTGCCATTCCAGTACTGACAAAGCGCCTTCTCGTCATCGGTATAAAAACTGTCGTGTGAGCGTACCGTGCCCAAATAGTAAGGTGTTGTTTGCTGCTGCAAGAACTTGTCTAGCTCTTTAAGCAGAGAGAAGCTTGCATAGGCGGGATACGACGGCTTAACGTAAGCGGTAGAACCACCCTCATCGCGAACCGCGCCCTCTGCAATAATTAGCTCACCAAGCCCGATATGTGACTGCATCGCGCCTGCAGACCCTACTCGGACAATATGAGTCACACCACAAAACTTAAGCTCTTCTACCGCAATGATCATTGAAGGTGCACCAATGCCCGTGCTGCAAACCGATATCGCTTTACCTTGATATTGACCAGTGAAGATTCGATATTCACGGTTTTCAGAGACCAGTTCAGCATGTTCAAGCAAGTTAGCGATTCGATTCGCTCTATCTGGCTCACCACAAACAATAACTAACGGAGCAATTTGCGTTTCATCAACGCAGATATGAGGTTGCTTTGCCATCTTCACTCCTAAGAAGCCGTTGCTTGAGTTAACGATTTATCACTGTTTCGTTTAGCTGTGCGTGCCCACTCACGAGTACCGTTTGCCGCAATAAACATTAAGATTGCGTATTGAACAGACATTGCGTACACACCCTGCGTCGCATAAATACCAACGCTGATAATGTTAATCACAATCCACAGTATCCAGTTTTCAACATACTTACGTGTCATAAGAACTTGAGCAACAATAGATAGAATGGTCATCGTGGCATCCCAGAATGGGAACGCATCCGGTTCAAGCACTGGCTCCGCTAAATCCGCACCAAATAGATTCAGGCTATCTACCGCGATGTTTGCTAGCGCAAAAAAGAATGGGTCGATGTACATAGTTAACAAAGCAATAGAAATCGCACACGCTACGGCCGTTGCTACTAGTTTATTTTGGCTCAACCAACGAACTTCTAGCGTTTCACCTTGCTCATTAGGACGTGTCCATGCGTACCAACCGTAAATGTTAGCACAGAAGAAGAACAATTGAAGAAGTAGCAGTCCGTATAACTGAATTTGGAAAAAGATAACCGCAAATAAGGTGACATTCAGCAATCCGAACAGGTAGTTAATGGTTTTTTCTTGGCTTGCAAACCAAATACACAACAGACCAAACACGGTGCCGAATGCTTCAATCCAGCTCATTGCGTAGCCATCCCCTATTGGGATATTGACTAAAGTATTGTTGATATCAAGTAGAGCGAATAGGTCCATAGATGTGTCCTTTATTATTTGTTTTAGTGGCACCTATTTTATTGCGCCTCTCCAAATAAAAAGGAGGACATTTGTCCCCCCTAGAATGCATGCGGTCATAAATCAGAATAATAATTCCGGAAAATCAAATTCACAGAAAGGTGTCATCGCCCTCCCAACAGTCTTGAACTCGAAACTCCAGCACCAGAACAGCCCCCTTCCAAAAACGAAATTTTAGCTTACTGGCTTAACGCCGATATCGCATTGACGGTTACGTTTGAGAAGCGCATGATTTTATCTCGAGCAGAATCGTTGTCTGGCGTGTTAACCGTGTAATCGCCCCAAAACTCGTTCTGTGCAACGTACTCAATTGTATGGCAGGTCACATGAATAAAGTAATTATGTTAGTAATGGGGCTGCTTTTTACCAGTCGATTGTTTGCCAGTATTGTTCCTCATGTTGGTCAACTTGAGCATGATGCGCCTATTCTCCTTCGCTCGGCATTGATTGTAGGGGTTGCGGCTTACGCGGTTTGGAGTGCATTTAAATACTTCAAAAAGATCAAGGCCTCAGATTCAGATCAACTGTAACGGCGAAAGTCCAAAAGCTTTTGAATAAGCCTCTAATTTCGATTACTGATCTGCGAAATAATCGACCAAGATTTTACGCCACTTTCGTGACTCACGAATCTTCGACAGGGCGCGGTTAATCTCTTCTTCGTACACGTTATTTTCAGTGATTATGAAACCGTAGTTGGACTTTTATAACTGATAAAACAACACCGCTATACCAAGCTTAAGTTTGATAGCTAGAAACTGACATAAACTGACTTTGTGCCGACGAACATAACTTTCCGCACTGAGTAATTTGGCTTTCTAGGAAGTAGATATTACGTCTACTTTTCACCCACTGGGCACGAACTTCCAGTTCTTGACCAATCAAAATCGGATGATGAAAACGAGAGGTTAAACTCACCGTCATCGCCTTGATATCATTCTGAAATAGACAATGCAACATCGCGCTGTCATGCAGTGTAGTGACAATGCCACCTTGCATGATGCCATCGTAGCCCTCAGCTTTATCTGTTGGTACAATCTTGGCTCTGGTTTTATATTTAGCTACTGCCTCATGCTTAGTTAAAGTGTCATGCTCGCCAATAGCTTCAAAACAAATGGCGCTGTCGTTGAAAAAACCTTGGCTGCACACTTGGCAACGCCGATGATTGTGTGGAATGAAAACCTTCATACTTACCTTTACCCATAGATTGCTAGAGATTGATATGGCTCGACCAAAAAAACATCGCCAGTTGTGTACCCGTACGGCTTACTCTTGTTTTAAGCCCAATGGTGTTCCTATGGACGAGCTTCATAAAGAAGAATTGCTATTGGAAGAGCTCGAAGCCTTGCGCTTGGCTGATCAAGAAGGCCTGAGCCAGCTTGAAGCCGCTGAACAAATGCAGGTGTCTCGCCAAACGTTCGGCAACATTATCAAGCGTGCACGAGCTAAAGTCGCCAAGTGCATCGTCAATGGTCACGCGTTGGTGATTCAAAGTAGTTAATTAACGTGTTAGCCAGAAGTTATTTAACTCAGTGAGCGAGAACTCTGATGCTTACTTCGATACTTAGCTTGATGGCTCAGTAATCTGATACAGCTTTTTGCTTTGCCCTTCACACACATCCTTGCAATTGCATTCACGCTCAATATCTAACTGCGCCAATCCTCCACAGCTGCCTTTGATTGGCTTGCGCGAAAAAATCACGCCTATCGCCATCAATGTAACGACTCCGACAAACCCCAATAGCGTCAACAAAAAGGTCATTGTCGGAACCCTCGAATAGCACCCAGCTGATTAGGCTGTACCATTAGAATCGAAGCTTGTTTTTTGTGCCCGTTTTCGCCGCACGTTTTATTGCCACACCCACTATTTCTCGGCTCTCGACCATAATCGAGATCGTTCACTTCCCGTAGATTGTCGAAATCCAAAGTCCCGATTTCTGCCTTACCTGTCGATGCCAAGACTCGAATATCGTTATTGAACAAATGCGCCAACATCTTCTTCCCAATGTGACGAACCACCACAGATTTCACATCGTAAGAAAGGAGAACAGAGATCCATTGCTTCTTTTTATTGCAAGAGGTGTCGGACTCAATCAGAGGAACAATCTGTTTTATTTGTCGTTGTTCATCGACAATCGCGATCTGTGGGGAACGAGCAAAGTGGTTGCCAACATGAAGGCCGCGACAAGGTACTGCGTATAACATAGTAACTTCCTGTTATTTATGATCAGGAGTTCAGCATACGCCCCATTATTGGCATATGACAATAACTATCATGTGAAAAATAAGATTTACTGGATCGATAACTAAGATCACAAGCACCCAAACTTACCGTCATCTTCAGCCTATCTCAGTTACCTTTCAAATAACCATATATACTAGGGGGTAGTATTTTTACTGGGGGTATTTTTTGCGTTGTTAATGCCTGTTATCAAGAGCCAAGCTCAAACCCATTACAAAAAGGCCTCGCACAACCGAGAGCTTAATCGACAATTCAACGTCACACACTAGTCTGAATAATGTCGAATTAGGGACCAATCAAAAATGTTTATAGGAAAAATAGGTTGGATTGAAAATCAAGAATTGCAGTCGCCTTCAATGTAAACAAGCTTATAATTTGAAGTGAACAACGCATCGGGTTGTTATAATATAACATCACACTAAATTACCATCATTTCTCATGAAACAGCCACTTATTCTAATCGATGTCATCAATCGCCTCTCCACACGCTATGTAAGCCGTTTCTCGACATGCTTTCGCTCTCTCAAGGGCTTGACTGTTGGCCTAGCATTATTGTGTTTTGCGCCAAATCTATATGCTCACCCTCACTCTTGGATAGAGATGAAAACTCATATTGAGGGAGAGAATGGCATGATCACCGGTCTCTCTATGGAGTGGTCTTTTGATGCAATGACCTCGATGTACATGTTGGATGGAGAAGACGTCTCTGCCGATACAGAAACTGAAACATTCAAAATGCTCGCTGCGTCTGTAATCGAAAACATGATGTACGAGCACTACTTCACGTACTTTTATGATGGTGAAGAGCCCATCAGATATCAGGTGGTTGAGAACGCAAAGTTTGAGCGTGATAAAGCCAAGATGGTTCTAACATTTGACCTACCACTTTCTAAACCTAAGCCTGTGACACGAAACTCGCTTCGCGTATTGATTTTTGACCCTAGTTACTTTGTCGACATGTCGTGGCTATCCAACAGCGACGTGACATTGTCACCTAAACTAGCAAGACAATGCCATTTAGAATTAATCGAGCCTAACCCGACGCCAGAGCAAATGAGTTATGCAATGTCTTTACCTGTCGATGCAGATCCAGATAACACGCTAGGCCAACTGTTTACACAATCGGTTGAGCTTCATTGTGCGGCGGTTCCCGCTTCTTAGTCGCAGTGGTTCGTTTCAGCCTTTAAGTCAGCGTCTAGCTGATTAAGCATGGCAACTAATTAACAGAAAGATTTCAGATATAGGTTCTTGTTAAATGAAGAAAAATCAATCCAAAATCAATCACTACCTCATTGGTGCTGGCGCGTTCGTGCTTATTGCTATTGGTGCGTATCAACTGTGGTCCATGTGGCCATCGTTAGTTATCTCTAGCATTCAATGGCAAAGAGAAGTCAATTCAGAACTTGCAGACCTGCTCTATGAAGCTAAATCCAACCCTTGGGGCGCAGGCAGTTACCTTATCGGGTTCAGCTTTATCTATGGCATGCTTCATTCTTTGGGGCCTGGGCACGGCAAAGTTATCGTGTCGACTTACTTAGCGACTCACCCAACCAAAGCCAAGGCGAGTTTAGTGCTTACGGTCGTCTCCGCTTTTTTACAAGCATTGGTCGCAATCTTACTAGTAAGCGTGTTGCTGTGGGGCTTTAGTGCTTCCATGCGAGTAGTGAATGACAAAGCGAATATGTTTGTTTCATTAAGCTTTGCCTTAGTCGCGGTCGTCGGCGCACTTATATGTTGGAAGGCTTTGAAAAACATCTACACCGCTATGCGTAAGCCTAAGCTGAAAGTGAAAGCCATCACTACACTCGCAACAGACACAGCTGCGACAATTTCAGCGCGTGCGCCAATGGCACTTCGTTCATCAATATCAGCCCCTTCTCCGATAATCGACGCTACTAGCACAATGCAAGCCGCAGCTAACACTCATGCAGATCATTCTCATGCCGACTGTGGGTGCGGCCACCAGCATGTAGCCGATGCAGACGCAATCAACAAAGCCTCAACGCTCCGAGAATATGCTGGAATTATAGTGACGATTGGCGTAAGACCGTGCACCGGAGCCATCATGGTACTGCTTTTCGCAAACATGGTTGGCCTATATTGGATGGGCGTATTGAGTGCCTTTGCGATGGCCATAGGCACAGCACTAACAACCTCTTTAATTGCAATGATGACGCTAACAGGCAAACACTTAGTGAAACGCTACTTGGCAGCGGGCAACAAGAACAGCAACGCCTCATTAAAAGCCGCAGGTCACTACTTGCAACTCTTTGGCGGTATTTTGCTTGTGTTGATTGGCTTGTTATTGATGAACGGTCAAGACAGCGGCATGTCCCCTGTATTCACTATGTAGCGCACAACCGAGTAGCAATTAAACTCAGGTTCTTTTCACTCGTACCGCATACATCAAGGCCTCGCAAACGCGAGGCCTTAGTTTTATCTTATGAATGTAAATGGTCTTCTAGAATCACTTATCCACGTCACCAGTAACGCCTTCATGGGATAATTCTCCGGACAGTTCAGCTTGCACTTCAGCAAGGCTTTCTTCTTCAACCGCCACAATTTGTGCAGTTAGCGCATCAACTTCGATCTCATAAGCTTTACCATCACGCGTAACAAACACATCCCATTGATTGTCAGGCTCGTCATGACGAATCCCAAGTACCTCGACATCCAAAGATAACAGTGCCGCTTTAATCGCTTGTTCTTTACTGACTATCTCTGTGCCTTGAGCCGCATAGGTTGAAACACTAAATGTACTAACAGCGGCCAAAGCACCACATAAAATTAACTGTTTCATTGTTTTCTCCTCAGCTTTTATGGCTATTTTCACCACCTTGATAATGTGGTGTAGCGCGTGAAAAGAATGTTAGTCATTGTGTAGGTGCCTTCCATTTCCCCTCTTCTCCACTTTCTCGCCTTAGCCTCTTTTCCTGTTCTCAACACGTCTGTGCAGATTCCGCATAAGTCCTATTCCATTCCGCTGGTTTTTCAAATTTCATCGATCTCTATAATCCCCTTCATCCGCTGCGGCGAACCAAATTGATATAAGTGAGAAAGTTGAATATGACTAAGAAATATCAGAATGCAGTGCTGGATGATCAAGCACTGATTGAGGGCCTCAAATCAATCAACCCAGTATGGGGCGACATGACAGTACGTGTTGCTGGTGAAGCATGGGGCATGCCGTTAATTGACCAGAAAACCAAAGCGCTCATTAGCCTTGCGATTGACCAAATGGCGCTCAACGTAACGGGCGAAGGTAATCCATTTGGCGCTCACGTTGACATGGCACTTAAACAAGGTGCGACCTATGCAGAGCTTGAAGAGTTAATCGTATTTGCATCGGCATACACTGGCTTTAACAAAGGGGCGACGACGATGGGCGCACTCAACAAAATTCGTCATGAACGAGGAGATTTCTAATGGCTATTCCAGGGCTACAAAAACCAGACCATATCGGTTTCACGGTACCGAATTTAGATGAAGCTATCGCTTTCTTCCGGGAGCATTTTGACTTTGAACTGGCGTATGAGTTTGGACCATTCGCGTCCGATGATGACTGGATGAAAGATCATTTAAACGTTAATCCACGTGCAGAAATCACCAAGATCGCAGTGATGAACGCGAAAGGGATTAACTTAGAGCTCTTTGAATACTCAGACGCAGTAGAAAGAAACAAAACAGCACCAAATAACGCCGACATTGGAGGTCACCACCTTGCTCTCTACGTTGAGGATATGGATGCCGCGGTAGCGTATCTAAAAGACCAAGGCATCACAGTCCTCGGAGAACCAACCACCATGACTGAAGGCCCTACGGCAGGAGAATCTTGGGTTTACTTCATGGCACCTTGGGGGATGCAATTAGAACTTGTGTCTTATCCAAACGGCAAAGCTTATGCAAATAAAGCTAATGCAAACCGTGCTTCTGTTGCGTTGTTTGACCCACGATGAACATTATTTTTATCGTGATGATTGTGAGCGCGGGTATGGGCTTGTCTTTCGAAGCAGGCTTACTTGGCCCTTTAGGTAAACAAGTTGGCCATTTATGGGCCACCTTGAGCATCTTTGGCGTTGGTACTGCGTTGCTTTGGATGATTCGTCACTTCACACCGAATGGACAATTCAAAGCTTGGAACACCATTCCAAAATGGCAGCTTATCGGTGGTTTACTGGGGCCTATCTACGTGGTCGTTCTTACATTAGCGACGCCAATTTTAGGGGTCGCAATGACGATGGTTTGCGTCCTGTTTGGTCAAATCACTAAGAGTTTTGCGATTGATTACTTCGGCTGGTTTGCAATGCCAAAGCAAGCGACTAACCCACTGCGTTTGCTTGGTTTGGGGTTCATATTCCTCGCTCTCTGTTTTGTCTATTTAGGAGGACAATCATGACGCTGATTATTTTACTCGCCATTGCATCAGGCATGGCATTGAGTGCTCAAGCGGCGATTAATGGTCAACTGGGGGCAAAAGTTGGTGTGATTGAAAGCTCCCTGCTGACCTTTAGTATGGGAACCGTTATCACGGGGTTACTGATTTTCTTCTTTGAACCAAGTTACGACGCAACTCTGTTATCGGTACCTAAATGGCAACTCGCAGGCGCACTATTTGGCATCTTTTACATGATCGTCATGGTAGCGGCAGTGCCAAAGGTGGGTGTCGCGATTGCCACAGTGGCTACCATTTTAGGCCAGATGATCATGAGCCTGATAATCGATACTCAAGGCTGGCTTGGGAATACGCCCATTGAACTGAATTATTGGCGTATTGCTGCCATGGTCTGCATTGCGTGCGCCTTGGTCTGTATTTATATCGCCAATCGCCAAATACAAACCGAATTAGAAGCACCGTTAGCAAAAGACAATATTACGACTCACCTTACCAAGGAAACATTGCATGTCAGCTAAAACCATCATCGTGTTCTTTAACCTAAAATCAACCACGGATGAAACTCAATATCTTAAATGGGCCAAAGAGTCAGATCTACCGACGGTAAACAAACTCAGTAGTGTTTCATCGTTCGAGGTCTTCAAAGGCATCAGCATGTTTGGTCAAGATAAGCCGTTACCATGGGATTACTTTGAGATTATTCAGATTGATTCTGAAGAGGCATTTCTTAACGATATTCAAACTCAAGAGATGCAGAAGATTGTCGAGCAGTTCCAATCTTTCAGCGAGGATGCACACTTTATTGTTACTGAGAATATTCTCACCGCATAATAAATGAACCTTCAGGCAAGCTAACTATTAGCTTGCCTTTTTTTATGTTTAGAACGTAATCTTTGACTAATAAAAGTAGGAGAAAGCTTGTGAATTACGATGTCTCTTTATTGGAAATAAAACTGTTCTTGATGACCACCCAATTTGGCAACTTTTCTGAAGTGGCACGTCGCCAAGACATGACACCATCGTCGGTGTCTCGCAAAATGGCGCAGCTCGAGGAGAAAGTCGGAACCAAACTTTTACATCGTCATACACGCTCAATTTCTCTTACTGATGAAGGTGTGGCATTTAACAAGCATTGCACCGAAATCATCAATCAGTATGAATCGGTTGTCGAACGCATTGAACAGCGTGCAGACACGCCTCGTGGCACCGTCAGAATAAGCGCGCCGGTTGCCTTTGGTCGACTCCACATCGCGCCATATCTCGCGGAACTGTTAGAAAGGTATCCACTTCTCAAGGTGGAAGTCCAGCAGACGGATGCATTTGTAAACCCCGCTGCTGAATCTATCGACTTACTGATCCGCATTGGTGTACCGCAAGATTCTTCTTTAAGGATGAAGCGTTTTGCTAAGCAGCGCTATGTCATGGCTGCAAGTCCAAACTACCTCAAATCTTATGGCACCTTAACTACGCCAGAAGAACTCAAACAACATAACTGTTTAGTGTTTAAGGGACCAAATGGTCTTCAACGCTGGTTTATTGGTGAAGATAAATTAGAGCCGTATGAAGTTTCAGGATCACTCTACAGCAACAATGCAGAA
Organism: Vibrio sp. 10N.222.49.C9; assembly: GCF_041474985.1. NCBI lineage: Bacteria > Pseudomonadati > Pseudomonadota > Gammaproteobacteria > Vibrionales > Vibrionaceae > Vibrio > Vibrio sp. 10N.222.49.C9. The sequence goes on along the minus strand of NZ_JBFRVD010000008.1, from coordinate 137,187 downwards.
ACGTTGGTCGCGAGTGCGGTCGGTGGAAGTGGAATTGTCGTCTTTCCTACTTGGTTAATTGGGAAAGAATTGAAGAGTGGTTTACTTGTCCCTTTACTGGACGGTTACCAAGTTTCGACCAGTTTAGAGCAACAATCGATCAGCGCCCTTTATCTTGATACTGATAATCTGGCGGCAAAAGTCAGGGTCGTAATTGATTTTCTAGCAGACAAATTCAGCAGCACAAGCGACAAGAACTCATGCTACTGGGATGCTATTTAATCGAGTTTTATCCAATCAATAGCCACCAGCTGCTTGGGTTTTCTCTGCCAATCCGAGAGCATCAAGATATTGTACTAACAAGAGCAAACCTTGACGGTATTATTGATTTACAAAAGAGACATAAAACCGCTAAAGAAAAGTGCTGAGAAGCGATACAATGCTGGAGTTGCTAGATCGCAGCATGAAATACCAATTCAAAGAAAGCCCATTAACAAGAACCATAAAGTAGCCTCACATGTCTAAAGAACCCGGTTTCACTACAGAATACAAACTCGACAAGACGTTTTTCGCGGAGTGTTATGATCAAACTAGCCTTACGACTCAATTTCCAAAAGCCTACTTAAAAGGAATACTGTTTCTTATTTTTGGTGTGGTTCTACTGGAATTTGAACTATTACCTAACGGCTATGTTGGCTGGTTCTTTATTGTTTTGAGTGTGATTGAAGCATTCAGTGTGTACTGCAAAAGAACCTGGTGGTTATGGCGACAAAAAATCAGCTCAGGCGCAGGCAGCAAAATCGTCTTTCAAGGTGACGCTAACGGAGTAAGTTACAAAAACCACAAAGCGACCAACACCATCGCGTGGAGTGACATCGACCAACTTGAGCAGACCGATCTTGGTTTTATCCTGCATATCGGTAAACAGCGCCAATATGTGAGTAAATCTTGTTTAAACGATGAAGCTATTGCCTTCATGATTGAACACCACGCCGCATCAAAAGCGAAATAACACCAATAAATGCCTGCTGATTTAGCAGGCATTTTTCTATCACTTTTAATTCTACGTATCGAATTACCGGGCAATAACAATGAATACCGTGTACCAAATCAGTGATTGCCACCTTTCCGATGAATCCAGCTATGAGAACCTGCGCAGAGCACTGGAATACGTCAACAAAGACACGGCATGCAAGACCATCTTTCTGACTGGTGATATTTGTTGTAACCCAAAGTCTGGCGACTACGTTCGATTAGAGGCATTCATTAGGCAACACATTAGCGACCAATCCATTTACGTGATTGCGGGTAATCATGATGACTCTCGCTTAATGCGCACAGAGCTAAAAGGCTCGACGATTTATGTCACCGACAAAGCCACCATCGGTGAACGAGAGTTTGTGTTCCTAGACTCAAGCTTCAAGCCGCTAGACAGCCGCCACCCACTTGGTTCAGGGCGTATTGATAACCGCGGCATGGCTCAGCTAAAACAACAATTGAGAAAGGCCAATGATCCTACCGTGGTTGTTCACCACCCTGTCATTCCAGTCGGTGCAGATTGGATGAAAGCGATCCGCCTAGAGGACGATACTGATGTGATGAAAGTGCTTCAAAAATATCGCGTTCGTGACGTGTTCTGCGGTCATGGCCATGATGAAATAACAGCGACACAGCAAGGCATAACTCAATATATGGCCCCGTCGACAGCCTATGGCTTTGACCACTCGATCAATGAATACAATCGCAGCGAGAAGATAGGATTAAGTCGAATCTCGTTCTGTACTGATTCCATCAACTACCAAGCTGTCTATTTTTGAACCCTATCTTACTGTCTTAAACCTCATAGATTAGCTTTCAAATAAACCAAACTATATAGAGCTATGCCAATAGAAGAGGCTTGCGGCGATTCAATTTATCAATCTGTGATTGAAGCCCACAACCCAACTTCCACAACGGGTCAACGTTCAGTAGAAGAAATTACCTGGTTAGCACTGATGACTGTAAAACAAATGCACGATTTAGTTCGGCGCAATCTCGAAAACGAAGAGCTCGAAAACTAAAAGTTTGAAAAAGAATTATCTAGAAAACAGAAAGCTTGAAAGCTGAATACGTAGGATTATTGCCCCACTCTCACAAGTGACCAGAGCCTTGCAAACGTTATTACCCTAAGGTTTGCTAGCAAGGTCTTTGTGATTGATAATAAAAGCAATATAGGCGCAAGTTAGCGCTTTTTTATCACCTAGGTTTATATTGAGGCTATATGGAAATCAAAGTACTAAAAAGCTTTGTGGCTGTCGCGACACATTGAAGTTTTTCAAAAGCTGCAAAAGAGTTAAATACCGTTCAACCTGCCATTAGCCGCCATATCACAAGCCTTGAACACGAACTTGGAGTGAGCCTATTTTTTCCGTACATCTCGCGAAGTCGTCATTAGCGCCGCAGGGCAGCACTTACTTAAAGATGCGATTAGACTCATCGAACAAACGGAACAAGCAAAACAGTCCGCGATTCGAGCTTCTTCTGGTTGTATTGGTACTTTAACTATTGGTTATCTTGGAGGCGCAACTCTGAGCTTTTTGCCTCGTTTAGTTCGACAGTATATTGCTGAAAACCCCAATATTGATGTTGATCTTGTTGAGATGACGGCTTCTGAACAGATCGAAGCTCTGGACAAACGAGAAATCGATATTAGCTTCTCTCGCCCACTGCCGAACCTGCTTGTTGATGATTACACCTCGGTGACGATTTATACAGATAAGCTTGTTGCTGTTTTGCCCGTCACCCACGAGTTGGCTAAATACACCACCATTCAAATGAAACAACTGCAGCAAGACCCTTTCATCTTATTTGAACGTGAACAAGCGGTAGGATTATTTGACTCCATCATTACTCAATGTGACCTATCTGGATTCTCTCCAAATATAAAAAAACAACCCAACAACATGCAAACCGTGTTAACCCAAGTCTCTTCTGGCTTAGGTGTATCTATCGCACCGCATGCAATTCGTGATTTACGCAGTGAGGGATGTGTATTTGTTAATCTTGAATCTGTGGACGTACAAATGCCATTAGTGATGACACACCATTCGCATACTCTATTCCCTACAGCCAGTGTCTTTGTTGCTGTCGTACAGAGTGAAATTGAGGCGATTCAACAAAACATGGCTTAGAAAGTTATCTATACCAGATTCGTATAGAATTTAAATCAAATGGTTATTTTTGTTATTCAATCGCTAACCTTAGACTTAGCTCATCGAAATCATTCATTAAAACGATGAACCAAAGTTAAGGTGTCACCATGTCAAAATTGACTACAGAAGTGTTGAGCACAGGACGTTTATTACTGATGTCGAGCGCAGTCTCGGCAACTGCTGCAAACCTTTATTATAACCAACCCATCTTACCTAAGATCGGCGCAGAGCTAGGGTTAACAAGCGAACAGCTAGGCGCAGTGCCAGCTGCCGGTCAGATTGGTTATGCCGTGGCATTGCTATTCTTATCGCCCTTAGGAGACACGTTACCCCGCAGACGCCTAATAGCGATCTTGTCTGTCATGTTGGTGTTGTCATCTTTTGTCGCGTTTACTGCATCTAGCTTAGTGGCTCTGGTTGTTGCGTGTTTTGCGATTGGTTTGAGTGCCAACATCACTCAGCAGCTGATTCCATTTGCAGCGTCACTAAGTACTCCAGAAACGAAAGGAAAAGTCATTGGCACATTAATGACAGGCCTAACTGTGGGCATCTTGCTTTCGCGTACACTCAGTGGGTTCATCGGTGAGCAGTTTGGGTGGCGCGCGGTATTTATGATGTCAGCAATTATTGCGATGGTCTTTGGTGTGTTGCTGTATGCCTTTTTACCGACGAACACGCCGACAACGAAAATACCTTACCTTAAACTGGTTGCGAGCATGGCCACGTTAATCAAGCAGCATGCGACACTGCGTACTTCCGCTTTAACTGGCGCGCTTTGGTTTGCTTCGTTCAATGCGCTGTGGGCGACGTTAGCTCTGCATGTCAGTGAATCTCCGTTTAACTACAATGCACAACAGGCAGGAATGTTTGGTGTTATTGCTCTTGCTGGAGTCATTGGAGCAAAAGTTTCAGGGTCACTGGTGAGCAAGTTTGGCTCTCGAAACATGATCAGTATGGCGTTAGTTATTATTACTGCTGGTTTTATTATATCGGGGCTTTTCGCTGACACATTGGCTGGATTGATCGTCGGTATCATTCTCATCGACCTTGGGGTATTTAGCGCTCAAGTATCGAACCAAGTACGCGTATTCTCAATTGACCCACAAGCTCAAAGTCGTATCAACGGAATCTATATGCTTGGCTACTATCTCGGTGGTGCGTTTGGTTCATTTGTGGGAATTCAGGTATTTGAACGTGCGGGTTGGATTGGTGTTGTGGGCTTTAGTATTGCAGTCGTGATATTGAGTTTTATCGTTAACCGTTCAAATAAGCAATAAGTCACCTCATCTTAATTCTTGAACTTACCAATATGCACAACGGATATTCACTCTGTAATTGATAGCAAATTACCACCCAGTGATTTGCTATCGTTCTAGATCTAATAAGGCAGTAGTAACTCTACTCTCTCAAGTTTTGAATATCATGATTCTCAAACAAGCTTTCCCGCCTAGAGCGCTGTTATGCCTTTGCGAGATGATCTTGGTCTATTCTTATCATTTAGACGACTGAGTTCCGAGGCTTTGAGTATGAATAAACTGTTTTTAATCTTATTGGTTTTTCTTTTGTCCGGATGCGGAACAAGTGATAGTGCTTTGATTGAGAGTGGTCACAACACCTCTTACATACAAGGTTTTCATGACGGTAGGCATAGCGGCATGCAAGAAAGCGGCAATAGCTTCGAAAACTACATAAAAGATGGGAAGCGTTTTGAGTCAGACAGTGACTACAAACAAGGCTGGATCGCGGGTGAATCTGAGGGGAAAAAACTACAAGCAGAAGCAACAGCGATCGGTAAAGGTGCCGCTGCTGGTTATCCTCAAAAATCGACAACGACAGATTTAGATGAAGTAGCAAAAGACACCTTAAAAGGCGTCGATACATCGGGTTTAGAGAATCTAAAATAAAAGTATAACAAAGCCAAGGTCGGGCTCTGGAACAACTCGCACCTTGGCATTAGCTTCTTCCTTTATAGCGCCCTAATTGCGCCTTCTGTTACTTCTAGGATCGAGGCTCGAAGTATTCTCGTTGTGACGATATGTATCTTAGCCCTCTGTGCAAACTATTCAGGGGAAAAGCACGATAACAGAGAAGCAAAGTGTCTGTTGAATCTGACCCTGTTTATCAACATTCTCTATATGGCAATTAGGGGCGTACTTGCTCATACCAAAGGAACGAATTCGAACTATTACCTGATATCAGATATTCATAAATTGTCTTTCGTTATCATGACAATCACAATTGTTAGCCTCGCATTTTCAGTGTTTTGGATCTTAACTGATCGTTTGTTGAAGCAGACCTATCGTTCATCGATCACTGATGAACAAACCGGCCTTTATAACCGTAGAGGCCTAGCAGAACTGATACCCAAGCTTGTTCAACCAGGCCGAGAGAGTGACATTTCTGTACTGATTGCCGACCTAGATCACTTCAAAAAAATTAATGATACCTATGGTCATGACAAGGGAGATGATGTGATTAAGCACTTTGGTCAAATTCTTGAAGATACATGCCGCACAAGCGATTTCTGTTTTCGCTATGGTGGAGAAGAGTTTGTTGTCATGTTACCTAGAGCGAATAAAGTTCAAGCAATGCAGATAGCTGAAAGAATAAGAAACCACGCAAAACACAACTCCAATCAAGAGCTCTCTTCTGGCACGTATACTGTCAGCATTGGAGTGACTCAAGCCCTCATAAACGATGACTGGAATTCATTAATTAAAAGAGCGGATAACGCCCTCTACGACGCAAAATCTCAAGGGCGCGATTGCATTGTTGAGCGTTAAGGCGAGTTGTAAAACAGTGTAAATACTCTTCCATCACAAAACATGTTGGCTAAGATTCAAGAAGTTAAACACAAACAACAAGTAAGGTTAGCAAGGATGCGCTTTTTCGGTTTGTTTTAGCGATAGCATTATTGGCGTAACTCCCTTAAAGCGACTCTAGAACTTCCCGCCATTTACCCATTCTGCTTTTGGTGGCACGGGCTCTTGGTTTACCCATATCTCTTTAATTTGACCTCCCTCAACTCGGAATAGATCAAAACGCGCAACCTCGAGACCATTATCAATAACTCGGCTGTAAGCTGCTACGAAGTTACCTTGACCGACAATCTTGAACACTTGGTCATAGCCACCAATATAGCTATCTAAAGGGCTCACATCTGAGGCTTGATAAACGGCTAGCTCTTCGTGCTGGAGATACTTTGATAGCTTGTCTTTCTGCCCTAGTACCATGACATCACATAAAAAATCACGGATAAGGTTCTTATTCTCCTCTGTTTTATCTAAGTCAGTATGATTGATTGGCCCTTGCAGTCGACCTTCCCCTTCCGTCGGTTGAGCTTCGAAGGCAGAAATCACATCCCAATGTTCAATAATTTTATCGTCATTATCGGTATCGAATAGATCCGTAGTCACCCACTTATATTCGCCATTATTAATATCTTGGAATGCTTGAACAAACACGAATTGGCCATCGACGATTGAACGTATGATCTTTATGTCTCTAACAGGGCAGCGTTTTAAGAACGGTTCGAAGAACTCAACAAAACCATCAATACCGTTGCGAACCCCAGTGCTATGTTGAGTATAACGTTGACCGGTGTACTTCGTTACCGCCTCTAATGCATGACCATCTCGGATACCTTCCATATACAGATTAGTCGCATTCGCTAGCTTATTGCTCATAGATAGTTTCTCCAAACTTAATAGTGCCAAAGTACGTTATTTGGCTCGTACACTGAAACTCAGAACTAGATTGTCTCAGGTGTCCTTTTAACTGTCGGATTGTTGAATAGGCTCTTCGCGTCGCTATTCAAAACCAAGTTAAGCTCGATATACGTCTACAGCATATCGAGCCTTTACAACCTAATTGGTCACTGTGGTTACTGTTTGGCGTGATAAGCTTTAGATACTGCGTAGCTATCCTCAAACCAGTTCCAACTCTTCACTTTGCCATCTTCAACCTGAACTCGAACCGCCCAGCTGAATTTACCCGTGTCTACACCAGATTCATTCGCAATGGCACTCATGCTGCCCATGAATACTGCTTGGTCGCCGTTTACAAAACTATAGTCTGTTGACCAGCTTGTGACTTTCAAACCTGCGCCAAATAGAGGAAAGAAAGTGTTGAGCACTTTTTCTTTTGACTCCCAGTTACCGATCCAAGGGATGTCGGCGTCACCTTCGTTGTGCCAGACAAAATCATCGGCCATTAATGACTCGAGTTTTGCCATATCACCTGAGCCTGCCGCCCATAAGAATGCTTGAGCCGTTTCTAGTGTCTTTGCTGAATCGACTGCTTTTGTTTCATCTGCAAAGGCTGGAGTGAATTGAAAGAAAGCCAGAAGACTCGCTAGACCGATAAGTAGATTTTTCTTTAACATTTTCTTTCTCCTGATTGTCAATTTTGAAGCTCAATGCGTGGGAGATTAAAAGTGCCATCAGTGCATGCTTTGAACTTCAGTTCTGTTTGTTGCCTTGTTGAGATAACTATAGCTGTGCTAAATTTTTGGTAAACTCACTAATTGAACACGTTGGATATGCGCAAATGCACAACATAAGATGGGATGACCTACAATATGTTCTAACAGTGGCGAATGAAGGATCCCTGTCGGCCGCGGCAAGAGCACTTGGTGTAAACCACAGCACCGTTTTACGTCGTATTGACACCTTTGAGTATCGTCACAAATTACGAATTTTCCACAAACTTCCTACCGGATACAAACTAACGGTTGAAGGACAAAAGCTTCTGGAGTCAGCTCTCGCTATCGAATCCACAGTAAGAGAATTGGAACACAAGGTTTTTGGACAGGAATTGAAGCTAGAAGGAACGCTAAGAATAACGACGACCGACGCCTTATCTCGTCTCATTCTGGGTACTCATTTGGCTGCTTTTCATCGGCTTTATCCAAAAATTCAGTTAGAACTCAGCCTCACATCTCGTCAATTGGATATTTCGCACCTAGATGCAGATATCGCGATTCGCCCGGCAAATGAGTTGCCAGCCCATTTGGTTGGGACCAAGTTAAGTAAAATTGCGTTTGGTGTTTACGGATCGCCAGAATATATAAATGGCCTTAAGAGTAAGCACCCCTTAAAGTCTGCTTCTTGGTTAATGATGCATAGAGGCAGTGCTTCGCTACAGGTTTCTGAACTGATTTCAGAAGACAAAATTGTCATGAAAGCCGACTCTTTTGAGCCCCTGATCATCGCCGCTGAAAATCAGATGGGGTTAGCCTACTTACCCTGCTTTTTAGGTAACAGTGAGGGAACTCTGCAAAGAGTAGATATGGAAGTGATGCACCAAAATACAGACCTATGGATGATGACTCATAAAGATTTAGAAGATTCAGCCAGAGTAAAAGCATTTTTTAATTTTATGAAAGGCGCAATCAAATCAGACCATAATCGGTTGGCCGGATTTGATTATTAGAGAACGAGTACCGGCTCTTCATCATTAGACTTACGAACAAAATGACACAAAGCCCACAGCACAAACAAAGTCACAGTCAGCTCCCAAGCGCGTAGGAAGGTACTTTCCAACCCTAAATTGCTACTGGTCATGTACAACTGAATCGGCAGCATAGTCGCCAATAACGCATCGGCATGAATGTCTCTGGCTGAACCTTTCGCTTTGGCCATTGATGCGGTGATCATAAAGGCAAATAAACCCAACACTATGGTGTAGTAACCGAATGTAGACTGATGCCCTGCCATCAACAAGGTGAACACCGCGGCTACTGCACAGCCGCCTACTTGAGTTTGAAAACGGCGGTCAACCACGTCGATAAAGCTTTTGTGTGTGGTTTGGGTTGCAGCAGCAATCACTGGCACCATGCAGAACGTTGCAGAGATGATGTCGACAATCATCAAGAATGCCAAACCAAGACCAATCAACGCGAGTGAAATTGCTCTGTTCTCAAATGTGACAGGCTGTTCTTTAAATACAGGAGGCTTGCTTCCTTGCTCAACAGGGAACAGAGCCACCATGGTTTTTGCTACTACCATGGTAATCAACATGGATAACAAAATTTCATGAATACGCATCGGCATATCCATGGTGGTGTGCTGAGCAAACACGACAATCAAAATCCAGTTGAAAGTTGGCATCAACATTTGACCTTTCTTTGCCGGTGTAGTAGCTCGACGACGCATAAAATCGAAGAAGAACAGGCTAATGGTCCACACCACAAACGGATGCTGTGAAAATACCTCAGTCACCACCAACGCTGTACTTGCTGCCATTTTGCTGAATCAGAGTCACGCGCTTGATGCAGTTCGGCTTTCGCTTGTGCCACTTTCAATTGGTAGCTACTGGCATCGATAGCAAATAATGGTTGACCTTTTTCAACCAACTCGCCATTACTAACCATGACGTCGGTAATTACGCCGGACACTTCTGGCGCAATGGTCGCCACGTTACGATACAAAGTCGCTTGAGTGGTGAAAGGGGAAACATTATCTGAGGTGACTAAAAAAGCGGAGAACAATGCTGCCGCTGAAAAAACAGTGTAAATTGCGTATCTATAAAAATTTTCGTTCATGTTTGTGCCTAGTTTTCATTCGTTATAAAGCGCCGCGCTCACGGCTTATTCAATCCTCTTTTCTACGAAAACTAGGTTATAACCATTCACAATTGGAAAATAGAGCCAATAAAAGAAGTGTGGATTCCACATTTGGAAAGGTTTATGATTTGTACCGATTTCGCTCGATGGTTGAGCGAAAAGGTCAGATAAGGGTGTATTGAAACGTTAGAATTCCGTTCATCCCCTTTCCTTCCCTACGCTCAATAAAAGATTGAAGAAGTAAGCCGTACCCAGTTACATTCCATTAGATTACTGAATTTGAACTAGCTTCTTATGGTTAAAATGCCTATTGTACAAACCATAAAATTATAAAGACTCACGGCCTTTGCCACAGAGACTCTCCATTTAAAGCGAAAAGACTTACTATGAATTTTGATATCAATGCACTGAAACACCACCAACTGGTCGAAGATGGTCAATTAGAAGGGTATTACATTCATCAGCCTGTGCAAGGCAGTCAACCAGATGACAAAGCCGTTTTAGAAGAGCGCCAAGCGCTGGAAAGCCAAGGATATAAGGTGGTTCAGGTTAAAGCGAAAGGCGGAACAACTACGTTTGCCGAGGCTATGCAAGAACTTGCGAAGAAGACAGGCCACCAGCCTAAATAGTAAGTGACTTGGTAAACCAATATGATCATCGAGAAAGCACCCTACCGACTATTGAGTCAGCTGGGTGCTTTTTTATTGACGGCCTTTAACTGACTAATCTTGTTAACTGACCTAAGTTACTGACTCAGCTCACTGAACTTCGGCAAGCTTTTCACAAACCTCTGGTGTACGTCCATATAAGTTTGCATATAGATTTCATCGATATTGTCACTACTCGGGAAGCTGGATGAGAAATCTACGTGGTTGCGGTCGATAGACAATTTAGCGGCCTCGACAATATGAGCGATGAACATTCTCGGATCTTCCAAGCCAATAGAGATACGCATTGTGGTCGGTTTGATGCCTGTTTCATTAAGCGCTTCATCACTGAGTTCTGAATGCGTAGTCAGGGCTGGGCACAGCGCCACGGTGTTGGTTTGCCCTAAGCTCACTTGCATGCCGATTGCTGGCTCAAGCATGTCGAAGAACTGTTTGAATCCATCTCGATTGATTGGCGCACGATCGCCGTTACCTTCCATATCGATTGTGAAAAGCGCCGCTGGCAAACCCAAGTACATGTTGTTCTGGCAGTGTTCATAGTTGTCACTGTCTGGCAAAGCAGGACACGATACGTTGATGTCAGGGTGAGCATCAAAGATCTTCGCGAGAGTCAGTGTATTAATCGTTTTTTGCACCACTCGCATCTCATACGTTTTCATACCATTGAGCACTTCAAACGCTTTGTCTGCGTCTAGGAATGCGCCCTTAATGTAGTACACATTCCAAAACAGCGTTTCGTTCCATGGAATGGTGACCTCATCGCCGTTGGACTTGGTGAAAGTGACCTCCTCTCCTTTTGGAATAAACATGGTCTCGTTGCGGCCAATCACAACTCCAGCGGTTGTGGTGCCAGAACCCGCCAGTTCTTTGGTGTAGGAGTGAATCACATAATCGGGTCTTTCAGCCACATCGTCGCGTTTTAGTACTGGATGCAGCAATGGAGTCCCCACTGTCGAGTCAACAATTACGTCCCAACCACGAGAGTGACCAGCTTTACTGATGCTAGCAACATCCAACACGTATCCATGCGGGTTACACGGTGACTCTAGGTAAACGTAGATTTTCTTACCTGCAGCGATGCGATCTGCGTATTTATCAGCAACCTCATCAAGGCGCGTCGCAAACTCATCACCGGAGTAACCATCCACCCACTCTACCGCGACATTCAGATTAGAAGGTTTTCCAAACCAATCTTCCAACAGCTGGTAAGAACCACCGTAGATATTGCGTGAAGCCAAAACAATGTCTTCATGCCCGAGCAAGTGGCTCAACAACCCATCAATAGCCGCCATACCCGAGTTAAAGTTCCATGCGAGGTATTCGTTGGCTCTAGAGCCTGCCTCGATATCAACCATATGGTTAGCCAGTGAAATCGATGTAGGGTTAAGCAGTCGAGAATATATATCGTGCAACGGCTCTTTACCGTTAAACGCATCTTCAATCCATTCTGTACACGCAAACAAATAGGTCGCGGTACGTGTAATCACAGGGCTTGCAGAAAATATAGCAGCGACATTATCGAAAATTGGATACGCACCTTTAGACGCAAAATTACCATTATTGGTGGCAATAGACTGGTAAGTGGCGCGCATTGGGTTTTGCAGATTATCGAGGATCTTAGCGATCTGGAATGACAAAAAACGTTTGGCGTTAAACCAAGCGATTCGGTCACTTTTATCGAGCTCTGAAAGTCCATCAACCGTCAATGCCCAAAGATCGTGTGTCTTGGTATTGGCTTGGTACAGTGTCGTCGCCAGTTCAATCAGCGTGATGCCGTAATCGCTATTTGGGTCGATACCAAAATGCTTTGCTTGCTCAACGGCAAGAGCTTCTGCTTGTTCGTGTTTGGTGGTTTTACGCAGCGGGCTAAGTTGAGTTGAAGTATTCATAATTCCTAAGTCATTCCATGCTTGTTGTTCCTTCTTTAATTTTAGTTTTGGGCAGATGTTAAAAATTGCTATTTGCGAAGTAAGACATACACTTTGAGCAATAATATTGCCAAACTAAATTCAATATTGATGGATTATGCCAATGGACGAGATCGACAAGAAAATACTGGCTGAACTGCAAAACAACGCTCGGCTGTCTAATCAAGAGTTGGCCGATCGAGTAGCACTGTCGCCCTCTCCTTGCTTACGCCGAGTTCGAGCATTAGAGAAACAAGGGATAATTCGTGGTTACCACGCCAGTGTCGACCAAGAAGCGTGTGGCCTGCCAGTCAATGTGTTTGTGTTGGTGAAACTTGAAAAGCCGACAGAAGAGAACATGCGAGACTTTGAGCAGCACATTGAAGTTATTGACGAGGTGTTAGAGTGTTTTCTGATGACGGGCAATCACGACTACCTATTGCATGTAGTCAGTGAATCGCTAAAAAGCTACGAGCAGTTCATCCGTAAACAACTAACTCGCCTGCCTAATATTGCTTCTATTGAATCCAGCTTCGCCTTCGGTCAGGTAAAAACTAAGACCAAGTTGCCAGTGAGGTAATTAGAAACGACTTAATTTGTCTGTGCTGAAGGCATTGGATAATCATCTCCAATCATACAGATAAGAGCGCCACCAAAAGCTTTTTCGTAACGTATTTTTCCTGTCGCATCTGAGCTTTCTATACTCGAACTGCCGTTCACAATCTTATTAATTTCTTGTGCGACTTTTGTTGGTACCAACCAGATACAAGCTGCAACAGAGCAAGTGGATGATGACGATTCGCAACCTGTCTCGGAGCTTCCTCTTATCCAAAGACTATCCTTTTCCTTAAGCAGTAATTGCGTTGCTATGTAATCTGGGTGGTCGATGTACTGATCGCCACCTATCCATGTATCTTCATAAGGTAGGTACGGCCCTTTCCATGTGGATAAGCCCGGATTTGCAATTAAGTGATTGATGTTTAAGTAGCCGAAGTTCGTATCGGTATCGGAAGCAATAGGAGGCAGAGAGCCATTATAACGAGAATATTGCTCAGCGGCATCCAAAACAGTATTCAGTTGGCCGATTAGAAATTTTGCCTCGTCGACACGGGACATACGGTTCCCGAACTGGTTGTAGATAAAAAAAGCGGCAATGAGCATCAGTAAGCCAAACGTTACAAGTTTCCATTTTTTTATCTGACGCAGAAGTTTCAACATCTATTTTATCTCTCATCAAGAAGGTTCTGATAACGCTAAGGTCGTCCCTATGAGAAAGATTATACCAGAGTAAAATCAAGCGTTTTGCATTGAAACTTACTTGTCCATGTCTGCGGAAAATAAGCCTAGCTCTAATGTGCCCAACTTCGATTTAGAGCCTCCCTAAAAACAAACAATCATCACACCCGACTTCACTGACTTAACCCTCAAATCAACCTTGTATTGAATTGCTCCGTAAAACAAACCAAAGCGATGGAAATCGATTCGAAGTGATCGTTTTATCGGACTGTCATCTAATTTTTGTACTTTGATATAACAAATAGCTCAAAAGTTATTGAGCGATCGTTCAATTATATCAAATTTTCCACTATAGTTGATTGGTCAAACAACTCACAACAAGGAAAAGTTATGAATCCAAATACCGAATCTCAATCAACGCCGACTCGATCTATCCCTCAAGAAGCATTTGATTGGTACGACGAATATGCACACGGCCTGATTGATCGCAGAGAGTTTATGGCTCGTCTATCTGGGCTAGCTGTACTTGGCTTAACCATGACGACGCTAACTTCTGCACTGATTCCTAATTATGCGCAGGCAGAGCAAGTCTCTTTCAATGACCCTTCCATCAAAGCAACCTACGAGAAGTTTCCTTCACCTAAAGGACACGGCGAAGGCTATGGTTACTTGGTTGTACCCAAAGAGTTAGAGGGCAATGCGCCTGTTGTATTGGTCATTCATGAAAATAGAGGCCTCAATCCATACATAAAGGATGTGGCAAGACGACTCGCAGCGGCGGGGTTTATTGCGTTTGCACCTGATGCACTCTATTCGCTTGGCGGGTATCCAGGTAATGATGATGAAGGTCGAACGATGCAGAAGTCGCTATCAAAAGAGAAAATCGAAGAAGACTTTATCGCAGCGGCAAACTTCTTGAAGTCCCATGAAAAAAGTAACGGTAAGCTAGGCGCAGTCGGTTTCTGCTTCGGTGGCTATATCGTGAATATGTTGGCCGCTGTCATGCCAGAGCAACTCGATGCAGGCGTTCCATTTTATGGTACTCCTGCCGCACCAGATTTAAGAAAAAATGTAAAAGGCCCCTTGCTCATCCAATTTGCGGGAATCGATAAACGCGTGAATGCGACTTGGCCAGATTATGAAGCCGAACTCAAAGAGAACGAAGCAGACTACACAGCTTACATCTATGACGGCGTGAACCATGGCTTCCATAACGATTCAACTGGCCGCTATGCTGAAGAAGAAGCAGAGTTAGCTTGGAAACGTACACTTGAGTTCTTTAACCAAAAGCTTTCTTAATAGTTAGCTTTACTGAACCCGTTTTCTTTAGATTCCGAGTGACTGCCCTATTCCCTACAAAACCCAAAAGGCCTCGCACTCGCGAGGCCTTTGTTGGTCGGTAATCAGTTCCTCCCTTTTCCCATTACCAACAATAGGTTTGAGATGTAAACCAAGGGGGTTAGAAGGGGATTGTCGGTCGAGTCTCACGTACAGAAGCCTCGTTGATTCACTGACTTAACCGCTCATCAATGTAACTTCGCTTCAAACAAACCTATTGACCCGATCGCGCAAATAGATAATATAGATAGCTAGACGTCTACATGTCTTTTATTTATTAAATGGAGTTATCATGAACAGCTACAAAAAAATCACAGCATCCCTGTTGGCATTAGCTTTCGTATTCGGTGTAACAGGATGTGGAAAAAAAGACGAGGCTGTCATCAAGATTGGGGCGACAGTTGGCCCACATGCACAAGTTGTACAAGCTGTTGCCAAAGAAGCAGCAAAGCAAGGGATAAACATTGAACTCGTCGAGTTCTCAGACTATATCACCCCTAACGCAGCATTAGATGATGGAAGTATCCAACTGAACAGTTACCAGCATCAGCCATTCCTCGATAACTTTAATGCCAATCACGATAGCCAGTTAGTTTCTATCGGACGTTCAATTTTGATGCGTATGGGCGTTTACTCGAACAAGTACACTTCGCTTGATTCTATTCCCGAAAACGCTCGAATCGCGATTCCAAACGATCCAACGAATGGCGGGCGTGGACTATTACTGCTTGAAGATGCAGGGCTGATCTCATTAAAAGACAACGCTGGTTTCAACGCGTCTTTAAACGATATTGTTAGCAACCCGAAGAACATTCGATTTGTTGAAGTGGATGCCGCGCAGCTACCCCGCTCTCTTGACGATGTAGATGCTGCTGCAATCACCATGAACTATGTAATGTCGGCTGGACTCGACCCTAAGAAACAAGGCATTTACTTAGAGAAAAAAGACGCACCTTTAGCAGTGATGGTTGTTGCGGCGCGAGAAGAAGACAAAAATAATGAAACGTATAAAAAGATTATCTCAATTTACCACTCACAAGAGATCAATGACTTTTTAGACAGCACTTTCAAAGGCACCATCGAAGCCGCAAATTAAGCTAAATCGTTTCAGATTTGGCGTTGCATGATACTCATAAAGCAACGCCAGATTTGAGTTGGCGGGTTGTCGTTGACGCATTCCAGCTTCTTTTCAAATTAGAGAGCAAAGCTTTAGTTACTTGAATGGAGGTTGAAAACCATATCGTCAGAGCAGATTATGTAAGCATAAAATTCAATTAAATCTGGGGGCTTTGCATGAAAAAAGAAGTGATACTTTTTGATATAAACGAAACGGTTTTAAATTTGGAGTCATTACAGCCTAAATTTAAAGCGGTGTTTGGAAAGGAGGATGCATTATCACTTTGGTTTTCAAAGCTTTTACACTCTTCAACGGTTTGCATCGCAACAAACGTAAAATCTACTTTTTCTGAATTAGCGAATGCAGCGCTCAACGCTATTGCACAACGGTACAAGTGTGATTTAACGGCGGAAAGCAAAGGTGCCTTGTTAACTTCTTTTGCCAATCTACCACCGCACACAGATATCAAAGCGTCTTTGCTCAAATTGCGCGAGAACGGGTTTAAAACCGTCGCTTTTTCCAACTCATCCCTCGATCTCATCACTTCTCAAATCAAGAACTCAGGCTTAGAAGATTATTTCGACACCGTCATTTCCGTTGAAGAAACAGGCAGTTTCAAACCCAATTCAGATGTGTATAACTTTGCAGCCGAAACTTTAAAAGAGCCTGTCGAAAACCTTCGTCTTGTCGCTACTCATGATTGGGACACTCATGGTGCGCTATCCGCTGGCTTACAAGCAGCCTATATAGACCGAACAGGAGTTGAGTATCATTCCTTGTATTTGAAACCGGAGATTAGCTCAAGGACGATGAATGGTGTGGTGGAACAAATAATTAAGCACAATTTAGACAAGTAAAATCTCAAGAGACTTTTCTACTCCTGATTCGATACAACCACCCTGTAGTGGTCAACAAATTCCGGACACTGACTTAACCGCTTTGATCAACCTTGTGTTGAACTGCTCTGGTTATAGAGACGCTGTCGGTTACCTAAAAACTGCAGTTACCTAGCAACACATATAAGCTAGAAACTACTGTAAGAATGAGGAACGCGTTTGTCTTCATCCCAGCCTAATAACTCAATATTGGTCAATGACTTGCGCTTCTCGTTACACAGTGAAGCGATATTGATGATAGGCAGTTGGCTACGAAACTGCGCGGTAAGTATTACCTTTTTACTTTCACTCAGGCTGCTTCGACATTGCGCCAAAACCGCTTCAGTATCTAGTTGGTGTGCGTTCTCGATAATTTGGATATCAGCATTCTCTTGATAGCAATCTATCAACCAAGATACAGCAGGCTCTTCTATGCTGGTGAGCACGATGACATCTTTTGTTGTGACCAATTCTTTGAGTTCAGATAGTTTGAGTTCAGTTTCCATAAATACCCTCATTCAGCTGAAAATACATTAAAGTCGGTTGCCCAGTTTAGCCTGTGCCAAATGGTAACCTCTGTCTATCATCTCTTGTGAGCGATCGAACTCTAAGGTGCCACAAGCATTACGTGGGATCTCAAGCGTAATATCGGCGGGATAAGCGGCCAGCTTCTGGCGAGCAATGGTCGATTGCATCGCATCAAACGCTTGGTTGGCAATGTCGTAAGCAGCAAAATTGAAGCTCATTTTACTTTTTACACTGTTACCGAGATTATCGATAAAGTGAACAACCTTCTCATGCAGGTTACTCTCTTTTGTTGGTAGGGAAACCGATATCACTTCCTGTTGAAGCATTTCGGGTTCACCACCTAAGTTCACAGCCAGAGTAAAGTCTGTCTTATCACTAAAGGTAGGCGCAATCGGTACGGGATTGAGCACTCCGCCATCAATCAGCACTTCACCATTAATGACATGTGGAGTGAAGAACAGTGGCAAAGAGATGGAGGCGCGAATGGCATCAAACAGAGAACCGGATTGCAGCCAAACCTCTTTTTCTTCGGCGACGTTGGCAGCAACTGCGGTATAAGGGATAGGCAGATCTTCAATTGAAATCTCGCCGATCAGCCCACGCAGTGTGTCGATGATCTTGTCCCCTTTGAACATACCACTCGACTGCCATGAAAAGTCCAACAACATCGCCATATCACCTTGATCGATACTGGTGACCCACTCTTCAAATTCATCCAACTTGCCCGCAGCGTAGACACCACCGATAAGTGCGCCAATTGAACAGCCAGAAATGGATTTTATCTGATAGCCATGCTCAATTAACCAGCGGATGACTCCAACGTGAACCAAGCCTCTTGCGCCACCACTGCCAAGTACCAATGAGATCGTTTTTGCCATCATATTAATCCTTTAGTTTTAAATTCTAGGTGGGCTAACTCGCCGATTTACCAATTCGCCGATCTCAACTCACTGAATCACTCTCAGTCCATACGGGTAATGAAGGTTTGCTCGTCATCGACAAAAGCCACGTAGTCGCCGTGATAGATAAAAACCCGACCACGCCCTTCAACGATACACGCAAGCTGTGGGTTCAAATCTTCTTCAATATCTCTACTTTGAAAAGTGCCGGTATCGGTGATCACACCGCGGAGTTTAGGCAAAAATCCATAACTGCGTTTGGCTTGATCAATCAGGCTCAACTCGCTGGCGGTAGAAAAGCAAGCTGGGATTGGGCCTGCATCTTCGATAAACATAGTTTTCAGTTCTTCAAAGGCTGTAATTACCAGCCAGTCGATGCCATTTACGTGATGGATAAACATTGTTTATAAATACCTAGTTTCTCGATAACTCTAATGCGGAGATTCTATCACTATCAAGTGCAGAACGTGGGAGAAATTAAGGGACTACAAATAACCAGACACATACTATCTACAGGGTCTAATACTAGTCGTCCGACTCTACGACTAATGTCTAACCGACTGAGTCTATTTGTTTTTTTTGGTTTGGTATAAGGTACTAACAACTAAATGTTAATGGGTTTTTAATTATAAGTTGACGCATTGTTTGCACTTCATACCGTGAGTCAACAACGTTTGTTGGAATAACACACCTAAGAGTGTGAACGAAAGGAATCAAAATGAGCACTACTTTAGAGTCCGCACATATACAAACAGAGAAGCCTCAAGCCAATGAGGATGAACTCACCTATGAACAACAACATAAACCAAGCTCAGAGTTTGAATCCCGAGAACAGTATCTAGAACACGAATTGCAAATCATGTCGCCTAAGCGCTGGCGTCCAAATTTGCCGTTTAAAGATTATCGATTTGAGATAGAAGACACCATCCCAGCGATGGCGGCGACCATTGGTAAAGTGGTTATGGTGGGCGCGATTGCAGCCACCTTTGCTGGGGCTCTCGGATTAAATGAAGACTTCATTCTAGAAAACGTTCGTTATGAACTGCTCATCGCCTCTGTTTTCATTATTATTTTCTCTGGCTTTTTATTGCCGACTGCAAACCTCGCAGGGACCCACGGCCCACTTATCCCTTTGATTCCGATTGTGGTTGCAGCAGGTGGACACCCGATGGCGTTTGGCCTGTTGATTGGCGCTTTTGGCCTCATCTTAGCCATCAGTAAAGGTGGCAGCATGTTGGCCAACCTCACCAGTAAAGGCGTGTGTGGCGGCTTATTGCTCTACCTCGGCTTTGTTGGAACCGCCTCTCAAGTGAAAAAGCTTTTCGCTTGGGCTGAAGGAATCGGTATGAGCCACATCGCGTTTGTGGTGATCTTTTGCACCATTATCTTGTACGCGCTACTGGAACACTTCCGCAAACGTTGGTTAGCAGTACCTCTTAGCTGCTTGTTGGGTGGTACGATCGCATTTGCCATGGGCGCCCCATTTGCTTTCCACACTGAGCCAGGCTTGCCCAACATGAACCCTATGTATTGGTGGGGAGAAAATACAGGTTGGATGTTAGGCCTACCAACGATTGAACACTTCATGGTGGTATTGCCGTTTGCGATTCTAGCCGTAGCGATGTGGTCACCGGATTTCTTAGGGCATCAAGTATTCCAAAAGATCAGCTACCCAGAACGTACCGAAAAAGTACACATGAACATCGACGACACCATGACCACGGCATCAATTCGTCAAACGTTCGGTTCTCTGCTTGGCGGTACTAACTTTACGTCTTCATGGGGGACTTATATCGTACCGGCTGCGATTGCTAAACGCCCTATTCCTGCCGGCGCGCTGCTCACAGCTCTGTTCTGTATTATCGCTGCTGTTTGGGGCTACCCGATGGATTTAGCTATCTGGCAACCTGTACTGTGTGTGGCGCTGATTGTTGGGGTATTTGTTCCATTGCTAGAAGCTGGAATGGAAATGACGCGTGAAGGAAAAACCACACAGTCGGCAGCGATTGTTGTATTTTCTTCAGCGCTCGTTAACCCTGCATTTGGCTGGGCTCTCACCATGCTGTTAGATAACTTAGGCTTAGTCGGTTGTAAAGAACGTAGTAGTGAACTGAGTAAAATGAGCCGCTGGGTATTGCCTGGCATTATGTTTATTGTGCTAAGTGGTGTAATGGCGCTGGTTGGCCTTCTACCGGGCATACCAGCGATTATCCCGAGTTTTCGTTAATATCGATTTTTGGTCTAAACTCCTCAATGAACAACAGGATGATTTAATAAGGAAATAATCATGGGCAGTAAGATTCAAATAAAGCTAGAGAGACCACGGGTAGAGTTACTACTTGAGCGTTATAAAGAGCTGATTGGGGAAGATTATCTTGGCTATCGTAATCATGTTTATAGAACAATCACTTATGCAATGCACTTTCTAGATTATGATGAACAATTTGAAAAGTTAGTCGAAACCGCATTTGTCTATCATGATATTGGCCTGTGGACTGACCATGAACTCGCTTACCTTGAGCCATCAGAAGCAGTGGCATTAAATGACAATGAAAAGGAAAATTGGGGATTAGACCCTGATGCTCTAAAAGGCGCTATTCACTGGCATCACAAAATCACACCGTATAAAGGTCCACATGAAAAAGTTATAGAAGCTTGTCGAAAAGCGGACTGGATTGATGCATCAAAAGGAATGGTTAAAAAAGGGCTCCCTAAGTCCATGATTGCAGAAGTAGAACAAGCTTTCCCAAATCATGGATTTCATGACACTTTATTAAGATTAGCGAAAGACTACGGTGGTTCTACTTTAATTGGTGGCATTAAAGTGACTCGTGGCATCGTAAAGCTGTAATTTCGTAGTAATGGATAGGTTAGACTTCGTTATTTTTTTCTGAATCATGAGTACATTTAACCTCGCCATTTTTGTCCAATTCTGTGTTCACACCCCTACTTTTAATTCCCCCACAAACAACTAAGGCCTCGCACACGCGAGGCCTTGTTTTATCTAAGTTTCAATGAACGAGCACCGAAGCAATCTACGATGGTAAACCAAATCAACTCGAGAGCCATTCGTCCAGTACTGTGATGAATTTAGGGTTAATGAGATAACCGATGGAAGCATGTGGATTGCTTTTCCCGTTGCGAATATTGAGGTTATAAATCGGGTGGATATCTTTCATTCCACCGGGTATTAGATCCAGTTTGAGCATATCCTTGAAGTCATTTTTAATTTTGCTGTCATGAGAGATAAAATCATCTTCTGCCGATATGTTTATCCATTGCTGAATGTTTAACGGGTACTTCTTCTCATCTTTCAAGCGGCTCCCTTTTAGCCTATCTTTTACGTTTTCATCGCCTAACGGGGACCCGAGCGTAAGCAATAAGTTGACCTTCTTGTTTGCACCATAGTCATGCCTATACTCTCCGTAATGAGACAACTTCCATAACACGTCATAACTGATCATCGACCCAAGACTGTGCGATACAATCATCACGTCATCCTGGTTATCAAGCGCTTCCTTCAGCTCAACCATTAGCCTATGCCTGACATCGCTACCGAAATAGGTATCTTCATACCAATAATGCGCCATATCCGGCGCGACCTTTGTTATGAGTGTCTCAGCCACACCCAGCTTTCCAAATATTGATGAAAAAGTATCTGCTAACGCCTCTTTCAGAAAACCAATTTTAGATACCTTGTTATACGTTGTTTTATTGAACTGGCTTGTCTTGTACTTTTTGAGTTCAGACAACGCTTGCTGACGACTTGCAGGGTCTTCCGTTGGTTTGTCTAACAATGTGTTTGATAGTTCACCGTAATAGACAAACCGTTTATCGACATCTTTAAAAGCTTGTAATGAACTTGAGTATCCACAATCTCGCTGCAAGCCATGTTCTATAGCCTCGTACCAGAGTGCTTGAAGGGGAGCTTTATCGGGCTTTTGAGCGCGACCATGAATGAATATTATTTTCTTAGCCATAGCAGGACGTCCTAAACACATAGTTAAAATTATTATCATTAGAAAGCACCACTAGATTCGGTCAGCCCTTACTAATAACAGTGGTACTAATTACGTATCTAGAGGTGGTTGATAGAGCATTTATATAACTATGAGGCCGTCGTTTAAGGACCAGAAACGAGTGAAAGACGCGGGTATGACTCGCAAATTGAAATGAATGCAGCTAGCAAAACCTCCGACTAACAAAAAGGCCTCGCACACGCGAGGCCTTAGTTTTATCTATAGAATGATTACATCCACCATTTAACAACTACAGCGCCCTACTTCACTGACTTCACCGCTTTCATCAACATTGTGGAATGGTTCTAGTAAGCCAAAGCCTCCCCCTCTAGCTCCCCCTCGAATGGAGTGACCCGATCTCTTGAGACACAAGAATGAGGGGGAGAACATTCTTTGTCGCTGAACATATAGCAGCACTTGTCACGATCGGTATTCAGTTCCTCCCCTTTATCGTTGCCAACAAGAGATTGGAGATGTAAACCAAGGGGAGGTTAGGAGGGGATTATCAGCCTATTCTCACGTACATCTGCCCTAGTCGTTTCAGGATCTGTACTGCACGTTAAAAGCCCTCACTCACTTGGTTTTGCCATAGCCTGCTGTCTAGGCTCCAGCCGTGAATGAAGATCAGCGCCGTCTCCCAGCTTCCACTTCTGCCATACGCAATTTGCTCACCATCGTGAGATACCGCGATACGGTACTTAACCGTTGAATCATGAGCCATGGCATTCATGCTACCAAGAGCGATAAATACCAAGAGTGTGATGTTTAGAATTAAACGTTGCATAGTGTCTCTCTACTTACTTTAAAGGGAACACAGAAAGCGCCCCTCGCAATCAATATAGCCACTATAAAGTGTGAAGTTGTAGACAGGTCAAGGGTGATTAAGATACAAAACTCTTTTGTTGTCGTGGCTCGACCACCACATTTTTGTCCTAAAGTCGCTTAGACCTTTTACTCATTCGCATTCTGTTCAAGAGCCTTTGCCCCACTAAAAGTTGTCCATTTCTCTAATGCTGTTCGTTGTAAATCACCGTGTTATATAACGGGGGTAAATTCGACCAACTTAACGCATTTATGTTGCTTCTCTAATAGAGCAACGAATTGTATAATCAACAAATTACATAAGGCTATTAGGTAACAAAATGCGACTATCTTTACCAGAATTAGAGATAACAAAGGACGAAGGCTTTAACCCTGAGAAAGATATATTCAGAAGGGCTAAGTATGGACAACAATTAACTAACTTCATTCTCAATGCAGAAGAAAACTTAGTTTTTGCATTAGACTCTAGTTGGGGGTCAGGTAAAACAACATTTATTAAGATGTGGCACTCACACAACAATACTCATGAACCACGGTTAAAGACTATTTATTTTGACGCGTTTCAAAACGACTATCAAAGTGACCCATTTTTAGCTCTTGCGTCTGAAGTTTACGACCTGTTCGAAGACGGCGATGAAGAAAGTAAGAACGACTTCAAAGAAAAAGCATCAAACGTTTTTAAAGCTTTTAGTCGTGGAGTAATTAGAACAGGAGTAAAGGTCGCTACAGCAGGAGTAATTGATGGCTCTGCTTTAGACAGCGCAGAAAAGGAAATTTCAACACTACTCTCAGATCAAGTTGATAGTGTAATTGCTGATAAATTCGAAAGCTCTAAAGCTGATAAAAACGCACTTAACGAATTCAAGAAATACTTAGAGAAAGTAGTAGCCGAGCATACTATTAACAACAAGCTAGTTTTTGTCATAGACGAATTAGATCGCTGTAGACCCGATTTTGCATTGGAAATACTTGAAAAGATTAAACACCTCTTCTCAGTTCCAGGTTTAACTTTTGTATTAGTCATGAACCGCGAACAGTTACAAGAATCGGTCAAGTCACGCTATGGTAATGGGATAAACGCTTCACTTTATCTTCAAAAATTTATAAATGTATGGTTAACCCTGCCAAACATGAAGTCTCATGGAATTTCAGACCACACTGGCATATTTTTAAATCATGCAGCACTTAAAATGAACTCACAACTATTCAGTGGGCCCGCTACTGTCAGCCGCTTGTTCAAAACATTAATAAAGCAAAACTCAACATCTTTTAGGGAAATTGAGCGCATGCTTACCTATTTTGCAGTTTTTGAAAATACACATGCATTACTAGGTGATCACAATGACCACTTAGCTATGTGTTGTGTTTGCTATCTAAAGGTCGCAGATCCATTAGTATTACGAGGTTTGTTAAATAAGAAAATTACGGCAGAAGAAGTCCATGAATCACTTGGTATAACTACTGACTCTCTAGACAGAGCATCACAAGCATTGGCTTATCTAATAGAAGCTAGTCTATGTACCGAAGGAGAATTAGAAATTATGATCAAGGATAAAAAGGTGCTCACAAACTCTTATGGAGAAGTAAGCCAAAATATATTCAGAGAAATAACAGAAATACTTGATGGCTTTTCTGTCGGATAAAACAATGTAGATGATAAAAGCCGAACCCATTTCTAGGTTCGGCTCTTTTCCTTTAAACATAATCAGACAAAGTGCGTACTATACGAATAAGTACTAATTGGCAAATTTTCCTTATGTAAAGTTATTCATTAACAGCTAATGTTAGAGCTCCTTAAGCACATTTATGTCCGAAACCTTCACAGGATAAATTTTTACACGTAGCACTTACTAACTCAAAAGTTTCCTAAACTTTCTTAGGATCACATCGGTACACAGTTCATATGGCCGAAAAACACTCTGTGAGCCAATCCTATTGAAATAGCCCCATCACATATACTCATAATTTTCATGTTGAATTAGCACTATAGACATTAGTGAGCATATGTATTGGAAATAGGTTTGACACGTAATTTTAGCTTTTTCAGTGATTTATTTTATCTAAATCACAATGATTTTGTTGTAACTGATTGATAAAAATGCAAAATGGCAGCATAGAAATGAAGCTATAGGGCTAGTCGCCCGAGTATTAAATTTTTGAGGTTTACATTGAAAATCCTAAAACAAGAAGCATGGGATAGACTACCTTTCCCTGATTGGAGAGCAAGGTTTTTTCTTGAGTGCTTTTCTGAATCTCTATCAGTGGAAACACCACATTTTCATCAAGCCAAGATGATGGGTGTACTTGATTTAGCAAAAGAAGTACTAGAAAACATTAAAGTTTATGAGGAAAATGACAAGGGCAAAGGGTATTTAACTTCATCATTAAAAGAGCTCAAGTTAGCTCTTGAACGTGACGTTGTATCCAAAAGTATTTTTGGTGACATTTTAGGTGTTTTCGATGATTGTGCCAAAAACTTTAGTGCCGATAAATTTCCTAGATCACTCATTATTCAATTAAGTATCCTATGTAAAAGGATTCTTGAGCAGCATGATTTGTACTTTGATACGATAAAGTTACTCTTAATTGAATCCATTTGTGATGATCGTGATATAAGTAAAAAGGGAAAGATCACAGAAGAAATATACTCATTAACAAGAGCATATGTTACATTTCTTTTAAGTTCTGGTTACTCTCCAACATATTTATTTAATAAGACACAAGTACTTACCAGAGCATCCAATTATAATAACAGAATATATAAAGACCAAGTTGATTTCTTCTTTAACTCTTTGGACTGTAAGGTTAGACCGTTTAAGGTATTTTTTGGCATTAAAACTAATAAAAAAGAAACCATTAGGAACTACACTCCAGTTAAAGGAATTAAGATCTTAGATAGTATTCCTGATAAGCACTATACAATATCGACAAAGACATTTTCAAAATTCTCTCCAGATTTTTATTTTCAAATATCGATTGATACTTTAGATTATGTTGGTGCATCTCTATTAGCTAATGAAAAAATAGAATCCGAAATTGATCTTTTAAAAACACTACTATCTAAGACTAACTTATCAATTCACGATAATTGCTATGTTGATTATAAAGCTAAGGGGCATACTTACCAACGTGATGTTAATGTTAGGCTGTTAAACAGCCTACTAACTTACGATTTGAGAAGTAGTCAATTTAATCAGTATGTTAACTATGATTTTAGAAGTCGATTTAAAATTTCTTCTCAGAAAAAAATTGAGGGTGTTCTTAAAAACTTAAGGCAGGTTAAGGAATCTGCACGTTTGGAGCAGAAATTGTTAAGTTTATGGATTGGTCTTGAGTCACTATCTTATTCAGGGGATGAGAAAAGTATAATAGCCTCCGTAATTAATTTCTTACCAAAACTATATGCCATACAATCAATAAAGCAACGTGTAGAATATGTTCTTATACTCCTGGAGAGTTATCAGGTTAGCATTCCAGATACGGTTAAAGAACGTCATCATATTGATGATGATATTTTTTCCAGGAAAATTTCATTGGAAGACTTCTACAAAATCGTAACTTGCGAGTCAAGTGCTAAAGAGGTTTGTGAATCAATCATTGATTTAGAATTTTTATACTTTAGATTTTTCGCTCTTTATAAAATTATTTCCAATAAGAAAGAGATAAGAAAAAGAATTAGTTATACACGAGAGGATATCGAGAAACAACTGTACAGAATATATCAAAAGAGAAACAATATAGTACATGTTGGGTTTTCTGATAGTTTAAGCCACTATGCGATAAACCACCTTTCAGATTACGTAAACACTCTTCTATTAATCGTGCTTGATACAGTGAAAAGCGCAAACTATTTGTCTAACTTAACATTGGACGACGTCATTCTTTCGAATCAATTAGTTGTTGATAATAAAATAAAATCTATTGATAATAATCCATTTGATAAAATTGGCGACTTAGAGTTTTCTGTGATTATTTAATATAACAAATAATCAAAGTTTCAAGGTGCCTTTCAACCTTTTTTAAACAATTTAGAACCATACTCCTAATCGTTTATGTCCAATAACAAGCTAGCCCCTTATCCATCCACAACAAAAAGGCCTCGCAATGCGAGGCCTTTGGTTTTCTATCTATCAGAAGAGATTAGTCGCGAAGTGCTGCGCCGAATTTCTCTGAGATTGAAGCTACGATAGCATCTACTGAACCTGCGATGTCTGCATCTTCTAGTGTGCGCTCTACAGACTGTAGGCTAAGTGCGATAGCTAGGCTCTTCTTACCTTCTTCAACGCCTTGACCAACGTATACGTCGAACAGTTTAGCGCCTGTTAGGAATTCACCACCAGCTGCGATACACGCTTCTACGATGTCGCCAGAAGCTACTGCTTCGTCAACAACAACGGCGATATCACGACGGTTTGCAGGGAACTTAGATACAGCTACTGCTTCTGGAAGCACGCGAGTGTTGATAGCTGCCCATTCGATTTCGAATACGATAGTACGGCCGTTAAGACCAAACTTACGCTCTAGTTCTGGGTGAACAGTACCAATGATACCCACTTCTTTGCCGTCTACTACGATAGCCGCAGTTTGACCTGGGTGAAGTGCTGGGTGCTTCGCTGCTTTGAAGCTGTATGCGATTTCGTTTGCTGAAAGCTCAAGAACTGCTTCTAGGTCACCTTTAAGATCGAAGAAATCTACAGTGTTAGTTGCAATGTCCCAGTGCTCTTCGCCACGAGTACCAGAGATAACGCCCGCAAGCATCATTTCTTGGCGCATGCCGTTTTCAGCAGTTGCTTCAGGGATGAAACGTAGGCCTGATTCGAATAGACGAACGCGAGACTGTTGACGCTTCTGGTTGTGAACAACTGTGTTTAGAAGACCTTGGATTAGGCCAAGACGCATTGCTGACATGTCCGCAGAGATTGGGAATGGCAGGATTAGCGGCTCAACACCAGGTACAACAAGCTTTTGCTGTTCTGGTTCTACGAAGCTGTATGTGATTGCTTCGTGGTAGCCACGGTCTACAAGAAGGTCACGAACGCGCTTAAGCGGTTGGTTAGCTTCTTTGTGGTCATTCATTTTAAGTGCCGCTTTAGGCGCTTGGTTTGGAATATTATCGTAACCGTAGATACGACCTACTTCTTCAATTAGGTCTTGCTCGATTGCGATATCAAAACGCCAAGATGGAGACGTTGCCGTCCAACCTGCGTCCGTAGTCTCAACTTCACAACCTAGGCGAGTAAGAATTTCCACTACGTCTGTAGATGGGATTTCGTGACCTAGTAGGCTGTCTAACTTAGCGCGACGTAGAGCAACTACGTTTGCTTTAGGAAGTGAGGCTTCAGATTCGCTGCCGTTTACTGGCGCAACTTCACCACCACAGATTTCAACTAGAAGCTGTGTTGCACGCTCCATAGCTGCTGCTTGTAGCGTTGAATCAACACCACGTTCGAAACGTAGAGAAGAATCAGTGTGAAGGCCGTAAGCACGTGCGCGACCACGGATGTGATCCGGTGCGAAGAATGCTGCTTCAAGAAGTACGTCTGTCGTTTCAGTAGTAACACCTGAATCTTGACCGCCAAAGATACCAGCGATTGCTAGTGCTTTGTTTTGGTCAGCGATAACAAGCGTGTTGCTGTTTAGTTCAGCTTCGTTGCCATCTAGAAGTGTTAGCTTTTCGCCCTGCTCTGCTAGACGAACCACGATACCGCCTTCGATCTTAGCGAGATCAAATGCGTGCATTGGTTGGCCTTGCTCTAGCATCACGTAGTTTGTGATGTCTACAACTGGGTCGATTGAACGGATACCACAACGGCGCAGTTTTTCTTGCATCCAGATTGGTGTTTCCGCTTTCACGTTTACGTTCTTAACCACACGGCCAAGGTAACGTGGACAAGCATCAGTTGCTTTAATTTCAACAGATACTGTGTCTTCAATGCTTGTTGCAACAGCTTCAACTGTTGGCTCTGTAACGTCTGCGCGGTTTAGTACGCCAACTTCACGAGCAAGGCCACGGATGCTGAAGCAGTCTGCGCGGTTTGCTGTTAAGTCTACATCGATAGTTACGTCGTTAAGCTCAAGAAGCTCACGTACGTCCATGCCTAGCGTTGTGCCTTCTGGTAGCTCAAGGATGCCGTCAGACTCTACGTCGATACCTAGCTCAGAGAAAGAACAAAGCATGCCGTGCGATGGAACGCCACGTAGTTTTGCTTTCTTGATTTTGAAGTTACCAGGCAGTACTGCGCCAACTGTTGCTACTGCTACAGTTAGGCCAAGACGACAGTTAGATGCACCACATACGATGTCTAACAGCTCTTCTTCGCCGATATCAATTTTAGTTACTTGTAGTTTGTCTGCGTCTGGGTGCTGACCGCACTCAACCACTTTACCTACTTTAACGCCGGTGAAAACACCCGCAACAGGTTCTACATCGTCAACTTCCAAACCAGCCATAGTGATTTGGTGAGCTAGCTCTTCGCTGTTAATTGCAGGTTTAACCCACTCGCGTAGCCAAGATTCACTGAATTTCATAGTTTCGACTGCCCCGGATTACTTGAATTGTTTAAGGAAACGAAGGTCGTTCTCGAAGAACGCACGAAGGTCATTTACGCCGTAACGAAGCATCGTTAGACGCTCTACACCCATACCGAATGCAAAACCAGAGTATTTCTCAGGGTCGATGCCAACAGAGCGAAGTACGTTAGGGTGAACCATGCCACAGCCTAGAACTTCTAGCCATTTGCCATCTTTACGTTTCACGTCAACTTCAGCTGAAGGCTCTGTGAACGGGAAGAATGAAGGACGGAAACGCACTTCAACTTCTTCTTCAAAGAAGTTACAAAGGAAATCGTTAAGAATGCCTTTAAGTTGTGCGAAGTTTACGTTCTCATCAACTAACATACCTTCCACTTGGTGGAACATTGGCGTGTGAGTTTGATCGTAGTCGTTACGGTAAACACGACCCGGAGCAATGAAGCGGAATGGCGGTTTGCCGTTTTCCATCGTACGGATTTGAACACCAGAAGTGTGCGTACGTAGCATTAGATCAGGGTTGAAGAAGAAAGTATCGTGATCAGTACGAGCTGGGTGATCGTCTGCGATGTTTAGTGCATCAAAGTTGTGGAATGCATCTTCGATCTCAGGGCCAGACTCAGTGCTAAAGCCAAGCTCACCAAAGAACTGTTCGATACGCTCAACAGTGCGAGTAACTGGGTGAAGACCACCGTTCTCAATGCGACGACCTGGTAGGCTCACATCGATAGTTTCTTCAGCTAGTTTCGCTTCAAGCTCTGCACGTTGTAGTGCGTCTTTGCGAGCTGCGATCGCTTGTTGAACAGCACCTTTCGCTTTGTTGATCTCTTGACCAGCAGTGCGACGCTCTTCAGGTGGAAGTTTACCTAGGCTTTGTAGTTGAAGAGTGAGTTCACCCTTCTTACCTAAATACTGAACTCGCACTTCATCAAGTGCGACTAACGAATCTGCTGTATCAATAGCAGTCGTTGCATTAGCAATGATCTCTTCTAGATGTTGCATCATTTCCTCATCTACCAGTTGGTAGTGTCCGTATCGGATGATTAGTTTTTTTAGATAGCTACACATAGTAATCAAACACGCAACCAATGCCAAATTGAATCGCTAAAAGAACAAGTTATTGCCTAAAAACACGGCAAATTTAACAGGATATTAATGAGGAGTAGGAAGAAGTGGAACAATTACAGGTTCCACTTCTTAATTTGGAAATGACCTGAAGGCTAGATCTGAATAGAACAAACGCTGTTCTTCCCTGCGTTTTTTGCTAAATAGACGGACTCATCCGCCGCTTTAATCAATTCGTTCATGGTTTCGAATTCTTGGGTCATTTCAGCGACACCGACACTAATACTGCCAATCCAAACTTGATGACTGGTTTCAACCTCTAATTCAGACACTTTCTGTCGAGCGGTTTCCGCGATGTACATCCCACCTTTAAGGTCGGTGTTTGGGCAAATAACCAAGAACTCATCGCCACCTAACCGGCAAACAATATCATCATTACGGAACGTGTTTTTCAGTTCACGCGAGAGGGTTTGTAGCACCAAGTCGCCTGCATCATGGCCGCTGGTGTCATTAATGCGCTTGAAGTGGTCGGCATCAATCATAATACACACTAAAGGCATGCCCAGTTCTTTGGAGTCTTGCCAATGCAGCGCTAACTGTTTAAAAGCACTACGACGGTTATGCAAATTAGTAAGAGAGTCGGTTAATGACAGTTCTTCAAGTCTCTTATTCGCTCGTTTTAATTCTGCCGTACGTTCCTCAACTTTATCTTCGAGTAACTGGTTGAAGCGTAACAACTGTTTGTTTCGTTCAGAGACTTGTTCAAACAGGCCGTTAAGCGCAGCCAACAGCGGGACAGTCGCAGAATCTTGCTGCTTTTCTTCCGCTTCAAAGGCTTGCAGAGGTGTCGCGCCCTCTTCTATCGCGGTCATTTGTCGCGCCATGTTTTGGTCGATGCCGAGGATGTGGTAAGCAAGCCAGTGGATCAATAAATCAAGTAACTGCCGTGCTGACGACTGTTCTTCTTCCATGATGAAAGCTTGCATACTGTAGATATCTTGCATAAATACACGATGCACTTTGATATGCTCTTCAATGTGTCGCTCATACACACCGCAATCTCTCATCAAAGATTCTTCTTCTTTAAAGTGAAATTCGGCATAGCATGTGAGATCGAGTAAAGCGACGTTTATGTCGTCGATAGAGATAGTGTTCTCTGACAACAGATTTCCGTAGTGGTTGATAATACCAACAAGATATTGATGCTGTTCATCTACAACACCAATGCCTGTTTCAAAGTTTTTATCCCAATTAAATGAATTCATAAATCCCTTAAGGCCGATACCACCAGCACAATTTACATGCATATTCGGAGGTTATAGATACTGAAAAAATATAACCATTTTACCTGTAGGTTTATTCGATTGTTTGATCCACTTTATAAAAAGACGACTTTGAACATTCTAAATATGGCTCATCTTAAATTTGAGACGTCCCCCCCAACAGGAACGCCCCACGAAGCTAACACTAGAAATAATATTCCAACGCCATCTCAACAAAGTCATCCTTGCGTGCGAAGAACAACAAGTCCTCTGGGGTTTCGTTCTCAAACAACCAAGCATTCAGTCGCCACTTGAGATTGTTGTTAATACGGCTCGATGCCTCTAGCTTGGCACTGTAGACATCACTGTTATCTAAGTCTTGAGTGATACCAGTAAGCACTTCGGTGCCGTCTTCATCGTTCAAAGCGAAACGGGCGCCAAGGAACACATCATTTTGGCCGATGGTTTGGGCATTGTTGCCTCGGCTGTCATACAGGTATTCAGCGATGAAGCCGATGTCCCAGTACGATTCAAGCGCCCCTACCCAAGTGTATTCAAAGCCTGTCGCCACGCCGGTATGGTTGTCGTAGCTGTCGCGATAAATGCTTTCCAGCTTCCATAACCAGTCACCGATAATGCCTTGAACATCCAATCCGAAGTGTTGCATTTGGGCGTAGTATGGCTTGAGTTGATTGCCTTCCACACGGTAATAAGGGTCGCGGTTTGTGCCGCCTAAGTAGCTTAAACCGACATCCCAATCACCGTACATTTGGCTGTAACGCAATGCCACATCAACGTGTTTTTCTTCTCGTGAAGATTCGTAAAGCGCATCGTCCGATACTGGCACGGTTGGCCTTAATCGACCGTCTTCGCCTGCGAAGGTACGCTCACGAAAATACGGCAGTAACATGGCGTCTATGGTGCCCCACTCTTTTATCGAGGTGAAGTGCACCATAGGCTGACCTAACTTGGATTCGCCATCGACCGATTCAATGGCATCGGTCTGGTTTACCACATCCACTAAATGCGCCGATTCGGTTACGCCCCAAAATACCTTTCCAACACCCGCTCGCAGTTCGTAATCATCCCAATAGGTTAAATACAAGGCTTCGCGAATATCACCATGAGTTCGTTCATCGTCTTCACTGTCTAGGCGATAAAACGGGGTGAAGGTAATGCTGCCGTTGCCCTCTTGTTGCTCCCAGTAAAACTCTGGCTGCAACACCAGTGAGCTTTGTCCTTTGTCTTGCCCTTGTAAGCCGTCGCTAAAGAACTGCCTATGTTCAAGGTTAACCTGCCCTGCGATATCAGGACTAAAGCCTGCCGCCACACAAGGCAACGACACCTGCATAAGCCCGACGGTCGCCGCCAAGGTTAAGGATAATTGGGTTCCTGTTGCCACAATCCTTTTCATATTCCTGCCTTATTTCGCACGTTTTAGTGTGTTCTTTTGGAAATCCTTGTCTTTAAGACCGGTCTGGAACACTAAATCTGTCGTGGTTAATACGGTGCTTTTGCCTGTTTGATGGTTTTGCATCGCCATGGTGTGTGCGCGCCAGTATTGGTTTAGGTACTGTTTGTAATCTTGGAACGATAGAGTTTTAAGCAGTGCGCCTTTGCGGTCGTAAAACTCGACTTTCATTGGGCGGTAGTGCTGTTGGTCTAGCCATACCTTTTGCATGGTGTAGCCTGAGTTTTTATCGGTCGGTACTTGCTCTAAAACAAAGGTGTCTACGCCTTCCAGTTTCGCGTCTTCAATGTAGTTGAAGGTGTACTTTTCAAGTTCAAACGAGCTTAAGTCCTCATACGCAAATTCACTGCCCATAAACGGGCCAGATTTGTTGCGTGAAGAGATGCGTTTTACACGCTTGAGTGCAGGAAGATACAACCACTGGTCATCGGATTTGGTGATGTGCGAATGGTTTAGGAAAGCCGTGCCTTTTACGTCGCGTGGTTCATCAAAAATGGTTAAGCCTTTGTCGCCATCGTCATCGACTTCCAAAGATTTCAATCGCATCAGACGTGTACTGCTTTCGCCCTGTTTGTTGCGAAGTAGCATTTCCATGGTTGCGACAGAATCGCCCCACCCGACATCGACCGCTTTACGTTGCTCGGCAATTTCTAAGCCTTTCGCTGGGTCTGCTAATGCTGGGAAAGCGGCGAATGTGCTCAGTGCCAACGAGCTAACAGTAAGTAATGTAGTAGCGAATGTTTGTTTAACGCTTTTCATAAATATCTCCTTGAGTCAGCCCACCGCAGCAGGCCGACGTTTCCTTATTTGGTCGAAGTAGTCAGTTCGGCTGTCGATCTAGGCTGCGACTTGGTATCTGGCTTTGATTCGTGCTGAGTTTTAGCTGAATAGTGGGTCTGTTTGTCGAAGATCATCAGTAAGCTTGGTAGCAAGATGAAATCGACCACCAGCGCAATGAAAATCACAATCGCGCTGAGTAAGCCCATGTCGGAGTTGAGTCTGAAGCTCGACATCGCCAGTACAGAGAAACCGGCCACTAGCACAACAGTGGTGATCCACAAAGCGCGACCTACGGTGTGGAAAGCGTATCGAACCGCTTCTTCTGCTGATTTCCCTTCGATTCTTGCGCGCTGGTATTTACTCAAGAAGTGCACCGCATCATCAACCACGATACCCAACGTGAGCGTGACCACGACTGACAAACCGAGGTTGATTTCACCTGAGATAAGCGCCCATAAACCAAAGCCAATGATCGCAGGCGCAATGTTGGGCACTAGGCTGATCATGCCTAAGCGAACCGAGCGCAATGCAAAGATCATCAAGCCAGAGATAAGCACTAGGGTGATAGGCAAAGTTGATAGCATGCTCGCCATGTTGGTTTCGCCAATATGAGCAAACATCAGTGACGGGCTCGAAGCCACCACTTCATATTGCGGTGCATTGGCTGCAAACCATGAGTAAATGCGCTCTTCGAGTTCGACTAGCTCAACGCTGCCAAGGTTATCGACGGTGAGTACCATTTTGATCGATGATTTATCGACGTTGATCTGGTTGTTCAAGTCCAAGCCGTACGGCAGAGACATTTCGTAAAGCAGCAGATATTGCGCGGCAAGTTCACGGTTCAGCGGTAGCTTGTAGTAGCTGTCGTCGTCGGCATGCATATTCTTGTTCAAACGCATATAAACATCAGAAAGCGTTGCCACATGGTCAGTTTCTGGTTGAACGCGTAGCCACTTAGTAAAGTCACCAATTGCTTGCAAGAACACAGGATCAGCAATCGCTTGAGACTCGTTAGTTTTCACTGCGATACTGAGGGTTGTCATGCCGCTTACGGTCTCTTCCATGAAGTCAGCCGCTTGTCTGAATTCACTTGAGGTATCGAAATACTTCACCGATTCATCGTTGACTTTGTTGAGCGGAATTAACGCGGCAGCGCCAACAATCACTAGCGTAGAAATCGGCAGCAGTGCTTTACGGTTAGTTACGACAAAATCGCCCAGCATATCCATGAAGGTGACTTTGTCTGCCGCCTTAGGGTTGGCAGGTAGACGTTTGACTGGCAGCAGTTTTAGCAACGCTGGCAACATAGTCACAGACAAGAAGCACGCAATAAGTACACCCAGTGCCGATAAGTTACCGAAATCACGCAGCACTGGTGAGTCCGACATGTTCATCATCAGGAAACCAATCGCAGTGGTCACCGAGGTGATCAGAATCGGCATCGCATTGAGCTTGATGCTGTATTGAATGGCTTGTGCTTTCTCCATACCGCGCTGCATCGCTTGTCTCATGGTCACAATCACGTGAACACAATCAGCCACCGCCAAAGTTAAAACCAAGGTTGGCACATTCACGGTTGCGGTACTCAAGAACATCCCTGCCCAACCAGACAATCCCATGGTGGCAACAATCGAAGAGATGATCACAATGAGCGTCGCCACCACACTAAAGAACGAGCGCAGCATAAAGGTCAGGAACACCAGTACCACCAACAGCATTAAGGGAACGAGCGTTGAGCTGTCTTCTTGAGCCGAAGTCATAAATGCGTTGTTCATGGCTATGATGCCCGCTTTATGGAATTCGACATTAGGATACTGAGCTTGGTACTTGCCGATCATGGTATTGATTGCCGCAATCACCTCTTGCACTTCTGCGGTTTTGTCCACTTCTGGCAGTTGCACGGTGACGTTCACAATCGTCACATCGCCAGAGGCCGACACCAAGGCATTCTTAACCAACGGCTCGTTAAGGGCGATCTGTTTTACTTTGGCGATGCGTTCTGGTGTGTGTTCGTACTCTTCATACAGCAAGTCTTCTACCAAAAGATCATCTTCAATGGCTTCGGTGTGCTGATAATTAGCAAGGGAATCGACACGGCTTGAATACGGGATCTGCCACGCATCAACCGTGAGATTTTGAATCAGGGTGAGAGTTTCAGGGGTGAAGACATTGCCATCTTCAGGTGCGACAACAATCGCAAGGTTGTCGGTTTTTGCAAAGGTGGTTTGGATTTCATCGAACGCCATCAACTGCTTGTTGGTGCCTTCGAAGAAGATGTTGTAGTCCCCTCTAAAGTAGAGGTTCTTAGCCCCTAATGCAGAGAGAATGATGATTGAAAACACCACCAGCAGAACGATAAACGAACGCTTGGTAGGTATTGAGTGCCAACTGTTTAGATCTGTGTTTGCGCTATCAGCATTAGGGTTATCTCGGTTTTGCTGATCGAACGTGGGCTTCTGGCTGTCATGTTTCATCACAGTCTCCATTTGTGACGATTCGTCATATTTGTGTCATAAAAAGCCAGCCGAAGCTGACAAAAGACACAATGCTTAGTCAAACACTCAAGAAAACAGCAACCACAGTCGGTCAGTCTCAAGTTTGTGACGAATCGTCAAAAATGGTTATTAATAAACCCACATGTGTGGGCTTAACGGAAGCTATCGACCTACAGACTCTAAGTAAGCGATCTCTTCACTGAACAGTTCTTGTTCTACACGACGCCAAGTTTTGCGGTAATCCCAGTCACTAGAAAGGGGCTGCCAATTTAGGCCGTCTAGAATCATGTTCGCGTTGTGTAATACTGAATACGGGTCTTGTAACCGCTTAATACAATGACTGTTTGATGCGTTCTGTGACAAGGCATTTGAACCAAATGCGATTGACCAGTTAGCAAAAACGATGGCATCTGAGCCAACGCCAGAAGAGAACTTTAGGTCACCCGCTTCTACCGCTTGGTTAACCATAGAGTCGCATTGTTCAATCACCAACTCTTCCAGTTCATTCATCTCGGCGACGCGTGCACTAGACGCTTTCTCTAGTACCCATGGGCTTTTCGCCATAATCGCGCAAGTTGATAGTACCGGTTCCATGCGAGCATAGATTCGGTAAGCAACGTGCAATGCGACGATCTTTTCACGTGTGTTGCCTTCAAACTCTCCAGAGCGAGCAAACATCATTGCTTCTGTCTTGAGAGAGTGAATACATAACGCTAAAACGACGTCTTCTTTGCTGCAAAAGTGATTGTATATCGTACCTTTAGAATAAGAGCTCGCTGCCGTTAGCTTGTCCATCGTGAGGTTTCCGAACCCTTGTTCTCGAACCAGATCTTTTGCTAACAACATCAACTCTACTTCTCGGTCTGCAATAGACTGCTGCTTTTTAGACAACACGCCTTTGCAACCAAAGATACCTTGTTTATCGCCTTTACAACCAAAGCCAAACATAATTTTTTAGTCCGTATATGAGCTTAGCCGTTATCTAAGCTTCGCCAGTATTTAAAACACTCCTATCCAATATATTAACACGAATAGTAAATTCATGTAGTTAACCATTTTGTGACGCTTCGTCATTTCTGACTTATCGTCATAATAGCGCAAGTATTGATCATATCAAGGGGTTTTATAAATTAAATACATTTTGTGAATGGAAAGAGAATAAATGGGATATAGCTAAGAAAATCATCAATAGTTGACCTAAAGAGAAGACTTTAAAAGAAGACCTGTATTGTGACCAACAGAATGTGGACGCGAATTGGGCATTCTTAACCTAACAAAGAATGTAGGCACTTTAAGCTGCTATGCGTATTCATGCCCAATGATTCCTAGCTTAAACCACAAGAATGAATGACTGTAGGCTTACTTTATGGGGCAGACGTCTCCTTATGGTCAATATTTGGCTTACTAATGCCGTTTTCTGTTAAGTTGCTATAAATTCGGTAAGGGGTGACTTACAATAGTGACAACGACTTACCTTTTTTGAGAACACGATATTGAGCGCCAAATATTCTTATTTAGCTTGGCAAGTGAATACTTCTAGCCCTGCAGAAAAGCTGGTTTTATTGATGCTTGCAGACGGTGCTGACGAATTCGGCTACACCAATGTGTGCCTACAAACAGCAGGTCAACTTTGTGCTCTCTCTACGTTTGGTTTAGCCGACTGTCTTAAGTGTTTAGTCGACCAAGGTTTTCTCGATAAGGTAAAAGTAGATTATCGGGATAAAAAAGAGATTCACGTTTTCAAAATGCTCATTGAGCAAGAGCAA
This sequence comes from Vibrio sp. 10N.222.49.C9, assembly GCF_041474985.1. Lineage (NCBI taxonomy): Bacteria > Pseudomonadati > Pseudomonadota > Gammaproteobacteria > Vibrionales > Vibrionaceae > Vibrio > Vibrio sp. 10N.222.49.C9. Next base: position 98,676 of record NZ_JBFRVD010000008.1, on the reverse strand, counting down.
ACTGCGGCGCACGTTGAGGTTCAACCGACCAATAGTATTCCGGTCTACTCTACGGCACCTGCACCTGCACCTGCACCTGCACCTGCACCTAAGTTTCAGCCTGCTCCGGCACCAATGCAACACATGCAGCAGGCCCCTCGCCCACAAGGTCGAGGCTCAATGAACAGCAACACCGTCTCTACTCATGATCTCAACGAAGAAGAGATACCATCATGGGCAGAACGTGCGTTTAAATTCTCCGGTTTGACCGGTGACCATAGTTTAGTATGGAAGAAATTTGTCCTCTGGTATAAAGCCAAAGCCAATGAATTAATGCCATTATCTCGGATTGAATCCAAGCTGCAGTACTGGCTAGTTAACGAGAAGCAAAATGAAAGACAACAACAGCAGAAGACCTCTCAATATTCAGGAAATGCAGGACAAGCTCAAGGAAATGGGTATAGACAAAAGCTTAGCCCATCTGAACGCTTCAGGCAGCAGCTCATTCAAAAAGGCAAAAAGCCAACCTTCTGAGCCAGCTCAACCTGTTGTACCTGACGCTACAGGTCCATTAGTACCTGAAGTGATTGAAGCGCAAAGTACCGAAGTGAAAGTAGCGGCTGCACAAGCTGCGGATTCTGGTGCGTCTCAACAAGTACCTGTTGTTGATCAAGATCCTGCAGAGCTGGAACTAACCGATTGGTGTATTCACGTGTTCGGCTCTTTCTTGAGCGTGTACGAAACGCAGTGGGAATATCAGTACGGTAGTGAGCCAAGCGGTAAGTTCATTGAGTTTGCCAACTCTGTTGATTCAGACGGCCTTAACCGCGTTTTAATGCACTGCCACGAACGTATTCAGCTTGGCAACAGCTGGCCGCCGCAAATGGGTGAGCTGTGGATCCTGAAAGATTCTTTAACTGAAGAAGAGTTACTTGATAGCCGTATTCGTGTATTGTCGCGCGCAGCTGTTAACAACATTGAAAAATGGCTAATCCAAAACAAACTGTACGACTTGAAGCGTACGGCTGAAAACAAGCTGGATGGTCTGTTTAAGAAGTACTACTTGGAAGCAAAACGTTTAGATGAGAAAGGCATGCTGGAAACGGAGTTGCCGCAATTCCTGCTTGCCGCTAACTCAGTGAAAAACCTAAACGATTTAAAACGTGAAGAGTACGAAAGCCAGCACGGCAAAGCGATTAACCCAAGAATCCAGCGTATTCTGAACAGTAAAAAGTAACCGTCTACCCGCTGCCTGTTAGAAGAAAACAGAGTTGCAATTACCCGGTTAACAGATACAAAAATGCCAGCTATCAAGCTGGCATTTTTTATGAATTCTAACGAACTCTTTAACGACTATCCGACCGTTATTTACGATCGTTTTACTGATTGATTACAGTAGGTGAATAGTTGCGTTTAGAGAGAAAACGCCTGCGTCGTCATCTTTCATTTTGAAGTTTTGGTAGCTAGCGCCTACAGATAGTGGACCGAAGATGAAGTATTCAGCGCCTACAGCGTACATGATATCAACGTCGTCTTGCTTGAAGTTATCGCCTTTCACTTCGTATGAGTGAAGACCACCCTTCGCGTATACGTGAAGAGGACCGAAGTCGATGCTTGGTTTGATCGCTAGGTAAGCAGTGCTTACGTCAACACCTTGTTTAGCACGGTTGCCGTAGCTAACGTTGTCGAAAGAACCTAGATCCCAGTAACCCGCTTCAACACCGATTAGTGGAAGGATACCTGTACCTACGTGGATGCCCACCGCGTTTTCATCTTCACCAGCGAATGAGTTTTGACCACCCATTACACCGCCGTACAACCAAGAATCAGCCATTGCTGTTGAAGATGCACCTAGTAGTGCTAGTGCCAATAACGTTTTTTTCATATTCGACCTTTTTCGTCCTAGTGGCAGGCCTTGAGTGGTAATAAATTGCCACCAAGTCGCCCTGTATGTAATAACTATTCAATTAGTAATGCAATAAGCAAGATTTATACCCAAACCTTGCTATTGCGTCTAGCTTTATTCCTTTAGCAAGCATCAATCGCGTTTTTAACACGCTTATCTGATACTGGGTAAGGCGTACCGAGCTGCTGTGCGAAGAAGCTTACACGAAGCTCTTCTATCATCCAACGCACCTCTTTTACATTTTCTGGAACCGCGATCCCTTTTGGAATTTTATTCAGCAGTTCTTTGTAATCATTCATTACTGACTCAACTTTGATCATGTGAAGACGATCTTTGTTCGGGTCAATTGGCAGTTTTTCCATGCGGCGTTCAATCGCTCTCATATAGCGTAGAATATCCGGCAAGCGTTTCCACCCACATTCTGTGGCAAAACCCTTAAAAATCAAACCTTCTACTTGAGCTTTTATGTCAGAAAGTGCGAATGCCATAGAAAGATCCACGCGTCCTTTCAGCTTTTTACTGATGCTGAATGCCGTGGTTAGGATGGTTTCAACCTGTTGAGCAATCTCTACTACGGTATCACCCAGCTCTGCACGTACGTGTTCTTTCATAGCTTCAAACTGCTCTGGTTCCCAAACCAAACCGCCCTTCTCTTCAATCAGCTTATCAATACCACAAGCGATACAGTCATCGATAAGATCGAGTACCTGTCCGTATGGGTTGAAGTACAAGCCAAGTTTCGATTTGTTCGGCAGGTTCGAGTGCAAGTATTTGATCGGTGATGGCACGTTCAACAAGATTAAACGACGCTGACCCGATTTCATTGCCGAGATTTGCTCTTGTTCGGTTTCGAACAGTTTGATCTCTACGCTGTCTTTGGTATCCACCAGCGCAGGGAAGGCTTTAACATCGTAGCCACCACGTTTCTGTTGGTAGACTTTTGGTAATTCACCAAAGCTCCACGTGTGCAGGTTCTGCTGCTCGATATCGTCGTCTGCCACTTTAGAAAGCGTTTCTTGAACCTTGTCTTTCAGGCTCTCTTTCAACTCATGCAGATCTTTCTGTTCTTTCAGCTTACGCTTGCGATGATCTACAGCGCGGAATGTTACCTTTAAGTGCTCTGGAATCTGGTCTAACTTCCAGTCATCACGTACCACTTCCACACCCGTCATGCGGCGTAGCTCTTTCTCAAGAGAATCCAGTAACGGTGCTTCAAGCGGTGTCACACGTGCCAAGAATGCATCTGCGTAGTTTGGCGCAGGTACAAAGTTACGGCGTAGCGTTTTAGGTAACGACTTAATCAAGCTAATTACTAGCTCTTGACGTAGACCCGGGATCTGCCAATCAAAACCGTTCTGGTCGATCTGGTTCAAGATAGGCAGCGGAATGTGTACCGTTACACCATCGTTATCGTCGCCCGGCTCAAATTGGTAACTCAGCTTGAGCTTGATACCGTTTTGGTGCCAGAAGTTCGGGTAATCCAGATCGGTAACGTGGCTAGCATCACCGCGGAACAGCATCGATTTTTCAAAGTTAAGCAGCTCAGGGGTTTTCTGACTGGTCTTCTTCCACCATGTATCAAAGTGACGGCCAGAAACCGCCTCTTCACCAACACGCTGGTCATAGAAATCGAACAGTTCATCATCGTCGATCAAGATGTCACGACGACGCGATTTATGCTCTAGCTCTTCGACTTCTTGTAGAAGCTTACGGTTCTGCTTGAAGAAAGCGTGTTTGGTTTCCCACTCACCTTCTACTAATGCACTACGTACAAACAACTCACGGCTGACGGTTGCATCAATCGCGCCGTAGTTCACAAGGCGCTTAGGTACGATTGGGATTCCGTAAAGCATCACTTTTTCGTGTGCCATTACCGCTGCTTGTTTCTTCGACCAATGTGGTTCGCTGTAACTGCGTTTAATCAGGTGTTTCGCTAGCGGTTCAATCCATTCAGGTTGAATCTTCGCGATAACACGGCCCCAAAGTTTTGAGGTTTCTACCAGCTCCGCAGACATGATCCACTTAGGCTGTTTCTTAAATAGGCCAGACGCAGGGAAGATGTGGAAGCGTGCATTACGTGCACCTTGATACTCATTCTTCTCTTGGTCTTTCATACCAATGTGCGAAAGCAGACCTGATAGCAGTGACATGTGAATGCCATCGTAGCTGCCCGGTTCTGTATTCAACTTAGTATCTAGCTCACGCATTGCTTGGTGAATTTGGAAGTACACATCTTGCCATTCACGGATACGTAAATAGTTGAGGTAATCTTGCTTACACTGTTTGCGGAACTGGTTACTCGACAATGCTTTTTGCTGCTGCTTGATGTAATCCCATAAGTTCACAAACGTGATGAAGTCAGACTCTTTATCGAAGAAACGCTTGTGCTTGTCATCAGACGATTGTTGCTTATCTGATGGACGCTCACGCGGATCTTGAATCGACAACGCAGACGCGATCACCATCACTTCGTGTAGGCATCGGTTACGTGGCGCTTCAATTACCATACGCGCTAAACGTGGATCGATAGGCAGTTTTGCCAGCTTACGACCAATCGCGGTTAGCTTCTTCTTGTCGTCGCCGTGGTTCTTGTTTTTGTTCGCTGACGGTTCAACGGTGGCGATCGCACCAAGCTCTTCAAGCAGCCTTACACCGTCTTGAATGTTGCGCTTATCGGGCGCTTCAACAAATGGGAACGCTTGAATATCGCCTAGGCCTAGCGCTGTCATCTGAAGGATAACCGATGCTAGGTTAGTACGAAGAATCTCTGGGTCAGTAAACTCTGGGCGTGACTCGAAATCTTCCTCAGAGTACAAACGAATACAGATACCTTCTGCAACACGACCACAACGACCTTTACGCTGGTTTGCACTCGCTTGAGACACTGGCTCAATCGGTAGACGTTGTACTTTAGTACGATAGCTGTAGCGGCTAATACGCGCCGTACCCGGGTCGATAACATACTTGATGCCCGGAACGGTTAACGAGGTTTCTGCCACGTTGGTTGCCAGAACGATGCGTCGACCAGTATGAGACTGGAAGATACGGTTCTGCTCACCCGCCGATAGACGCGCGTAAAGCGGGACAATTTCGGTATCACGAAGGTTGCGTTTACTTAATGCATCTGCGGTATCACGAATTTCTCGCTCACCGTTCATGAAGATCAAGATATCGCCAAGGCCTTCATCACACAGCTCATCAACGGCTTCAAAGATGCCTTCGATTTGGTCGCGGTCTGAATCACTTTCATCACCACCTAATGGGCGGTAACGCGTATCAACTGGGTAAGTACGACCAGACACTTCAATGATCGGTGCATTGTTGAAGTGCTTAGAGAAACGCTCTGGATCGATGGTTGCCGACGTGATGATCACTTTCAGATCAGGACGCTTTGGCAGTAACTCTTTCAGGTAACCCATGATGAAATCGATGTTCAGGCTACGTTCGTGCGCTTCATCGATAATGATGGTGTCGTACTGATTTAAGAAACGGTCGTGTTGAATCTCCGCCAGTAGAATACCGTCGGTCATCAGTTTGATTTGGGTATTGTCAGAAATCTGGTCGTTGAATCGAACCTTATAACCAACGAACTCACCCAGCTGTGTTTCCATCTCTTCAGCAATACGGTTCGCAACCGAACGCGCCGCAAGACGACGGGGCTGAGTGTGACCAATTAAGCCAAAGCGGCCGCGGCCAAGCTCAGAACAGATTTTTGGTAGCTGAGTGGTTTTACCCGAACCCGTTTCACCCGCCACGATAACCACTTGGTTTTCAGCGATGGCTTTCGCGATGTCTTCGCGCTTTTGGCTAACCGGGAGAATTTCTGGGTATTCAATCGTTGGTTTCTGTGCCGCGCGCTGAGTTGCCGTCATCATTGACTTAGCAATGTCTAACGCAATCTCATCAAAGACAGCGTGCTTAGCTTGTTCGTTCTTAATTTTACTCGCACCAGCAATTCGCTTACTCAAACGGAAGCGATCGCGCATCATACATTCGTTGAGCGCTTTACGAAGAGAGGCTGGGCTATTCTGAGATGATTTGTTGTTTGTCGCTGATTGTTCAGCAGATTTTTTCGATGCAGCTTGGTTTGGTTTCGCTTTGCTCTGTGAAGAACTTGGCTGTGCTGCATTCTTGTTGTTATCTGCTTTTTCCGGAGACGAAGTCAAAGCGTGTCCTATTCTTGTACTTATTAAACTCGCGCGATTATATCACAAGTCTCAAACAAAAAAGCCTGACAGCAAAGGGAAAACCTTTAGCTATCAGGCTGATTAATCTCGCTAACACTCGCAGGAGCTATGAAAGCGCGGTCAAATGTAATTCGTACTTAGTCAACTCTGGTTTAAAGCTAACGTTAAAAACTGCGCTTAAAACTCATATTGGAAGTAAACCGTGTTGTAGTTACTACCGCCTTTGATACGACCATACTGAGAGGATTTTTCAAAGATTGCAGAACGGTGATGCAATGAATAACCGAACCATAAGTTGTTCAAGTCATTCTTACCAATCAAGTCGCCAACGTTGACATCGAATGAGAAGTCTAAGTAGTTCAATAGATGGCTTGCTGTGTAGCCTTTACGCTCCATCTCAGAGCCTTCGATGTAGGTAATCGAATCGATGTAAGACATACCTTCTGCCACACCAACACGCCACTGAGTTGGCCAATCAAAGGTGTAATACGCTTTGATTGCGATAATGTATTCGGTGCTGCTTGATTGAACGTCTGAGCTCCAGTGGTGGGCAATACCTGGGGTCAAATAGATATCCAATGGCAAGCCGAAGATCTCATCAGTTAATGGGTGTCCATAGAAGAACGAGGTCAACTGGTTGTTGTATTCGTCTTTTTCTCTATTGAACTTCATGATGTCACCAATATTGGATGGCGTTCCCCAGCCGTGTGCGACACGTAAGTAAGGCGCATTGCTCAGTTTAGGTTTTGGCGCTTTCTCTTTGTCGTTAAAGAAACCAAAGCCAAGGTACAATTCCCCCTGATAACGGTCTTCAACAATCGAAGAATCGTAAGCGTTATCGTCCAATCGAGTCACACTGGTTGAACCCAATAAGTACAAGTTAGAAACCACATGGTAACGCGTTTCAACACCAACATTTAAGTCAACACCAGCACCAATGGTTTCATTAGATGCGGAGTAATACTCACTGTTGAAATCAGCACTTTTATAACGCAGCGTCGCGCTCGGGTAAAACTCCCAATCTCCAGTTTCATACTTGGCTTTAGCTCGTAAGTTACCGTGGAAGTTGTATTCACTGTCGCTCATTAACTCCGTCTCGACAGACCAAGAATCATCAAGTTGGTAGGTCAGTTGAGCACCAAAGTCCGCCGTATCGCCTTCAATCGCGTTCTGCTCAGATGCAGGAATATCAATAAAGCGCATGCGAGAGATAGCATTGAAAGACCACTTCTCATCGTCAGTTTGATAGAGGTATACCCCCATCTCAGTACCGTCAATAAACACATAATCGTTCTTGAAAAACAGCATCGGTACGAATGAGCTAACCGATTGGTCGCCACCAGACGTGTCATAAGGGATGCTTGCTGTACGGAACATTGCAGCGATGCCCCACTCTTGCTCTTCAGCGGCCCACGCATTAGCACTTACGAAAATGCCACTTAGGAAAGCGCTACCTAGTAAAACCAATCCAGATGAAGGAAGAGTCGGTAAATATTTGAGCTTCATTCTTGTGTAATTACTCTTTGAAAAAAATATTGTTTTACTGATTAGACATTTATTAACCATGACGGCTAACTATTTTTAGGTTTGCTCGGCATTGACCGTTACAATGTAGAATATTCTCGGTTAAATGAAAGTATTGTGAAAGTCTCCGAATTACAAAACATTATAGATCACTTACCCAAAGATTCCGATCCAGATATTGTTATGGGTGAGGCGTGGTTGCCTGAGCGTTTGGTGGATACCAACCTAGACGGTGACATGCTATTTCTTGAATTCGATAATGCCCCTGAAGACAATCAAGGGGATGAAGAAGGCCGTGGCTTTGTTGAGCACGAGATTGCTATGATTCGAGAAAAGCTCGAACTGTTATTAGACGAGCCTTCCGATACCAAGACCAAAGCCGATGCCCTATTGGCAATATTTCTAATGGGCCATGAACTTTCTAGCTCAGAAGTTATCGAAGTTCTTGAATCAACAGAATCTGAAATGGCAGAGCCTGAGATTGCAGAGTTTAAAACAACAGAATCTGACTCAGTAGAACTTGAAGCATCAACGCTTGAAACCACAAAGCCAGACACAAATAAGATCGAAACAAAAGAACACCACGACGACTAGCCACCAACGATTTTAGGTACCGTATTGAAACCCTCTACGACATCATCTCTTCCCCTGTTACTCGCCGGACCCATTTTAAGAAAAACCACCGCGACTGAAGTGGTACTTTGGTTAGCCACCAGCTCGCCTCTTACAGGCAGAGCCGAGCTTCATACTCAAGAAATAGACGATTCTGAAGCAGCACAAGACCAGCCGTTTTATACCTCATCGCTTGAAGAACATGATTCGATTCAAATCGGTACACATGCGTGGATAACGCTAATTCGCTTACAAGGTGAGTTTCCGACTAATACGCTGCTTGAATATGACATTCACACAGAGTCAGGTTCACTAAAAGAGCTCGCCCCTCACCTTGTTTACAACGGTAAATCTCGCGTTGAGTTTAAGATATCGACCTCAGCTGATTACATTCTTCATGGCTCTTGCCGCAACCCGCATCATCCAAGCAAAGACAGCCTAGTTGCAGCCGATAACAAGATGGCCGATCAAACCGTCGCTGAAAGACCTGACATGCTGATGATGAGCGGCGACCAGATTTACGCCGACCATGTGGCAGGGCCAACACTTGATGCTATTCAGCAGGTGATTCAACTGCTTGGCCTTGTAGGTGAGAGCTTACCGACTGACTCGCAAATTAAGCAAATCAACAGCAGTGACGCGCTGTATAGCAGTGAATATCACTTATATCAGCGTCATCACTATTTACCGCACCACACCGCTTCAGAATCCACGCTCGATAAGTTCTTCCTGAATCGTGGCGTGCCGATATTTAGTTCTACCGATTGTGAAAACCACTTGGTCACGCTGTCTGAGTTTATCGCGATGTACTTGTTGGTTTGGTCTCCAACACTGTGGCAATGCGTCAATCGAGAGCGTTTAATTGAGAATAACTTCACGCAAGGTGGACGCCAATTAACACCGACTGAGCAGCAACAGTGGCGGGATGAAAGCGTCATTATGGATGATTTCATTGCTGGCTTACCGCAAGTACAACGTCTGTTCGCGCATATTCCAACTTACATGATCTTCGATGATCACGATGTTACCGATGATTGGAACCTTACTGTGGGTTGGGAGCATGCTGTCGACCAAAACCAGTTCGCCACTCAAGTGATAGGTAACGGCCTTGCGGCTTACTGGATGTGTCAGGGTTGGGGTAACAAACCGGAGAGCTTCGACGAAACGTTTATCGAGCAAGCAAAACAGCTTTTTGTCGCTCAACCGCGCATTACTAAACAAGCGCATAATGAAGCCGATGATAGCAATACTATTCACTCTGTTAGCAATATCGAGCCAGATAAGCATCAAGCCTTTATTGAGATGCTGAGTCGCTTTGAAGAGTGGCATTACACAATAGATACTTCACCCAAAGTCATTGTGTTAGATACTCGAACGCGTCGTTGGCGTTCCGAGTCGCGCATGAATAAGCCTTCAGGTTTGATGGACTGGGAAGCCTTAATTGAGTTTCAGCACCAGTTACTGCATCAAGATAAAGTAGTGATCGTTTCTGCTGCACCGATGTTTGGCGTGAAGTTTATTGAAACACTGCAAAAAATGGCGACCACAATCGGTAAGCCATTGGTGATTGACGCTGAAAACTGGATGGCGCATCCGGGCAGTGCTAATACGCTGATCAGCATCTTTACCCATACCAAAACACCGACCAATTTCGTGGTGCTTTCTGGTGACGTTCACTACTCCTTTGCTTACGATATCAAGCTTAGGTATCGTCGCAACAGCCCGAACATCTATCAAATCACCTGCAGTGGTATTAAAAATCAGTTCCCTGCTCCGCTGCTTAAATTCTGCGATGTATGGGACCGTCTGTTATACAGCCCTCGCTCAGTTTTGAACTACTTCACCAAGCGTAAACGCTTGAAGATCGAAAAGCGAAGCCCCGACAATCAGACCTTCTATCGCCTTTCAAACCGCAGTGCGATTGGAGAATTGAGGCTAGACACTGATGGGAAACCGCAATCGATCACGACACTCAGTGGCGACGGTAAAATTACCCGTTTCCCAGAGCCCGATTGATAAAATGCTCCTTATCGCTCGCGTATCCGTAATGTCAGTTTTTAGTAAAGACGCTTGCGATCACACTCTGTAGACCCAATAGTTATGCTTATGGTTATAGTTGATAGCTATCAGCGTTACGGAACTCGATACAAATTTTAACTGGAGCTCGTTATGTTCAATTCTCTCACATCAATGTTTAAACAATTGATTGAAGGCCAGGACCTAAGCAAAAACCAAGGCACATCACCTAATATCGCCATCGCGAGTTTGTTGTGTGAAGTCGCGGGTGCCGACCATCAGATCAATGAATCAGAAAGAGTCGCTAAGCTACAGCTTCTGCAGCGTTTGCTGGATTTAGATGAAGAACAAGCAAAGGTACTGCTCGCGCAAGCAGAGCCGAAAGTAGAGCAATCAGTATCGCTGTATGACTTTACATCGCAACTCAGAGACCTATCTCAGCCAGTGCGAATCGACTTAATCAAAGCGATGTGGGAAGTAGCGCATGCCGACGGGGAAATTGACCCTATCGAAGATTCTGTGATCCGCAAAACAGCAGAACTGCTCTACGTCGACCACTGTGACTTCATCAAGAGTAAGTTAAGTGTTTTAGGCGAAAATTAGTGCCTGAAATAATGAATTGGAAACTGAAATAAATAAAAGCGACGGGTTAAGAAACCGGTCGCTTTTTTGAATCGGTAAACTGAAAGCTGACTAAACAGGGCTGAGAGGAGCTAAAAATTTAGCTACAACATAGTTAATGTGAGTTTCGCAAGATTATAAGCATCGACATAACCCGAGTGCTGACGACCTTCCCACTCAATATTTTTGGCTTCTTGAGCAGCGCGGTGACCAATGCGTTTGTCTTTCAAGCGATTCTGAACACGGTAAAGCGTTGCGATGTTTAAGAACTCGCTAAACGGAGGCTCGATGCCTTTTTCAATACACTCTTTGTGTAAGATAAGGTCGTCACGTCCCCACGCTGCGTAGATTTTTTTGGGACCACCAAAGTTCTTAATCATCGACTTGATGACAGACTCTAATGGGCGACCCTGCTTTTCGATTTTACGAGGTGTAATGCCCGTTAACTCGGCACAGAATAGAGAGACTTCGTCTTTCTCTGGCTTAACGTAGTATTGTGCTCGCTTCACGATAGTACCGGATGCTAGATCAATCTCAGCAAGACCAACTTCAATGATCTCTCCTGTTGTTCCCACACCGTCTTCGCTCCAACAGCACATTTCCAAATCGAAACACACAACTCGATTGTGATTCATACGTCGCCTAATTCTCTCGTCAAAAATTTTGTGAAATTGTACATGAGCCCAATACAGAACTCGACCCTAGTTGTATCAAGTGCTCATTTAGCCTGCAATTGTCACTCGATTTCGGCCATTCGACTTACTTTGATAGAGCATACTGTCTGTTTTTTGCAGAATCTCTTCCGTGTTTTCATTAGCGTAAATAGCAGCACCAATACTCAAAGTACAACTGAGCTGTCGACCTTTGTGCTCAAAATGAGACTGGCTCACTGTTCTTAGAATACATTGTAAGTATCGTTCTAGGGCTTCATGGTTTGTAATACTAGAAATGATACAGAACTCATCTCCACCTATACGAAACAGGTTATCCCCCTCTTTCAAGCTCACTGAAATCAATTTAATTACATGAATGAGTAAAGCATCCCCTGCAGGGTGACCGAATTGGTCGTTAATGCCTTTGAACTTGTCGACATCAAATCCGATGAGACTAAAGGGTTCATTTCGCTGTATCGCTTTATCTAACATCTTATTGAAAGCACGTCGGTTATAAACCTCGGTCAGGCTGTCGTGGTTGGCTAGAAAACGAAGCTCTTCTGTTCTTTTATCAAGCATTTGATACAAGCGCTCTTTCTCTCGGATTTGCATATTAACGATATACGCCAACAGCAATGAGATAGTTGTTCCGACTAACGCGATTCCGGTTAACACCAGATAACCATAGAAAGAGATGCATGAATCTATTTTGTAATCGACCTTCCAATCTCGATTGGTCAGTGAGATTGTTTTGGTAATGTGGTGCCCAGATACCGCTTCATAACCCTCGGTTTCAAACAATATTGGGGAGTTTTCTGCTTCGAAACCCGTATCGGTAACACGAATATAGACATCCATGTCTCCCACTGCCGAAGCCAGTAGATTTTCAAAGTAGTAAGTCGTTCGAACCACACCAATCACAACGCCAAGTAGATTATCGCTTTCGCCTTCAAACACAGGGTGATAAACCAACATGCCGGTCTTTAGTGTATTTTGATCTAAGCCGTCTTGAAGCAAGCGAACTTTGTCTGAAATATTCGCTTTACGTGTCTGTTTAATATTATCTAAAACCAGCTTGAAGCGCTCACGAGAAAAATAAAAGCCAAGTACATTGTCGTTTGCTTGTGTGTTGGGATACAGGTCACTAGCAATGAACGCCGGCTCACCATCTAAGATGTAACCAAAGACTTTGGCTTCGTGTTTTGGAATAGTGAACAGCTCGTAAGACGGGTATTTTTCTTTCATCTTAGCGGTATGCTCGGCAATCTCGTCTGCTGCCACTTTTTGCATCCACTGCAAGCCAATTAGACTTTTTGAAACATTAATCGTTTGTTGTGCAAAACGATCAAACTTATCCCAGTTTTCAGGATCATTTGCGTAGAAAAAATTAGCACCAGAACCAATGTAAGCCACGTCATTAGCGATAAACGCTTCCAAACTCAGTGTCTGGTGAGTAGTAAAGCTATCCAAATTCATATTTAACGCGCGGTTTTGGTTTAACGCGACTAATATAAAACACAACACAGTAATCAAAAAACTGACCAAAAATACGACCAATGGGAGAGTTCGTCTCTTCAACCCTGTAAGTGGGTCGGTAGTGTGCGGCATGTGGCTTCCAAATAGTCTCTAATGAGTTAAAAGTATATAACGGAAGGGAATCATGCTCTATTTCTGTTTAGTCTTAAAACTGACATAAAACGGGCATTGTTTACCTTGCCCTCACATCGACGACCAATATTCGACCGAATCTCGACTAAATTTCAAGCTAACACACCAAAAACCCACTTGATTAAAAACATTAAATACCACTCTTAAGCCTTGAATATGCTAGTATCCATCCATATTTATAGCTTGAAAGTGACCGTTTCGGCTTAGTGCCAATGAGTTTCTTTCCAACCTGTATATTCCTTTGAACCGACGAATATACCGTTAAATCAATTTTAAAGAGAAATCACTATGATCGTTGATTTGAACCTAATCCCACAAACGTTTGATATGCTTCACGCAGGCCTAACTGCATCAAGCGTTTTACTACTGTTAATTGCCGTTTCTCGTAAAACCAAAGTGGTTGAGAAAGTCGTAGAAAAACCAGTAGAAAAGGTCGTTGAAGTTGAAAAGCCAGTTGAGAAAATTGTCGAAGTAGAGAAAGTAGTAGAAGTTGAACGTGTGATCGAAAAAGTAGTAGAAGTTGAATCTAAGCTTGCTACAGCACCAACAGACTCTGCAATGCAGCTACTGTCTATCATGCAGCAAGAAGCGCGCCTTATCGACTTCTTAAAAGAAGACCTAACGTCATTCTCTGATGAAGAAGTTGGCGCAGCAGCTCGTGTTATTCACACTGGCGGTCAAAAAGTATTGGCTGATTACGTAACGCTGTCTCACATCCGCACTGAAGATGAAGAAACACGTATCACTATCGCTGAAGGTTTCAACCCTCAAGAAATTCGCCTAACTGGCAACGTAACGGGCAATGCACCATTCAACGGCACACTAGTTCACAAAGGTTGGAAAGCAACTGACATGAACCTGCCTAAGCTTGCTGAAAACTACGATGCATCTGTAATTGCACCGGCAGAGGTGGAGCTATAATGGAACACCAAAATCATTCAGCTCAAGAGCCATCTTCTCAAGAGCAAAACCAGGTACCCAAGTTCAGTGTTGGTATCGATTTAGGTACTACACATTGCGTTTTGTCTTACATAGACACAAGCAATGAAGACGCTCGCGTTGAGGTGATGCAAATCCCTCAACTGACGGCGCCAGGTACAGTAGAAACTCGCAGCCAACTTGGCTCGTTCCTATACCAACCGCACGAACATGAAATGAATGCGGGCTCTCGCGTTCTTCCTTGGTCTTCAGAGCCAAAAGCGCTAGTGGGTGCAATTGCTCGTAACCTTGGTTCTAAAACCCCTATCCGTTTGGTAGCAAGTGCAAAATCTTGGTTATGCCACGGTGGTGTTAACCGTCGCGATGCTTTCCTTCCTGCAGGCAGCCCTGAAGAAGTTGAAAAAGTATCTCCGCTTAAGACAACTGAATTGTACCTAGAGCATCTTAAAGACGCATGGAACCACGCAAACCCAGAACACAAACTGGCAGACCAAGATGTAACGATCACGGTTCCAGCTTCGTTTGATCCTGCGGCTCGTGACCTAACAGCAGAAGCTGCACGTAATGTTGGTTTCACTCACCTAACGCTTCTTGAAGAGCCACAAGCGGCTCTGTACAGCTGGATTGATAACAGCAACGACACATGGCGTGATGAAGTAAACGTTGGTGACATCGTTCTTGTTGTCGATATCGGTGGTGGTACAACCGACCTTTCGTTAGTTGAAGTAACACAAGATGACGGCAACCTAAGCCTGAACCGTATCGCAGTAGGTGAACATATCCTACTTGGCGGCGACAACATGGACTTAGCACTGGCTTACCGCTTGAAGATGAAACTGGCGCAAGAAGGCAAAGAACTGGCTCCTTGGCAGGTTCAAGCAATGACTCACGCATGTCGTGATGCGAAAGAAGCACTGCTTAACGATGCTGAACTGCAATCTGTTCCTATCGTTGTTCCAAGCCGTGGTTCTAAACTGCTTGGCGCAACACTGAAAACAGAACTGACTCAGCAAGAAGTTCAACAAACATTAGTGGACGGCTTCTTCCCTAAAGTTGCTGTAACTGAGCACCCTGTACAAAAGACGCGTGGCGCACTGACTCAAATGGGTCTGCCTTACGCTCAAGACGCAGGTATTACTCGTCACATTGCCGCATTCCTTTCTAAGCAAGCGAATGCGCTTTCTGGAAATAGCGAAACGGCTCAGCAAGATTTCAACCCGTTTGCAAACATGCCCGGTATGCCCGGTACGCAAGGGTCAGAAGCGCCAGCGGCAGACTTCATCAAGCCAACAGCAATCCTGTTCAATGGTGGTGTTCTAAAATCGAACCTACTTGCTGATCGTCTTTCAGATACGATCAACGAATGGTTGATCAATGCTGACGAAGAGTTCGCAAAACAGCTTTCAGGTTTAGATTTAGACCTAGCGGTTGCAAGTGGCGCTTCATACTACGGCGCAGTTCGTCGTGGCCAAGGCGTTCGTATCCGCGGTGGTATCGCTTCTTCTTACTACGTAGGAATTGAAAGTGCGATGCCAGCAATCCCAGGTATGGCTCCTCCAATGGAAGCGCTGTGTGTTGCCCCATTTGGTATGGAAGAAGGTTCAAGCGTTCAAGTACCTAGCCAAGAGTTCGGTCTAGTGATTGGTCAGCCAGTACACTTCCAGTTCTTCGGTTCAACCATTCGTCGTGAAGATGAAGCGGGTACACACCTTGATCACTGGGCGCCTGAAGAGCTTGATGAGCTTCCTGAAATCCAAGTGACTCTGCCGGTATCTGAAGGCCGTCGCGAAGGTGAAGTCGTTCCAGTGACCCTGGCTTCTCGCGTTACTGAGTTAGGTACCTTATACCTAGAAGCGATTGCTACTGACAACGGTCAGAAGTGGCACGTTGAGTTCGATGTTCGTGAAGACTCGAATAACGACTCAAACGAACAAGCATAATGAATCAACGGCACCTTAGCGGGTGCCGTTACTTTATCAATGCATTTCTCAATCTAGTCCTGCCTGTTTCTCAGGAATGACGTTTACGAATAACAACAATAAGACCAAAGCTATCAAAAAACTGGTCATCACTCTGGAAGAATAAGGTTTTGTATGGCAACTCCTCGTTTTTTAGTCGGCATTGACTTAGGTACAACCAATACGGTTGTCGCTTACTGTGAAATCAACGACGACCTACAACATGCTCCCGTTTCTCTTTTCGATATTGACCAACTCATCGGCCCCGGTGAAGTGGTTCGCAAGCCCTTACTCCCATCCTTTCGTTACCACCCAGCACAAGGTCAAATATCCCCTTCTGACCTGACAATGCCGTGGGAACCAAGCCCCGTTGAAGGCGATATTAAGAACGTTATCGTCGGTGAATGGGCACGTGAATTAGGCGCTAAGGTTGAAGGCCGCCAAGTATCGAGTGCTAAGAGTTGGCTGTCACACCAAGCGGTGGATCGTAACTCCGACATTCTGCCTTGGGCAGGCGCAGCAGATGTCGATAAAGTCTCGCCAGTTGTGGCGAGTGCAAGCTACCTCAACCACATTCGCCAAGCATGGAACTACCGTAACCCGAGCAACAAGCTTGAAGACCAAGATGTTGTGGTTACCGTTCCTGCTTCCTTCGATGAGACAGCACGTAAGCTAACACTCGAAGCCGCAGAACTGGCGGGCTTAGGTAAGATTCTATTACTCGAAGAGCCGCAAGCCGTTTGTTATGACTGGTATGCCCGTCACCAACAAACCGCAGCAGATGAACTTCAACAAATCCCACTGATTCTAGTGTGTGATGTTGGAGGTGGTACCACCGATTTAAGCTTAATTGAAGCCAAATTCGATGCGAACAGCGACGGTAATAACGAGCTCGCACTCGACCGTATTGGTGTTGGTGAACACTTGATGCTTGGTGGTGATAACCTCGATTTAGCCCTTGCCCACCTTGCAGAGCAACGCTTCAATCAAAACAAAAAGCTGAATGCCTCTAGCCTAACCAAACTGATTCAACAGACTCGCGCCGCAAAAGAGAGCCTGCTTTCTGCCAATGCGCCCGATGATGTAAAGATCACCATGCTGGGCAGCGGTTCAAAACTGCTTGGCGGTACTAAGAGTATTGGTTTAACTAAACAAGAAGTCCATCAAATCGCATTGGAAGGTTTCTTCCCGCTTTCTGAGTTTACTGAAACACCCGACAAACGCCGCAGTGCTGTGGTTGAGTTTGGTCTGCCTTACGTGGCTGACCCTGCGGTGAGTAAGCACGTTGCAGAATTCCTAGCAACGCACCAACAAGTGTCTAAAGCCGCATTGGAAAACTCAGACTCTATTGAGTTCGATGACACCAAACCTGCAATTCCAGTTGGCGTGCTGCTCAATGGTGGTGTGTTTAACAGTGAACTGGTAACAGAGCGAATTACTCAGCTACTGGGCAACTGGAACGGTTCTCCTATCACAGTGCTTGATAACCCTCATCCAGATTGGTCTGTTGCCCTTGGCGCGGTTGCCTTTGGTAAAGCACGCCGCGGTGCACAGCTGAAAATCGGTGGCGGTGCTGCCCGTTCTTACTTCTTGCATCTGCAAGAGAAAAACAAGATGGGTAAAGCGCTTTGTCTGCTTGCCAAAGGAACCGAAGAAGGCCAAGAGATACGCTTGAACAGCCGTCGTTTCTCGCTGACTTTAGGTGAGCCAGTACGATTTAATCTTCTGACTTCAACACACGATCAAATTGCTCATGACACCGCCATTCAAAACGGTGTGATGGTCAATGTAGATGCCGACTTGTTCTCCCCTCTCCCACCGTATATTTCTACGCTGGAAGGCTCAGGTACTGCAGAACTTCAAGCCAACCAAAAAGAGCGTGTTGAAGTACTGCTCGCTTGTCAGTTAACCGAAGTCGGCACATTGAAAATGGAGTGTGTGAGTATAGAAGATGACTCTAAGCGTTGGTTGCTTGAGTTTGAAGTAAGAAACAAGCAAGGCGATGAATCTGATACCTCCGCGCTTCACCCAAGATTGGAAGAGTGTAAGGAGTTGATTTCTCGCCTGTACAGCGGCAACAAGAAGAGTGCTGAATCGAAAGAGATCAAAACACTATCGAAAGATCTTGAGAAGCGACTAGGTAAACGCGATGAATGGGACTTCACGACCCTTCGTCATCTATTTGATACCTTCTCATTAGGTCGTAAACGTCGTCGCCGCTCAGAAGCACACGAGAAGAACTGGCTACGTTTGGCGGGATACTCGCTACGTCCTGGCTTTGGCGATCCGACTGACTCATGGCGTATCGAACAGATTTGGGGCCTTTACCAACAGAACATTCAGTTCAAGAACCACCAAGGCTGGACAGACTGGTGGGTATTCTGGCGTCGTGTCGCTGGTGGGCTAAACCAAGAGCAGCAAGAGAGTATCTTGGCTGACATCGCTAAATACCTTCACCCAGGTGCAATGAAGAACCCTAAGACAGCCAAAGATGCGCAAGATAATGGTTATGAAGCCATGGTCCGTTTAGCGGCGTCACTTGAGCAACTTGAGGTTGAAGACAAAGTGCTGCTGGCAAGTTGGTTCTTAAGCAAAGCGATCAACCATAACCAATTTGAACAGGCTCACTGGTGGGCGCTAGGACGATTAGCATCAAGAACGCCTTTGTATGGCAGCCAACACAGCGTAATTCCTAGAGAGCAAGCTGAACAGTGGTTACCAAAACTGCTTGAACAGAACTGGCAGAAAGAGCAGATGATCGCCTTCGCAGCGGTGATGATTTGTCGAAAAACCGGTGACCGTCAGTTTGATATCTCTGACGACTATCGCAATCAAGTGATTGAGAAGCTTAAGCAAAGCAAGGTACCTGACTCATGGTTAACACTAGTGAGTGAAGTGACTGAGCTTTCTGAGAGTGAATCTAAGCGTGTGTTTGGTGATGCGTTACCAAGCGGATTAAGCCTAATCAATAACTAGGTTTGAAAACGATTAGCTTTCGTTGCTAATGGTAAAGAAGCTAGCAAGAAAAGAAAAAGCCACTTTCGATTCGTTGAAAGTGGCTTTTTTATTGGTGGCTTAAGGCTGGTATGTGTAATCGACTTATAGCTTTTTGGTTAAGAGCCTTAGCCGTGTTGCAGTTCATCATTGTTAATGTTTGGTTCCAGTTGGGTTGATAGGAAAATCCGTATTTTCATAAATGTCAGATAGTTTTTTCGGTTTATTCTCTTTTGCTCCTTTGTTCGATTGATTATGAGTTTCGCTTAAAAGCCATTCCTCATGCATTTTTGCTGAATCCAAAAACTCTGGATCCTCCATTGCTTCCTTGCGAAGTTTATTTACACGTTCGAGAGTATCCCAAATCATAATACTTCACCTCCACTAAGGCAGTAATATAAAGATAGCTCAACCCCATGAAACTTCAACTAACCCAATGAGATAGCGATCTCAATTTCGTAATTCACTCGCTTTAAATGAGTGGATATGGTCACCTTTAGTTGGGCTCAAATAGTGGGTCTTTCCCCATGATCTTCGAAGATCATTAGGCACAAAAAAAGCGAGCTCGATGCTCGCTTTTTGTTTTTCTATCTGTTGATCGAAACACCAACACTCACTCGATTAAATCACACCGAGATTAAGCACGGTTACCGATTTTCACCTTGCCATTGGTAGCAAACCAAAGGGCTTCTGAACGACGACGACCGATTAAAATCGGGCCATCATCGTAGAACAAAAAGTTCTTCCAATGCTTCTTGAAAATCGCCCATTTGGTTTCAAGAACATTGTACTTTTCATAACAAAAATAAACAGTTACGTCATCTTGCCAATCAATAAAGTTAAGAATCTCTTCTGGCATTTCAGGCTCATCCGCTTCCCAATGCGCCATCCAGCTGATCTCTTCATTCCAGTTCGATGCTTTGCTTGGCCAGTCTTGCGAGCTCAGTCGTTCTGCGTCTGGGCTTTGAGGGCTCACGTTCTCTTTCCAGAACTGAGAAGCTCTCGCCTGTGTCATTGGCTTAATCTTTTCCAAGTCCTCTGCCGGCAGCGGCATTGACTGGTGTGTGAAAATCCATTTTCTTTGGTATTCGTCCAAAGTTGTGTATGACATCAAAATTCCTCAAATATCTTCTCAGGCTGATGGATTTACCATGCCTATCTGTTCTTTTTGATGCAGTGACGGTTTCATTTTATCTATGTCGTCACTGCCTCTAAATCTGTATTTACGCTTAATTGGTACTTACGCCTAATGACTATTGATCTCTATACAGCGCGTCTATCTTCCCAGTTTGGGTTAACTAATGCCGTCAGTATATGGTCTTCCCATTTACCGTTAATCTGTAGGTAGTCTTTAGCAAAACCTTCTCGGACAAAACCAAGATGTTCTAATACACCAGCACTGCGTTCGTTGTGAGGCATGTAGCCCGCCATTAAGCGGTGCATGTTCTGCACATCAAACATGTAGTCTTTGGCCATGCTCAAACCTCTGCGCATGTAACCATGGCCTTGTGCACTTTGCGCCAATGAGTAACCGACATTACAAGCGTAGAACGGGAAACGCGACAAATTACTGAACGATATGGTGCCTAACATTTCATTAGAGTCAGCGTTAATCAGTAAACAGTAATAGCCTAGCCCCATTTTATGAAGCTCGTTTAACTTAATCAGTCGCTGCGCCCAACTCGCTCTATCAAAGAACGCATCTTCGCGTATCGGCTCCCAAGGTTTCAGGTACTCTCTGTTAAACTGAAAGTACTCGCTGATCATGCCAGCGTCATCGATTTCAGCCGTGCGTAAAATCAGATTACCATCATGCTTATAAATGCGCTCTGGTGTACTCAAATCTTCCATAATCTTGTTCTTATTCGATCAGTTCTTTCTGATACCGTAATCACGAAGCTTATTCGCAATTGAGGTATGAGATACATTCAAACGTTTTGCTAGCTTACGGCTTGATGGGAAAGACTGATAAAGCTTCTCTAGAATCTGAGATTCATAGTCTTTCATGATTTCATCGAGCGAACCATCTAAGCTCAGGTTCGCCATTCCTGCCGTCAATGTTTCAAGCTGTGGCAAGTGGAATTGCTCAACCGTTAGCGTGTCTGAATCCAACTCTGTTAGTGCGCGTAGAACCATGTTGTCTAACTGACGAATGTTGCCCGGCCATTGGTAATTACCAAGCTGGTCGACTAACTCTTGAGTCAATTTTGGTTTTAACATACCTAACTGCTGCGCGTACTTTGCAACGAACAGTTCCAATAGCGGTGCTACGTCGTTTGAGCGTTCACGCAATGCAGGGATAGACAGAGTCAGTACATTCAAGCGGTAAAACAAATCTTCACGGAACGAACCCGAGTCGGCTAATTCAGAAAGACGGTGGCGCGTTGATGCAATAATACGAACATCAGCGTGCATCTCTTCTTCTTCACCAACACGACGGAATGAACCATCTTGTAGGAAACGCAGCAATTTGATTTGTAGATGCGGGCTCATCTCGCCAATTTCATCTAAAAATACGGTACCGCCATTCGCTTGTTCGAAAATACCTTTATGACCTTGCTCATGGTTGAATGAACCCGGCGCATGACCAAACAATTCCGTTTCCGCTACGTCATCAGGCATCGATGCACAGCTTAGAATCAAGAATGGGAAAGACGATCGATTTGAACGGTTATGACACGCTTTTGCCAACATCTCTTTGCCTGTCCCTGTATCGCCTTCAATTAATAGAGGCTGATCCAGCATAGCCAATTTCTTAGCTTGGCTGATCAAGGCTTTATGGCGATTAGAGACACCAACAAAGTGTTCGAAACCTAGGTTGTTCTGTTCTGGGATTGAATCTGGCGAGTTCATCTCTTGATTACAAGAGCGAATCGTCATTACTGCGCTTGCCAGTACCGCTTCGTTGACATCACCACCAAGGTAAATCGGCAGGATCTCAATAGAGAAATCTAAACCATCTAACACGACAACTTCACGATGGCGCGTTACATCGCCTTCGATCCAGCGAGCAAAGTTAAAGCTAGGAACAAACGTCGCTAGCGGTTCACCGATGACTGCGTCTTCTTGCTTATTAAAAAGGTTCAATGCAGCGTGGTTAGCCATATCGACTGAGCCTTTAAGGTCAATCGCAATAACAGGATCAGGTAGGTTTGCCAGCAGAGCAATCAGCTCTGTGTTATGCCTTTCGCTTGGCATAAATTGGATTTTACGTACATCCTTCACACCTGAAATTCGGCGAATTTCAGCCATAAGTTCACTAAAAGCATCAAAATCGATATCAGGGCAGTTTAGGTAAATAATACCTTTAACATCAATTTCGATTCCTCTTAAATCAATGCTTTTTGAGGCCAAGATATCGAGCAACTCACGTGTTAAGCCGAGTCTGTCTTCACACAATACTTCAAGACGCACAAATAGTCCTATTATAGGTGTCAGGATAAGTTGACAGTAGTGTGGATTAAGCTCTGAGTTCAGTCAAGAAGAAGAGTAAACATATGTTTACTCTTCTTCTCAAACTATTGAGCTTTAAATGCTTTATTTGAGAGTGATACGCTTTATTTCTGAAAGGACGGCTTTGCGGAGGTCTGCCAGTTTTACTTTTCTCTCGTTATGCCAAGGCATAGGTCGAAGCAATGTCATGGCTTTTAGACCCAGTCTTGCAGTAAGAATACCAACACCTAGCCCCTGCCCTGCTCGAGCTGAGACTTTGCCTGCAAGATCCATCGAGACGAGATCCATACTTGCATCAATTGCGAGTTCACTGGCTCCCGCTGCTGCCATGTTGATTAACACCAATTTAAATAGCTTAATCCTAGACCAGTAGCCAAGCTCAATGCCATACACATCAGCAAGCTTGTCGATCATGGTGAAATTTCGCCAAGCCACCAGCAACATATCAGCCGCCGCCAATGGACTCACTGCAACCAAAGCCGCCGATTCGGTCGAAAACTTAGTGACGATTTGAGTCGCTACTTTGTCTTGTTGACTCACGACTAACGCATCGTACATATCCAACACTTCTGCATCACTGTGTGCTGGGTTAATGCTGTTTCGCCACTTATCGTACGAAGGAGACTCAGCGATAATGCCACCTTGCTTGGCGATGTTTTCACAGAACGCTTTGCCCTTGCCGACACTTTGACTTTGGAGTAGCTCTTCACTCTGCTCTTGGACACTAAAGTGATCTTTAAGTGAACGCAGTTTCCACAGCTCTTTGCCTATCGCGCCTAAACCCAATGAAGCAATGGCAGCAATAAAGCCTGCCCAACCTAACGCAAGCCAGTCAGCGGTTTGAATAGCAGTAATGACAGAGTCAATCGCCTGCCAGCCCACCAGACCGGAGAAAGCGACAAGTAAGCCCGTTCCAAACCACTTCTTCTTTTTGCTTGGTCGAATCACTTGTTCCAATTGCTGCTCAGCTTCACCATCAAGTTCGGCTTCCACTTGCGGTGCGACAGGGACAAATTTCTCTTGCTCTGTGAACAGTTGTTGAGCACCTAAATCCAGGCCAACGTCGGTCTTGTCTTGCTCATCAAAAGAGGTCTTCAACGGTTCATTAAAGACCTGCTTTGTTTTTAATTCACTCATTTTGATTGCCTCAATTACTTCAACTTGTCGCCAATGAGATACTCTAAAACCTTGTCGACTCTTAGATGTTGGCAAGGCTCATCGGAATGTTGCTCCATCGGTCTAAAGTTCGTGAAATCAAACTGGTTGGTTTCCCAATACTGTTTGTTGGGCAACTTACGCGGCACCTCTCCCGGATACATGGTTTGAGGGACATTATCCAAAGTCACACCTTGCAACGCCGGAACATTGTCTGAGCCAGACGAGATATAACCCGCGCTGGTCGCTTGAATAGACGCGATACTCATACAACTCATGTCGATGTGTTCAAACGCCGCCTGCTGCCAAGCCGGATGTACCATCTGTTGTAACAGTGACACCAAGTTCGGATGTTGATCCGGTGTCACGTGGTCAGCCTTGGTGGCTGCAAACAAGATCTTGTCGATCTTCGGCGCAAATAAACGTCTTAAGATATTGCTTCGACCGTACTTAAAGCTCTTAAGTAACTGTTCTAACGCGCCACGCATATCCATGAAAGAGTCATAGCCCGCATTAAGTGGCTGTAAGCAATCCACCAACACGATTTGTCTGTCGAACGTCGCGAAGTGATTCTTGTAGAACGCTTTCACGACCTTCTGTTGATACTCTTCATAACGCGCTTTCAGTACCGCATAGTTACTTGTTTTTGAGAACTTACCCTCAGGTGCGAGACACGGGAAGAATTGCAACACAGGCGCGCCTTCAAGCTCACCCGGTAATACGAATCGACCCGGTTGAACCCAATGCAATCCGTTACTTTTACAAGTATGAAGGTACTGGGTGTAGCTATCGGCAATCGCGACCAGTTTCTTTTCGTCTGCTTCTGCTAGCAAATCGATATCACCACGCATTACGTTCCACTGTTGCGAGTAAGTTTCTCTGTCGCCTTTCAATGCGGCAAACTGAGATTGGCTCCAGGTATCGAAGTCCATGTCCAGTAACGGCAAATCAAGCAGCCATTCACCTGGATAATCGACAATATCGAGATAAAGGGTGCTGTTTTTACTCAGCAGCTTTTTCGCGCCCTTTGCAGGCTTATATTTGATGGCTAGACGAATCTCACTGACATCACGCGTTGGCACCGGCCATTCTGGTGGCTGTGCATTCAACGACTCCATCGCTTCATCATAAGAGAAGCGTGGAATCATCATGTTGTGTTGCGGGATACGCTTTGCGCCAATAATTCTTCCATCTCTCGCCGATGCAAGCAGTGGCAAGTTTTTGTGGGTAGACGTATGAAGAAGCTGATTAACCAGCGAAGTAATGAATGCTGTCTTACCCGCACGAGAGAGCCCCGTGACCGCTACTCGAATATGAGAATCCGTTCCTCTGCTTATAAAGTCACTCATTTCTTGAGTTAGGTGTTTCATTTGAACGACTCCGTGATAGTTAGGCTAGCTGGTTATGATAATAGAAAGGCAAGCCTATGTTCTTTCCCCGTTGGGATAGTTTGTATGCTTTTGCTTATGTTGATGAGTATGCAATACACATTCTTAATGCTAGATGAATAAAAGCCCCTGACTACATTCATAATCAGGGGCTTTAGAATTTTTGCACGATATCCGACGTCTAATCGTCTTCAATCAACTTGTAGATAACAAACAGTGCAATCTCTGCAATTAGCCAAAGCGCACATGTAATCGTCACGTATTTATTATCAAAGATACTGATCCCTTTCAAGATCAGGTCGTAGCCAACAAAAGCACCAATCACCACTGCCAAGATAATCTGTAGGATCTGAATAAAACGAGGCATTCCTCTCTCCTATGTTCTTATATCAAACTATGTGTTTATCACTATATCATTGATAATAAGACAAAAGTGCAGATAATGCTGCACTTTTGTCTTTAACTTTCTGTCAAAAATTGCAATTCAAACGCTGAAGTTAGCGACAATTACGATTTTTTGGCGTCGATTAATTACGCTTTCTCAGCTTCAGCAATCTTCACTTTCCACGTGTCAGGGCCGATCTGGTGTGCGTTCACGCCGTTAGAGTCAACCGCTACCGTTACAGGCATATCTTCAACTTCAAACTCGTAAATCGCTTCCATACCGAGATCTTCAAACGCAACAACGCGTGCTTTTTTAATTGCTTTCGCGACTAAATAAGCTGCACCGCCAACCGCCATTAGGTAAACCGCTTTGTGCTCTTTGATTGATTCAACCGTTGCAGGGCCACGTTCCGCTTTACCGATCATGCCCATAATGCCAGTTTCGTTCAGCATCATGTCAGTGAACTTATCCATACGTGTTGAAGTTGTTGGGCCTGCAGGACCTACCGCTTCATCACCTACAGCATCAACAGGACCCACGTAGTAAATGAACTTGCCTTTGAAATCAACGCCGGCTGGTAAGCCTTCGCCGCTTTCTAGCATGCCTTGAATACGTTTATGAGCAGCATCACGACCGGTTAAGATCTTACCTGACAGAAGAACCGTTTCGCCGGTCTTCCACTCTTGTACGTCTTCTTTAGTCACTTCATCAAGGTTAACACGACGTGTATTTGCGCCCGCTTCCCAAGTGATGTCTGGCCACTCTTCTAACTTAGGTGGCGTTAGCTCTGCTGGGCCGCTGCCATCTAGCGTGAAGTGAACGTGACGCGTTGCTGCACAGTTCGGGATTAAGCAAACTGGCTTAGATGCTGCGTGTGTTGGTGCTGTTTTGATTTTTACGTCAACCACAGTCGTTAGACCGCCAAGACCTTGTGCACCAATACCTAGCTTGTTTACACGGTTGAAGATGTCTAGGCGAAGCTCTTCTTCTGCGTTCTCAGGGCCTTTTTCGATAAGCTCTTGAATATCGATGTGTTCCATCAAAGATTCTTTCGCTAGTACCGCTGCTTTCTCAGCCGTACCGCCAATGCCTATACCTAGCATACCCGGTGGACACCAGCCTGCACCCATTGTTGGCAGCGTCTTCTCTACCCATTCTGCAATATCATCAGAAGGGTTCAGCATAACCATCTTGGTTTTGTTCTCAGAACCGCCGCCCTTAGCCGCGATTTGAATTTCAACTTTGTTGCCTGGAATCATATTAATGTGGACAACCGCTGGTGTGTTGTCTTTGGTATTAATACGCTTACCTGCAGGGTCCATTAGGACAGATGCACGCAATGGGTTATCTGGGTTGTTGTAAGCTTGACGAACGCCTTCATCAACCATCTGTTGTACTGTTTGATCCGTTTCCCACCTAACATCCATACCGATGTTCACGAAACAAGTAACAATACCCGTATCCTGACAAATTGGACGATGGCCTTCCGCAGACATGCGCGAGTTGATAAGAATCTGAGCGATCGCATCTTTAGCTGCTTGACTCTCTTCTTTCTCGTACGCTTTTTCTAGGGCTTGGACAAAGTCTAAAGGGTGATAATAAGAAATGTACTGAAGTGCGTCAGCGACACTGCTGATCACATCTTGCTTACGAATAACCGTCATTGCATGCCTCTTTATTGTTCTGGTTCCATGTGGGTTCACAGTTTGACTATATGTGCCAAATCGAATTAGGTGGTTTAGCTTTTTATTGTGTTGAGCTGTATTTAGTTGCTTTAGCAATCGCTTGCATAGCTTTAAACTAAACCACTTGGATTACTCCGTTCTAATCAAGAACCCATTTTATTTTCAATTTATGATACTCTTGCTTCCTCTCACACGCCATGCAGTGATCGAACTCTTTGTCACAAATTAAACAAATGAATAACAACGAATTTCGCTCTATCCAAATCAAGCCGCTTGAATATCAATCAACTTTAGCTAAACAGCTGTTTTCCCATATTGAAAACCTGCCGTGGGCAATGCTATTACGCTCCGCTTCAGAAAGCCACGTTGATAGTCGATACGATATTTTAGTTGCTCAACCCATCGCCACCTTCGAGACAATCGGTGCAGAAACGACCGTTAATGTTAATGAGACGTGCGAGGTTTCAGACTCTGATCCTTTCGAACTACTCGACCAATATCAGCAACAATTATTGCCTGCGACTAAAGAGCACACTCAGTTGCCATTCGTTGGCGGCGCTTTAGGCTATTTTAGCTATGATTTAGGGCGCAGAGTCGAGACACTTCCATCACTCGCAAAGCGTGATATTGAAGCACCTGACATGGCAGTTGGCTTGTATGAATGGGCTGTTATCGTTGACCACCAATTGAAAACGGCGTGTATTGTCGGTGCCAATATCGATGAACATCATGATTGGCTAATGCAGCAGATGGCTCAATCACACCTATCACATGCGCCCTTTGGGTTAACCACACCGTGGCAATCCAATATGAGCGAAGAGAGCTACGCCACTAAGTTCGATAGTGTTCAAGAGTACCTGTTATCCGGGGACTGCTATCAGATTAACTTAGCTCAGCGCTTCAATGCCCAATACCAAGGTAGTGAATGGCTGGCTTATGACAAGTTAGAACAGTACAACTCAGCGCCCTTTTCGGGTTTTATCCGTTTGGCCGACTGCGCAATCATCAGTGTTTCGCCAGAGCGTTTCTTAGAACTCAAAGACAACGTCATTGAAACCAAGCCAATCAAAGGCACACGACCTCGTTCTGAGGACCCGATGATTGATAATACCAACGCGCAAGACCTAGCAAGCGCCGATAAAGATCAGGCGGAAAACTTGATGATCGTCGACCTACTTCGTAATGACATTGGCCGAGTAGCAAAACCGGGCACAGTGCATGTACCAAAGCTCTTCGATATTGAAAGCTTCCCTGCCGTGCACCACTTAGTGAGCACGATACGAGCGGACCTTGATGACCAATACTCTGCAACTGACCTTCTGAGAGCCTGTTTCCCTGGAGGCTCGATTACTGGCGCACCAAAAGTTCGCGCGATGCAGATCATTGAAGAGTTAGAACCGCATCGACGTTCAGCGTACTGCGGCAGTATTGGCTACATCAGCCGAAATGGCAGAATGGATACCAGTATTACCATTCGTACATTAGTCGCCGAGAACAACACGCTTTATGCTTGGGCTGGCGGTGGTGTGGTATTTGATAGTGATTGTGCTTCTGAATACCAAGAAACACTGGATAAGCTGAGTCGAATTCTACCGGTACTTGAAGATTGCTAAACCTAGTGTCATTAACTGCGAGTTCCGCGACTTAATGACGAGTTCCGTAGCTTAACGGCTAGCAAAAGTTCGATATAAAAAGAAACCGAAGGATCGTAAGATCACTTCGGTTTTTTAGTCTGTAAGTTAGAGTACATAACTCACAACGCTTTATTCGCGTGTTTAAGCGACCTTAACCGCTGAGACACCCCACTTCTTGAGCATCTCTTTCAGATCGTTGGCGGTGTAAGGCTTACTCAAAATGTCATCCATTCCACACTGAATACAACGTTCGCGTTCTTCCAATGTCGTTCCGGCGGTCAGTGCCACAATAGATTTAACGTAACCCTTCTCTCTTAGCTTCTCTGTTGCTTCAAACCCGTCCATAACAGGCATTCTGCAATCCATGAATACAATGTCGTATTCGTTGTCTGACGCGAGCTCAAACCCTTCGACACCATTACTTGCAATAGCTGGTTCAATCTCATGTTTACGGAGCATCTGTTGGATGATGATCTGGTTCATCTTAATATCATCAACCACCAGCACTTTAAGTAGTGACAATTCCGCCTCATACTCAAAGCCCTTGGCGACACTATCACTCTCTGCCGGAACATCGACAACTTGAAGAGGAATCGAGATGGTAAACGTCGTGCCTGAACCAACGACACTGGTCACCCCAATATCACCATTCATCAGAGCCACCAGTTTGCGACAAATCGCTAACCCAAGTCCTGTACCCTCATAGTTCCGACTACTTGAGTTATCTGCCTGCGTAAAAGGTTCAAACAGCGTCTTATGCGCCGATTCAGCGATTCCGACTCCGGTATCTTCTACAGAGAAAACAAATTGGTTTTTGTCCCACTCAATATCAACATTCACATGCCCTTCTTCTGTAAATTTAATCGCATTACCTATTAAGTTCACAAACAGTTGTGTGATGCGCTCTAAATCGCCTTGGAAATGGGAGGGAACGTTTGACGTAACACTGATATTGAATTCGAGCTGCTTCTCAATTGCTCGATTGACGAAGATGCTTTCAATCGTGTTTCTCAAATCACGTAGGGCAAATTTCTTTGGAATAAGCTCCAACATCCCTGCATTGATTTTGCTGTAATCCAATAGATCATTAATGATGGTTCGGAGAAACTCTCCAGATTGGCTCAGGTTGTTCACTATCTCACGCTGAGAGCTATTCAGTTCGGTATCACTGATCAACTCGGCACTGCCTAGTAAGCCATTAAGTGGAGTTCTTAACTCATGATTAATCATCGCCACAAAGTCACGCGTTGCCCTTTCGGACTCTTCCGCTCGTTTACGTGATTCAATATTTCGGTTTATTGCTAGTTGATGGGTTAAGGCACTGCAGATAAGGTCCGTGACCAACAACAGTTGGCTTTGGATAAACTCGTAGTCTTGGTCTAACAACCTGACTCTGACGATTAACGCACCAACTATGACTTTTTCAACCTCTAAGGGCACGGTCAGTAGGTTGTCTTGCCAATGAGGTTCTTGAATGTCTTGCTCTGACACCTCGACAGTCTCATCGCCATAATCATAGGTCTGTAACTGAGGGATGAGCTTGGGAGGTAGAATCAAACGACTGGCTTCGATTAAGTAACTGTTAGTCACGTTGGTCGTTAGTTCAGATAGCATGACATCATCGAGATCATTTCTTAGAAACGCGCGCCCAAAATCAATCAACAGGTTGTCGATTTGTTCTTGGAATTCAATGCGGCGTATATTCGCGTTGGAGCGCTTTTCTAACTGACGCAAAGCAAGCTCAAGTTGTTGGTTAGCCTCGAACAGTTCGAGGCTCTTCTGTTCCAACAATCCTTCAGCCGCTTTCCTTGCCGCGATTTGACGCTTAAGCTTCTTCTCTAGGGCAGATGCCAGATCCATATTACTTTTCTACTTTGAGATTAAACCTAACCACGCTTTGGTCATCATTTTGTGGCGTCATCTCCACCGCGATAGATTCACCGTGGTATTCAGCACATCCTTCAATAAGCCCTAAGCAAACATGAGACATACACCTTGCGCTTTTGTAGTCAAAAACAAGTTGTGCTTCGGTCGTGGTGATAAAACTGAATTCAGGTGGCTCAGCATCCGGATAGAGCTTCTTCACTTCAACATGAATGTAACGCTCTACGTGCTGAATAAATTGAAAGGTGGTATTGCTGTGAGCAAGGCTCGCTTTATTCGGTAATGAGGCCAGTAAGTTCTTAAATACAGACTGCCCAAACACGCGTTGCAAGCTTGCCGCATCAATATCGGTTTTCTTACTCAAGTTGATAATCAACCTGACAAGGTCTTTGTGGTCGTAACTGCCGACCGACGTATAGATCCCTTCATCTTCTGACATTTCTAGAACTTCTTCCAAAAGCTCTAGCCCAAACTTGTCTTCAACAAGCTCTAAAAATTCGGTGAATATGATTCCTTTCATCTCATACCTTTTCTTCTATTTCTTTTTAGAATGGTCCACTAAGTTATTGTTATCAAATTCTTAAACAAAAAATCTACGTTTCGTCACCCAATTTTATGACATCGATAACGCTTACTCGCCTGTATGCACATATTGAATATAGCAAAAATCGTCATTTTGAGGAGATTCATCGGTAAACAGCCCCTCATGACGCCCAATTAATAGCTAAAAGAGGGAAATTGAATGAAGAAAAACTCGATATTGGTAATCAACCCACGGTTATGTCTATACTTAAAATCATAATAATCAATATATTGGCTTGATATGAATAAAGAAAACTTCCTTCAGCAATTCCAACTTAACCCTACCGTTGGCTATCATCCTGAGTCAGTAGAGCGTGTTTCGCACATCAGTGGCGAGCAATTACGTAAAGCGGCAGTGGTGGTAGGTTTAGTTGAAAGAGAAGATGGTTTACATGTCATTTTTACTAAAAGAGCGGCTCATTTAAAGCATCACCCCGGCCAAGTCAGCTTTCCTGGTGGTAAACACGAACTTTCTGACCCTTCTATGCAATTCACTGCACTCAGAGAGCTCCATGAGGAGGTGGGAATTCGATCGGATCAAGTTAAAATTATTGGGCAATTACCAGCATTGAGTACTATTAGTAAATTTTCTGTGACGCCGATTATTGCCATGGTCGATCCTGACTATGAAGCCATCATTGATGAGAACGAAGTTGCCTCAATTTTTGAGGTACCCGCTACCTATGTTTTAGACCAAGCCAAGTTACACAGCCACACTGTTAACTTTAAACAAATCAAGCATCGGGTTTTTGCTATGCCCTTCCAAGAGCACCTAATTTGGGGCGTTACGGCGCAAATTATCCAATCGCTGCAGCAACACGTACTGCAACGAATCACATAGCAACTACGTTTTGTTTAATCTCTGTTAACAAAATCCAGACTTTCTATGGAACAGATTTATTAATGCAATTTTACGCAAACGTTTCCCTGGTATAAATCTATACAACCCCGCCTTTCGCATAAATAAAACTAATACCAGACATAAACATAAATCACATGTAGCACGCTATTTTCGTGATCAAAAATTCGTTTTTCGCATATCATGTGACACGCCGTTTCATTACATGATTTAGATCTATTTTTTGCAGAAGAAAATTCTGCAGAATTATCCCCGACTTATTTCCTGTTCCCAAAAAATGAGTAATTTAACATGAACACAACAACTTCTTCGGCAAATGCCGTTAAAGATTCAAGCAAGTTTAACTATAAAGATTTTACCTGGTGTTTATCACTATTCGGTACAGCAGTTGGTGCTGGCGTACTATTCCTTCCAATCAAAGCTGGTGCGGGTGGTTTTTGGCCATTAGTTATCCTAGCTCTAATTGCGGCACCAATGACTTGGTTCGCACACAAATCTCTAGCTCGTTTCGTACTGTCTGCTAAAAACCCTGAAGCTGATATTACAGACACAGTTGAAGAGCACTTCGGTAAGACTGGCGCAAACATTATTACTTTTGCTTACTTCTTCGCTATCTACCCGATCGTTCTTATCTACGGTGTTGGTATCACAAACACAGTTGATTCTTTCCTAGTAAACCAAATGGGTATGGAATCTATTCCTCGTCCTCTTCTTTCTGGTGCACTTATCCTTGCTATGACAGCAGGTGTTGTATTCGGTAAAGAGCTGATGCTTAAAGCAACTTCAGCAATGGTTTACCCACTAGTATTCATCCTACTAGCGCTATCTTTTTACCTAGTTCCTGATTGGAACACTTCAATGATGGACGTAAGCCCAGAATGGTCAACAATGCCTTCTATTATCTGGCTTGCTATTCCAATCATCGTGTTCTCTTTCAACCACAGCCCAATCATTTCACAGTTCTCTAAAGAGCAACGTCGTGTATACGGTGATGACGCAGTTAAGAAAACTGACGCGATCACTGGTGGCGCAGCAATGATGCTGATGGGTTTTGTAATGTTCTTCGTATTCTCTGTAGTGCTTTCTCTATCTCCAGAGCAACTAGCAACAGCGCAAGCACAGAACATCTCTGTTCTTTCTTACCTAGCTAACGTTCACGAGTCTCCACTTATCTCTTACATGGGTCCTCTTGTAGCATTCGCAGCGATTACTTCTAGCTACTTCGGTCACTTCCTAGGTGCTCACGAAGGTCTTGTTGGTCTAATCAAGTCTCGCTCTGGTTCTTCAGTAAGCACTATCGAAAAAGCATCTCTAGCGTTCATCGTTGTTACAACTTGGATTGTTGCGGTAGTTAACCCAAGTATCCTAGGTATGATTGAAACAATGGGTGCTCCAATGATTGCAGCTATCCTGTTCCTAATGCCTGTGTTCGCGATGCAGAAAGTACCAGCAATGGCTAAGTACAAAACTTCAGCACCTGTACAAATCTTTACAGCTTTATGTGGTCTAGCGGCTATTAGCTCTGTAATCTACGGCGCTCTTTAATCTCAAGCCCTTTTTATAAGATGGCATCCATCTTATATCACGAGATTAGACAAAAAATATAATGATAATAAATGAGCCTCCCTACTCCCCTTGAGAGGCTCTCTTTTTGAGGTAATCGCTATGATTAGTGTATTTGATATCTATAAAATCGGTGTTGGTCCATCGAGCTCACACACAGTTGGGCCAATGAAAGCGGGTAAAGAATTTATTGATGACCTACGTTCAATGGGAAAATTGCGCGACATCACTAAAATCACCGTGGACGTATATGGATCGCTATCACTGACAGGGAAAGGTCACCACACAGATATCGCAATCATCATGGGTCTTGCTGGCAATACTCCTGAGCGTGTTGATATCGATTCTATTGCTGGCTTCATTGCTCGCGTAGAAGAAACTGAGCGCCTTCCTGTTGGCATGCACTGTCATACAGTATCGTTCCCACGCGATGGCGGTATGAACTTCCACACTAGCAACCTTTCTCTACACGAGAACGGCATGAGCATTCATGCATGGGTTGGTGACGAAGTTGCATACTCAAAAACGTACTACTCAATTGGTGGCGGTTTCATCGTTGACGAAGAGAACTTTGGCAAAGAAGAAGAAAACCCAATCAAAGCACCTTACGAATTCACAACAGCTGAAGAGCTGGTTAATCAGTGCAAAGAAAGCGGTCTTTCTATCAGTACACTGGTTATGAAAAATCAAGCAGCGTTCCACTCAGACGAAGAGTCTCGCACTTACTTCGCTAACATCTGGAAAACTATGCGTGAGTGTATGGATCGCGGTATGAATACTGAAGGTATCCTGCCTGGTCCACTACGTGTTCCTCGCCGTGCAGCAGCACTTCGCCAACAGCTAATGACTTCAGAAAAAACAACCAATGATCCAATGTCGGTTGTTGACTGGGTAAACATGTTTGCTTTCGCAGTAAACGAAGAAAATGCAGCTGGCGGCCGTGTAGTTACGGCACCAACAAACGGCGCATGTGGCATCATCCCTGCTGTATTGGCTTACTACGATAAGTTCATCCAAACAGTGACAGAGAAAGATTACATCCGTTACTTCGCAGCTTCTGGCGCGATCGGTGGTCTTTACAAGCGTAACGCTTCAATCTCTGGTGCTGAAGTTGGCTGTCAGGGTGAAGTTGGTGTGGCATGCTCTATGGCTGCTGCTGGTCTTGCTGAGCTTATGGGTGGTAGCCCTGAGCAAGTATGTATGGCTGCAGAAATCGGCATGGAGCACAACCTAGGTCTAACATGTGACCCAGTTGCTGGCCAAGTACAAGTACCATGTATCGAGCGTAACGGTATTGCTGCAGTTAAAGCAATCAACTCGACTCGTATGGCACTTCGTCGTTCTTCTGCTCCTACTGTTTCTCTAGATAAAGTTATCGAAACAATGCTAGAAACAGGTAAAGACATGAACGCTAAATACCGTGAGACTTCTCAAGGTGGTTTGGCTGTTAAGGTTGTTTGTTGATAGCCTTTGAATCAATCTGTTTTTAATCAGCAGATAATAAAAAGGAACGCCGATGCGTTCCTTTTTTGTATCTGAATTCCGGCCACTTATATCTAAGATGCTCGATTCGCATCTTAGATAATGGACCAAAGAACTAGATCACTTGTGAGATAAGCAGGAAGCAACCAAACAGCAGTGAGAACAACATCATTGCGCTGCCACCTTCTGCTCGGTATCGGTCATCAGCAACTTTCATGAAACGCTGTTTGTGGACCATAACCACAGGAACAAACACCGCTAGGAACACCAAGATGATACCTGCGTAATTCAGTACTTGTAGGAACTTGTCTGCCGCAAGCAATGAACCAGCCAACGGCAAGATAAAGCTAATGCAGTACGTTACCGCTGTATTTTGGTTGAACATGTCTTTGTTCTGGTTGAACAACGCCATCGCCACACCAAAGAAAGAGGTCAACAACGCCAAGCCCGTGAAGGTAGACAGAACGTTACCCACCCAAGGAGACTGAGCCTCAAACGCCGCCATCAAATCTGATACGTTCTCAAAGCTTCTGAATTGATCTTCACTCAAGTTGCCCACTACCGCAAACAACCAACACAAGTAACACACTAATGGGATCAGAGAACCGATGATCACCATGTTACGCAGCTGTTTATCTGTCGCTTCGTGGTTGTAAGAAACCAAGGTTGGAATCACCACCATAAAGCCAAAGCTCGTAAACAGGATGGCACTGGTTTTGATTAGGTCAACGTGGTCATGGCTGGTTACCTGCATCAAGTTTTCTTGAGTCATGCTCGGCGCTAAGAAGGCCATGGTTGCAAACAAACTAGCAAGCATCACGAAGAACAATGCTCGATTGAGCTTATCAATCACACCAGTACCACTTGCGACTACTGCGCCAGCAAGCAAGGTAAACACGGTTTGGCTGGTAGTCGCGGTAATTTCGACGCCAAAGTTAGACAGTAACTTACTCAGCAAGTCACCTGCGCCCAGAATGTAAGCCATTAATAGGCAAATCAACAACGCGTATAGCAAGCCGTTGGTAAGCAACTGACCTTGTTTACCCAAGGTTTTTCGGGCAATAGAGTTTAATCCTAGACCGCCACCCGCTTTGATGGTCGCTTCT
This sequence comes from Vibrio sp. 10N.222.49.C9, assembly GCF_041474985.1. NCBI lineage: Bacteria > Pseudomonadati > Pseudomonadota > Gammaproteobacteria > Vibrionales > Vibrionaceae > Vibrio > Vibrio sp. 10N.222.49.C9. The sequence continues at coordinate 62,443 of NZ_JBFRVD010000008.1, read as the reverse complement.
AGAAGTAGTAATGCTGCGTAAGTCGTACCGAAGCAGATCAGTACCATAAGCAGTGTGCCGTAAAGCAATCCGAATTGAGCTAATACCATTGGGATCGCAAGCATACCAGCACCGAGAGCGGTACCAGCGATAATTAGGGAGCTACCCATCATTTTTATATTCATTGTTTTTAACTTATTTGTTTAGTTTTTATAGATGTGAGTCTTCGTTCATCGAGCGGATGACAAAGGAGTTCAGATAGAAATAAAGTTATAAAACGAATAACAATAGGAGCGATAAGCGGTAAAGAAGCGTGCAGAGACGTTGTCGAACAGGGCGTTCAAAGGGGAGCTTGTCTTAAAAGAGGTAAAACGAGAAGCGTGAGTAAGCATTAACTGATGTGGTGAACCTTCCGTAGGTTCAATAATCGGTGATGTAATCTTGAATTTCATGTATGTGTCCAATAAGTCACATTCCATAGTATTTGAAGCAGCGTATCCGTTGCTGCCCTACCTCTATCATAGAGGTCTTTTCATCTTATCGAATGAGCCTCGAAACACAACGCTATAACCACAATTTTTGCTATTAAATTGAACAAAACAGCCATTTGGATATAAATTAACCACTAAGTCGTCTAAAACAATAGTCTTTATTGATAAAAGACAAGCGGACAAATACATCGAGCTAATTAACAACCTAGGCTTTTCTAATTATCAGCACAATCAAAACTCGATGCTGCACTTCAATTTTCCCAAAACAACAGTCTGTTTTAAGAACAGCGAGGAGCTTGAAGCGCGTTCCATTTCAACACCAGATTCCGCACAAACTTGTTACATCACAGAAACATAAGCACAACCGGAGTGTGGTCACACAATTCGTTATACCCCATAGGTGGTAGGAATTCTTACTAGTACAGTATTTGCGTCATTATAATTAATAAAAACAAACACCTTATGCGCTCAACAATCACCTTTAAAATCCTAGTGGCCCTCGCCATCGTGTTCACCTTTTTGCTGGCAATATCGACCTATTTCCAATATTCGCAACAAAAGCAACTTGTAAACTCAGTGTTAAGTGAGCAGCTTCACGACAAAGCAAGTAACTACTTCGATAGCCTCAATATGATGATGCTCACCGGCACCATGGCACAAAAAGAGACCCTTCGTCAGAAAGCACTGGCTCAAGAAGGCATTGAAGACGTTCGTGTTTTACGCGCCGACGCTGTCAGCAAGTTATATGGCCCAGGTAATGACAACCAAACACCGGTTGACGATATTGATAAACGAGCGCTAGCGGGCGAAACCGTTATCGAACCTTTTTCTGCTGATTGGGGCAAAGGCTTGGTTATTGCTCTGCCAATGAAGTCGAGTGAAGATTACCGAGGAACCAATTGTGTCGCCTGTCATATGGCACCAGAAGGTGAAGTCTTGGGTGCGATTCGTCTCGAATATAACCTTAACCATGTTAACTCGCTGATTAACACTCAAACCATGGCTGCTATTGGCATTATGGCAGTGATCTCGTTTGCCGGATTTGTCCTTACGATGGGATTAATTCGTAAGATTATCGTGCGCCCGCTGCAACAGACTTCTCGCTTTATGACCCAAGTCAGCAACGATAAAAACCTATCCACTCGCCTGCCGGAACAAAGCAAGGATGAGATTGGCACGCTGGCTAACTCCATCAACTCGTTCATGGGAACCGTATCCGACAGCTTAGAAAAGGTACAAAACACCTCGCACAAACTGAATGCGTCTGCCAACCAACTGACTAGTGTCGCGCAAATTACCGAGCAAGCCGCCAGTGACCAGCAAAGTGAAACCGCCGAAGTGCAACATAATGTCGAAGGAATACAGGCACAGCAAGTCAATGTAGAACAAGCGACTTTAACGGCTTCAGAGCTTATTAATCACACCGCCGATGTGGCATGTAAGAGTGCCAACCAAGCACACGACGCAAGCAGTGAGATAAAAAACCTCGTTAGCAGCATAGAAGAAGTGAAACACAAAATACTGACACTCAATGAGCAAACCGGAGAGGTCTCTTCAATATTGAGTGTGATTCGTGGCATTGCTGACCAAACCAATCTTCTGGCCTTGAATGCAGCGATTGAAGCAGCTCGTGCGGGAGAACAAGGTCGTGGGTTTGCGGTAGTGGCAGATGAAGTTCGCCACCTTGCATCGCGAACCGCAGAAGCAACAGGCAGCATTGAGTCAATCATTCATCAATTCCAGCAAGGCAGTGAAGAGTCGCTAACTTCTGCCGATCGCGTTTGCGAACAAGCCCATCAAAGCTCAACCGATATCGACGCACTTTCAATTGAAATGAATGGTGTGGTCGAAGAGATGAAACAGGTGCTGGCTCACGCACAGAATATTCAGCAGCAAACACAATCCACCACACAAGCGACTCAAGATGTTCAACAAAAGGTTGAAACCATCACCTCTCACGCCAACAACACGTCGCAATCCGCGGCTGAAACTCGCAACATCAGCAATGACTTAGAAGAGCTGTCTGATCACCTTGAGTCACTGATTAATCAGTTTACTTTGTCGAGTACAAAGAAGAAGTCATAGATCGCCAACAAAAAAGCGCTCAACAATGAGCGCTTTAACTTCATAACAATGTCTAGTTCAGGCTTTCAGGCTTTCAGGCTTTCAGGCTTTCAGGCTTTAAAAGTACCTTAAACCAAGATTAGTGCGTAATGGAAACCGCGGTTAAGTCTTTATGCTTGTGATACATCGCGTGTTTGACTATCAGGTTCGCACTCACGCTATCCATTCCTGACACTTCAACGTAAGCCCCTTTTTTACGGAACTTGAACACAACCTTATCAAGCGCCTCGACCGAGGTATTATCTAAGAATGACGCATCCGATATATCGATGGTCACTAAAGAGGTCGCGTTGTCATAATCAAATAAGTCGACAAACGCATCTGACGAAGCAAAGAAGACATGGCCTTTTACTCGGTGAATGGTGTGCATTTCGTTTGTCACGACTTCATCGGATATAAACACCATGGATTTGCTGGCATGTGCATAAAACAGAGCCGACAGCACCACGCCAACCGCAACACCTATTGCTAAATTATGAGTAAACACCACCACCGCCACGGTTGCTAGCATGGTTACATTGGTTGGCAGTGTGTGATCTTTAAGCTCAACAATGGAACGCCATGAGAATGTGCCGATAGAAACCATGATCATCACAGACACTAAAGCGGCCATCGGTATCAGCTTCAACCAATCAGAAACAAACACCACCATTAACAACAAAACCACCCCAGCGATCATGCTGGACAATCGGGTTAAGCCACCTGATTTGATGTTAATGATCGACTGACCGATCATTGCGCAGCCCGCCATTCCACCAAAAAGGGAAGCCACGATGTTCGCAACGCCCAGCCCTTTGCACTCATTGTTTTTATTACTTTCAGTATCTGTCAGGTCATCGACAATTGTCGCCGTCATCAATGATTCCAATAAGCCAACCAGAGACAGAGCGATAGAATATGGAAGGATGGTCGCAAGCGTATCAAACGTGAATGGAATATTAGGGATCAATAACACAGGCAGTGAATCAGGAAGCTTACCCATATCGCCAATCGTTCTGACATCTAACCCAAACAACAAACTAATGATTGTCAGGGTAGCAATCGCGACCAATGGAGAAGGTATTGCACGACCAAACTTGGGAAAATAAGGAAGCAGATAAATGATCACCAAACCCAAAGCGACTAATACGTAAACACTTGAAGGGACATTGATCAATTCAGGGAGCTGGGCCATGAAGATTAGGATGGCGAGCGCGTTAACAAATCCAGTAATCACCGATTTGGAAACGAAATTCATCAGGTTACCAAGCTTGAGATACCCAGCCGCGATTTGAATGACGCCAGCTAGGAATGAAGCTGCGAGTAGGTACTCTAGTCCGTGCTCTCTCACTAATGTGACCATTAAGAGCGCCATAGCGCCTGTTGCACCGGAAATCATCCCCGGACGACTGCCAACCAAAGCGGTGACAACACAGATACAAAAAGATGCATAGAGCCCTACCTTAGGGTCGACGCCTGCGATAATTGAAAATGCGATGGCTTCAGGGATCAATGCGAGTGCAACCACAATCCCAGATAATGAATCTCCTTTAACGTTTGATAACCAGTGTTTTTTTAAATAATTAAGCATGTAATTCTCTTTTACTTGTACAGCCAGTCCTGCCTTGTTCAGACATAATTTGATCGACTGTTTTTCTTGAATGAGCGAGCGCTCGAAAAGTGCGGGTGTAGAGAGAATACAGGGGCTAAGGCGGCGTAATTAACACGTAAATATTAAACTCCTCTTGTTGCTTTAGTGGGAAATTAAGAAAGTGATCAAGTCCAATATGACTGAATCCGCGCCAATATAGAGCGAGTCTCAACACAATCACACTCCCATTATTGAAAACAAAGGTTTCGATTACGCCTTGCTCGTTCAACGACTGACATTGGGCTGAAAGGTAAGGTGCAGGCTAAGATCGAACAAAAAACACCCCCTCAAACGTATTTATGGTCAGTAGACAAAATATTTCTTTCACCAAGCAAGAATAAAGGTTGAAGCTGTCGGTATGACAGGTAATATGTTCAATCGATTTAAAAAGTTTATACAACTTAATGTTTCGGCTAATTATTGTGCAAATGTATGTTTATATGCAGCAATGCCAGAGACTTTGAGTTGAATTTGTCCCTCAATGGAGAATGAAATCAACATGACTTACGCGCCTGTAACAGACGTACTTGGCGGCAAGCTAGCGGTAGACAGTGAAGTAACTGTTCGCGGCTGGATCCGTTCACGTCGTGATTCCAAAGCTGGAATCTCTTTCCTTGCCATTTATGACGGCTCTTGTTTCGACCCGATTCAGGCCGTGGTTCCTAATAATCTTAATAATTACGAAAACGAAGTATTAAAGCTAACGACTGGCTGCTCTGTTGAAGTAACAGGTAAGATTGTTGAGTCTCCTGCGAAAGGTCAAGACTTCGAACTAGCAGCAACTGACGTTAAAGTTGTAGGCTGGGTTGAAGACGCTGACACTTACCCAATGGCTAAGACACGTCACTCTATCGAATACCTTCGTGAAGTTGCTCACCTACGTCCACGTACAAACGTGATTGGCGCAGTAGCACGTGTACGTAACTGTCTATCTCAAGCGATTCACCGTTTCTACCACGAGCAAGGCTTCTTCTGGACTTCTGCTCCGCTTATTACTGCATCTGATGCAGAAGGCGCAGGTGAAATGTTCCGCGTTTCTACGCTAGACATGGAAAACCTACCACGCACTGAAAAAGGCGACGTAGACTTCAACGAAGATTTCTTCGGTAAAGAGACGTTCCTAACAGTATCTGGCCAACTTAATGCTGAAGCTTACGCTTGTGCACTAAGCAAGGTTTACACGTTCGGTCCTACGTTCCGTGCTGAAAACTCAAACACAAGCCGCCACCTAGCTGAGTTCTGGATGGTTGAGCCTGAAGTTGCGTTTGCAGACCTTAACGATGTAGCGAAACTGGCTGAAGACATGCTTAAGTACGTTTTCGCTGCTGTTCTTGAAGAGCGCCGCGACGACCTAGAGTTCTTCGCTTCTCGCATCGACAAGCAAGCAATTACTCGTCTAGAGCAATTCGTTGACGCTGACTTCGCACAAGTTGACTACACTGACGCAATCCAAATCCTACTAGACTCTGGTAAGAAGTTTGAGTTTGACGTTGAGTGGGGCATCGACATGTCTTCTGAGCATGAACGTTACCTAGCTGAAGAGCACTTCAAAGCACCTGTTATCGTTAAGAACTACCCGAAAGACATCAAAGCTTTCTACATGCGCTTAAACGACGACGGCAAAACAGTTGCGGCAATGGACGTACTTGCACCAGGCATCGGTGAAATCATCGGTGGTGCACAACGTGAAGAGCGTCTAGACATCCTAGACGAGCGTATGATTGCTATGGGTATCGACCCTGAGCACATGAGCTGGTACCGCGACCTACGTAAATACGGCACAGTGCCACACGCTGGTTTCGGTCTTGGTTTCGAGCGTCTAGTATCTTACGTAACAGGTATGGGCAACGTTCGTGACGTGATTCCATTCCCACGTACACCACGCTCTGCAAACTTCTAATTCGAGCCTAAATCGAATTTAAAAGTTAAGAACAAATAAAAACCTCCGCACTAGCGGAGGTTTTTTATGTTCGGAATAAAACGAGACGATGGCTGTTTCTGCGTACTACCATCTGAGACTCATTATTTCAAAAGCTAATCCACATCTTGGTCGATAGCGTATTTTATTGCAAGACCGCAAATTGCCATCATAACGAATGGGATCGCGGCAGTGGTGTATTCCGCCCACGCCATATCAGCGAATGCTTTTGCCAGCAGTACGTGGCCGAGAATAAGCAGAAGCGCACACACAATAGCGACAATAATCAGCTTAACTTCATTTCCCATAGTCATTTTCAACATAACGGTATCTCCAATATTTGGTCTACCGTTATTGAATCACAACTCTTTGGTCAATTAGGCGTACAGTTACCCCACAAACAACCCGTACAGTTGGAATGATTGTCTTTTTTATGAGGGACTTAAGGTTTTACGAGTGCGTAAGTTGATGTGCCAGTTTGCCAAGCCAGATGAGCGCCTGTTCTTTCTCTTCTGTCAGTTCATAAGAGAAGTTCAATCGTATCGCGTTATCCACTCTGCCATGCTCACTAAACAGATCGCCAGATGCAACGCTAATGCCTTGCTCGATAGCCAGTTGATGAAACTGTTGGCTGTCGAATTTTTCAGAAAAGCGAATCCATATCAAGTAGCCACCAGCCGGCTCTTCAATCTCGATTGAATGCGGAAAGTACTGCTTAATGACATCGATAAATCGCTCTTTCCTGACGACAAGGTTTTTACGCAGTTTACGAAGGTGATTGTCGTAGCTTTCATGCGTTAAGAAATGAGCGACACCAAGTTGAACAGGAGCGCTACTCGATAACGTAGAAAGAAGCTGTAACTTTTGAATCGCGTCGTTAAAACGCGTGTTCACAACCCACCCTACTCGATAACCAGGACACAAACTTTTTGAATACGACCCACAAAGCAAGACGGAATCGGTCTTATCGAAGGCCTTTAGTGGCTTCGGCTTATGCCCTTCGTAATAAAGATCGCCATACACGTCATCTTCAATAATGTAGGTTCCATGCTGTTCTGCAATCTCTACCACACGGCGCTTTGCCTGTTCCGACAAACTGGTTCCCGTTGGGTTTTGAAAAGTAGTCATCAGCCAACACGCTTTAACATCTTGGTTTTGTAGCGCGTTTTCAAACTGCTCTATATTCAACCCATTGATTGGGCAAACGTCCACTTCGATCGGGTTAAGCCCGAGCCTCTCGACAGCCTGCAGAGCACCATAGAATGCGGGAGACTCAATCACGACGTTATCACCCGACTTGGTGACCGTTTGCAGGCTCAAGTTGAGCGCCTCCATAGCACCCGACGTAATCACGATGTCTTGATGATTAACCGTGATCCCTTGCTGCAGATAACGCTGTGCGATTTGCCTTCTCAAGGACTCACTGCCCGGTGGTAAATTATTTATCACACTCGCGCCAGTCATCTTCCTACCCGCGCTGGCAAGGTTTCGAGTCAAGGTAGGTAACGGGAAAAGGTCGGGATCTGGGAATGCAGAGCCGAAAGGAATCACACCTTCGGCTGAACTCGACTTCAAGAAATCAAATAAACGGTCATTAATGGCTTTCTTTTCACTAACGAGTGGCTGTGCGTAGTCAACGCCGTCCAGCCTTGGCGCTACAAAGTAGCCCGACTGAGGTTTAGCTATGATCCACCCTTCGCTTTCTAGCAACTGGTAGGCTTGTAAGACAGTACTATTGCTGACGTTGTAATTTCGACAACTCATGCGTACCGAAGGGATCTTCTCTCCGGATCGCCACGTATTGTTGGCTATCTGAGTTCGAATATCCTTTGCAAGCTCTTCATAACGCGCCATCTAATTGTACTACCTAGAGAAATTCTGTGAGCCGGTGATTTTATCACTTACGCCAACAACTATTGCTGCTATCCATATGATCGCACCTAATTTCCACAATAGTGTGAATTGGTTCACAGATAACTTTGTAAGCTTTGCTAAGTTTGCACCCAAGGTAGGAGCTAAGTTGGCTTTCTACCTCAATAATTTGATGTAACCCAAAAACATGCGAGATAACAATGAAAAAAATAGAAGCAGACCAATTAAGTTATAAAGGAGAGTCAAACGGTGTTCACAGTTGGACAACACCGAGCGGTCAGCCATATTACTGGCACCCAGATTGGCTCCATATTGCTGAAGATGCGACAGGCTCACATCCAAAGCAAAAGATCGATGTCGAACAAGACCAAGCACCAACGGAAAAACACGCGGTGTCTGCTATTCTGAAATACATCAACCAATGGGCTGCAGACAAACTAGCGTCTCACCCTGAGATTGAAACCGGCTCAATCGAAGCTGAAATCAATCTCAAAAAGTAACGGGTTAAAGTAGATAGCGAACTCAATCACGCGCGATTCTAACCCAAAACACAGACTGAATAGCCTCGACCCTCGACCGGGGCTATTCAAGTATCTTCATAAAAATGCTGCAATAACCCCCACCTAGCTAACAAATCTCTAACACAAACCAGTTTCTTGTATCAATCCACGAAAGCTATCGATAGAATTCCCGGTCTTATTCGCGTCAGTTATGCTAATCATTCGCAATTCTAAAGTCGTGAATCAATGAATGCGTAAATCTAATAAGAATGAGAACAAAGGCTTACCGATGGATACTTCAAATTACAATCAATCGCTAACGACTAAGTTATACGTCATTGCTGGCGTGCTGTTTGGCACCTATGGCAGTCGGGTGTGCCCTATGCTCGATAGCTTAACGACGTTAGAGATTTTCACACAAGTCAGTATTGTGTTTATCTTATTATGGCTCGCACGTCGTTACCCATTGGCGCAACATACCTTGGTCAAGCAAGGCCGATTCGCGCATCTCGATACCCTGCTATTTTTTGCTGCAAGTGTGCCTTTCGCGCTCTACTACAACTTAAGCTATGAATTCACCATAGATAGTAATTTGAAGGTGCTGTTTGGCATGAGTCTATTCGGCTTCTTTACCGGAACCATTCTTCAATTGAATGCCAAGCTCAGCCAAATGGATAAAATGGAGACGACTGGACAATTCGACTTCCAACTGGTTGGTGAAAGAAGTTCACTGGTCAAGCAGATGATAGGCTTGGTTATCGTGCTTCTGGTAACACTGACGACTATGTTGACGATGATTGCTGTCAAAGACATCTTTTGGCTAGAACATAACCCTGACCGCTTATTGGATGGCACCGGCAAGATCAGCGTGATCAAAGAGTTTATTTATTTGGCTATGGTACTGGGTGGCTACGCGATAACCATCATGACGCTTTGGAGCAAGCTAATTAAGCGCATTCTCCTAAGCCAAGAGCACGCATTGAGTAAAGTCACCAATGGCGAGCAAGGCGTTCGCTTACCTATTTTCGGCTACAACGAGCTTGGCTCAATGGCATCTATGACCAATACCATGCTTGATAGCCTTGAAACCGCGCAAAACGAAGTCAAAACCACACGTGACGTCGCCATTGTGAGCTTATCGGCATTGGCTGAATCTCGAGACAATGAAACGGGCGCACATATCCTAAGAACTCAAGAGTACGTCAAGGTACTAGCACAAGAGCTCAGCAAGTCAGAGACCCATTCAAGCTTGTTAACACCAAACTACATCGAGTTGCTTTACAAATCTGCGCCTTTGCACGATGTAGGCAAAGTCGGTGTGCCTGATAGCGTGTTATTGAAGCCAGGTAAGTTGACTGACGAAGAGTTTGAGATAATGAAAGGTCACCCCTCGATTGGTGCTGAAGCGTTATCTATTGCAGAAAAGCAGTTGGGAAGTAGCTCTTTCTTAAGAGTCGCAAAGGAGATATCTCTGACTCACCACGAGAAATGGAATGGCAGCGGTTACCCTAATCAGTTGTCTGGTGAAGATATCCCGTTATCTGGCCGTTTAATGGCATTGGCCGATGTTTATGATGCGCTCATCTCGAAGCGAGTCTACAAGCCAGCCTTTACTCATGAACAAGCTAAACAGATTATTTTAGAGGGCAATGGGACGCATTTTGATCCGCAAGTTGTCCAAGCTTTTCTAGCGGTTGAACAAGCATTTGTTTCAATTGCCGCGACCTACAAAGATGGCAAAAATGTAGCGAGTGAACTCGAGCGCGAAAGCTTTATTGCTCAACCAGCGTAATCTATTCAAAATCCACTAACTTCTTGCACCCTATAGGTTAATCCGTAGGGTGTTTTGTTATCAAATACCCTCTTTAGTCAATAAATCTGATTGAAATGGATTTTTTTTAGCCTTTCTGTTCACTTCGTATTGTCTTAAAAATTCCATACAGGTATAACTACCCATAGATACTATCCCCTCTCAATTGACATGGATGAAGATTATGTTTGAAAAAGTGTTAGCTGCTCCCGCCGATCCTATCCTCGGCCTTACTGAAGAGTTTAAAAAAGACTCTCGTGCAGAGAAAATCAACCTTGGTGTTGGCATCTACAAAAATGAAGATGGTCAAACGCCTGTACTTAAAACAGTAAAGAAAGCAGAAGCTGCACTTCTTGAAAACGAAAAAACCAAATCTTACCTAACGATTGAAGGTACGGCTGAATACGGTCTAGCGGTACAGAAACTTCTTTTCGGTTCAGACGCAGAGATCGTTGCATCTCAGCGCGCTAAAACAGCACAAGCTCCAGGTGGTACAGGTGCACTTCGCGTAGCGGGTGAATTCATCAAGCGCCAACTGGGCGACGTAAAAATCTGGATCAGTAACCCAACTTGGGCTAACCACAACGGCGTTTTCGCTGCTGCGGGTATCGAAACTGCTCAATACAGCTACTACAACGCTGAAACTAAAGACAAAGACTTCGCTGGCATGGTTGCTGACCTAGAGAAAGCTTCTGAAGGCGATATCGTTCTTCTTCACGGCTGCTGTCACAACCCAACAGGTATCGACCCAACAACTGAAGAGTGGGAAGTTCTTGCTAAACTGGTTGCTGAGAAGAAACTGCTTCCTCTATTCGATTTTGCTTACCAAGGTTTTGCAAAAGGCGTTGAAGAAGATGCTGCTGGCCTACGTATTTTTGCTCAATACAACAAAGAGATCCTTGTTGCTAGCTCGTTCTCTAAGAACTTCGGCTTGTACAACGAGCGTGTTGGTGCATTCACTCTGGTTGCTGAATCAGCAGACGTAGCAACGACAGCATTCTCTCAAGTTAAGAGCATTATCCGCTCTATCTACTCTAACCCACCAGCCCACGGCAGTGCTGTCGTTACTCACATCCTTGGTGATGCTGATCTACGTGCTGAATGGGAAGCAGAAGTGGCAGAAATGCGTGACCGTATCCAAGAGATGCGTGAACTATTCGTAACGACACTGAAATCAGAAGGTGTTGATGCAGACTTCACATTCATCGAACGTCAAAACGGCATGTTCTCGTTCTCAGGTCTAAGCAAAGAGCAAGTAACTCGCCTAAAAGACGAATTCGCAATCTACATTGTTGGTTCTGGCCGTATCAGTGTTGCTGGTATGACTAAGTCAAACATGGGTCCTCTATGTAAAGGTATCGCTGCGGTTCTTTAATCGAAAAGCGAAACCTGTATTTGCAGACCAATAGATGTGTAAAAGCCAGCAATTAAGCTGGCTTTTTTGTGTCTGTCTCTTTGTATATAAGAGCTATTAGTGCACTTAGCCTTTTCGTTACTGGCTAATACTCTAGGAAAAATTCCACTCCTAGCTCGTGAGTACGCTCGCTACGAATTTTACCTTCACCATCTCGATGTTGATATGACCCACCAATCGCAAACTTATTGGTCACTAGATAACGTAAACCTAAGTGATAGACCTCTTCATCAAACAGGTCACTTCGATTCACTTGCACACTCCCGTTAGCTATCCAACGTTTCGCAAAGCCATAGTTAAGCTCAGCTTTTACCCCTTGGATGAACTCAGTGTCTGAAGATTCAGTTCGGTTGGTGTCATTATCTTCAACCTTACCTTTTGTGATACCAAGCAGGTAGTAAGCCACTATATCTAAATCTTTCTTAATGCTGTAACGGTAACCAACACCTGGCATCAGCGTATCAATTCGAGTTGTGGTGTCATCAGGGTGAATAAAGCGTGCGCTGTAGTCTCCCAGCAACGACCAATCATCCGTCATCGCGTAACTGACGCCTAATCCATACGACGAGGCGTTATTATTACTGCCTGCATCTTCATTTAAACTGCCCGAATGCGCCGTGGCATAAATATGGTCGTAATCTAAAATATCCACCGCGTTAGTGTCCGCCCACAAACTTGGAGAAAACATAAAAACCGCAGATACAAAACTAAGCTTCCACTTCGACATTCCTATCATCCTTAAACTGTCACTCCATTAATTGAAAGGTTAGTCTATCCATAAGACTTTAAAAAGGTTTTAGCTCACAGATTGATTTGTGACGGCAAAATATTATCAAATGTTGTACCATGAAATCATACAAACCAATGGATGATCATTATGGATGCTGAGTTATTAGAGATTCAAAACTTTCTGGCACAATACCCCCCTTTCACAGAACTCCCTGAGGAGATGTTGGCGAAAGTGACCAGTAGCGTGGAAATTTCTTATTACCGCCAAGATACCCCTATCATTCACTTTGGTGATCAAATTCATGACTTATACATCGTTCGAAGTGGCGAAGTCGAAGTCTACCGCCGTAAAGGCGAACTCTATAACCGCCTGGATGAAGGCCACTTGTTCGGTCAAATGGGCCTACTGACCAACAACAAGGTGCGTTTCCCAGTTAAAGCCACCGAAGATACCCTGCTTTACTGTATTCCTGAGCCTATCTTCCAAGAGCTCTACGACAACTACGACTCCTTTGCCGATTTCGTAGAAGTAGAAGATAACGCGCGACTGCGCCAAGCCAACTCAGACAGCAACGACGCTAACGACTTAACGACATCCAAGGTTAAAACGCTGCTGACCAGCGAAGCACCAATGATCGAAAAAACGCGCACGATTCAGCAAGCTGCGACCATGATGGCACAGGATAATGTTTCCTCTTTGTTGATCATCGACCCAGAAATCGTTGAAGATGATGAAGATGACTCAACACCCGTGATTGGCATCATCACCGACCGAGATTTATGTACTCGCGTTTTAGCTGAAGGGCTTGACCCATCGGATGAAGTCTCTAGCGTAATGACACCTGAGGTTATCTCTCTCGATCACAATGCTTACGTATACGAAGCTATGATGACCATGCTTCGCTATAACGTGCATCATTTACCAGTGCTTAAAGATAAGAAGCCGATTGGTATTATCGAAGCGACCGATATTGTTCGTTATGAGTCTCAAAACTCGCTGTTATTGGTAAGTAGTATCTTCCAGCAACAAAGTATCGAAGATCTGAAGGTGCTTTCCGAGCAAGTAAAAGACAGCTTTGTGCGCTTAGTTAACGAAGATGCCAACGCCCACATGGTGGGTACTGCAATGTCGGTAATTGGTCGTAGCTTTAAGCAGCGAATTATCGAACTGGGCGAAGAGAAATTGGGCAAGTCGCCTATTCCTTACTGTTTCCTCGCACTGGGCTCTATGGGGCGTGATGAGCAGCTGCTGGTTACCGACCAAGATAACGCAATCATTCTTGATGATACCTACGACGAGAAAAAGCACGGTAAATACTTTGAGGAGCTGTCGACCTTTATTTGTGATGGCTTAGATCAGTGTGGCTATGTGTATTGTACTGGCGATATCATGGCGACTAACCCAACGTGGCGTATGACTCGTCGACAATGGGAAGAGTGCTTTGCCGATTGGATTGATGATCCAAACCCGAAAGCACTGTTAAATGCTTCAATCTTCTTCGACTTAGATGGCGTTTATGGTCGTCTGAAATGGGCCGAGCAATTGAACAGCTTTATTGTTCGACGCGCACGTAAGAACAATCGCTTCTTGGCGTGTCTTGCACGTAACGCACTCAACCGTACACCTCCGCTCGGCTTCTTCAAAGATTTCGTGATGGAGAAAGATGGCCGTCACAACAACTCTATCAACCTTAAGCGTCGTGGTACTGCGCCACTCGCCGATTTGATTCGTGTTCACTCGCTCGCGGTAGCGTCTCGCTCTAAGAACTCGTTCGAACGCTTAGATGACATTATTGACGCCGGTATTCTGCCAAAAGGCCGAGCTCAAGATCTGAAAGATGCGATGGAGTTTATCTCTCTGGTTCGTATTCGCCACCAAGCACACGATGTCGACAACAACATCGAGCCTGATAACAACATCGAGCCAGAGAACCTGTCTGACTTCGAACGACGTAACCTAAAGGATGCATTCCAAATATTAAGTAATGCGCAAAACTTCCTTAAGTTCCGTTATCAAGCCAGCAACAAGTTTAAGTAGGGCCTATGAACAAACTATTCAGATCACCTGCGGTCGATTGGCCATTTAAGTTTGCTCAGAAGCTTGAACGAGCGAGAGACGAGCGCTTAAAGCACTTTTATAGCCAGCCTCTTCCTGCGCCTGATACGCCACTTTCAGAAGTGATGTTTTTGGCTGTCGACTTTGAGACAACGGGGTTAAACCCAAACAAAGACGGCATCATTACCATTGGTTTAGTGCCATTTACGCTCAATCGCATCTACTTGCGACAAGCCAAACACTGGACTCTAAGACCAAAACAGAAACTTGAAGAAGAGTCTGTCGTGATTCATGGCATCACTCACAATGACATCATTGATGCGCCAGACCTTAGCGAAGTGTTGGGCGAGATCTTAGAATCAATGGCGGGACATATCCCTGTGGTTCACTATCGTCGTATCGAACGTGACTTTTTGGACAATGCATTGAAAGTGCGACTCGGTGAAGGCATTGAGTTCCCAGTCCTCGACACGCTGGAGATTGAATCTCAGATCCAAAATAAACTGGCTGGCGGCTTGTGGAACAAGCTGAAAGGTAAGAAGCCAGCTTCAGTGAGACTGGGTCAGAGTCGTCGTCGATACCATCTGCCCGACTACACGCCGCATCATGCATTAACTGACGCTATTGCGACCGCTGAGCTACTCCAAGCGCAAATTGCTCATCACTTTGACTCTGAGATGCCTCTGAAGAGTTTCTGGATCTAGCTGAGTTACGTAAGCTAAATACAAACACAAAGCCCATCAACTTCCATTGGTCGGCTTTTTCATTTTTATCGTCTGTGTTTAAGCAACGGTTGGCCCGACTAAGCGCATTTCCCATAAGCGTTTAAACATATTATAACGTCACACCCCAGCAGTTCCGCTCTAATGGGCGTCGAAAATCGTGATCGCTATTTGTCAGCGCGATTGGCATTATTACTTCCCAACCACAGACAACGTTTGGTAATAAAGACGCTTTTGCTGATACATATTCTCATCAGCGACTGAGAACAATTGCTCAACGTCTGTTGAATCACTAGAGGCTGCACCAATCGAGAATCTGACAGGAATAGAGATACCCGCTTTAGTCTCGATTGCCTGTTGCTCCTGAGCAATGTACAACTGCTCAGTCATCTTTGCGACATTGAGCGAACTCGACTCACCAGACGTTAAGGTAAGCACCGCAAATTCATCTCCACCCAAACGGTATAGATTACTGGCAGGTGTCAATTCGTGGCTGATTACGTCTACGCAGCGCTGTATCAGCTCATCCCCGATCTCATGCCCATGAACATCATTGGTCGTTTTCAAGCCATTGATATCAATAATGATCAAAGAAATCTGATTTTGATTGTCGTTAATGCTGCGTTTACTGAATTCGAGATCTTCATTAAAAGCTTTACGATTCAAACAGCCAGTCGGCATGTTAATCCGTGTAATATTTTCGAGCTCTAGCCAACCAGCTAACTGTTTTTGGTACATGTCAAAAATCAGAAGATCTTCTTCACTGAGGACATCAAATGAACTTGAACAAAAATACCCGATCGCCGTCCCCTGTGAGTCACAGAGTATCAGGTCAGCCTCGCCAGTCCGGTTAAAATGAAACTGAATCGAATGTTGAACAAGTAATGTCTTTAACTCTTGATCGACCATTTGAGGAATCAACCGATATTCAGCCGCGTGTCTTGATGATGCAAACTGAACGATCTTCAAAATACGATGCTTCTGGGATTCTTCACGCGCGAGCGAATTAGTTAACTTGCTGGTTTTCTCTTCGACTAAGTCCTCTAGCTGAACATTAAATCTTTCGAGTTTATCGTTACTTTCGGTAAGCTCACGGACTTGGTATTGTATGCGACCCCACAAGGTTTCCAATAAACGACTCAGCGTGACGAACTCTGTAAAACGATGTTCATCCACACTATGAGTCGGTGACTGGTTATGCGAATACGACGTAACAGATTCAGCCAACAAGTTTAACTGCCCTGAGAACCAGCGGCTTAGGAACAGAGCAAACACAATCGAGATGGCAAGCGTCGCCACCAATATTCTGACAAAGACCACCTGAGCTTGTTGCATCTCTAATAAACGCTCACTGTCGGAAATATGATGTTTGACGTTCAGTACCAATTTGTCGGTAAAGAATGTGCTGTCGATAGAGATAATGTTCGCACTTTGTTCAGAAGATTGAGCATCCGTTGAATCAATATAGTTAAACTCAACCGACTCATTTTGATAAAGGAAAGGCGTCACTTTAGTCTTAAGTCTGTCATACCCCATAAGAACCACAAGATAACCCTGCGGCGTGTATGTAGAACCTTCTATCAAACGATAAGGTAAAATCGGCGCGACAAAAACGATACCTGTAGCGGCATTATCCGCCACTTCAGTTTCGGTAAACTCGGTGTGGAACAATTTCCCTTGCCCATAAACCGATTGAGGACGCTTCAAGCTTTCTAATAACTGGCTCTGCTCAAAATGGTACAAGCTGCCTTTGCTGTCATAAATGGGCTTCCAGTTTTGGTCCAGAATATAAGTCGCGGACACACTCTCCGCTAGCGCATTGAAGCTATCCATCTTGTCCCAAATAACACTCGAGAAAAAGATATTACCACCCGCTTTAATCAATGATCGGTCATGCGAATACCATTGAGTTAGGCTCGCCGTCAGCTTAATTTGCTCTTGTACGGTTTGACGAATACCGGTCGTAGAGTTGTCCAGCTTGGTTTCTTTTTGCTCTAAAGAACTTTGGTTTTGTTTATTGAGAATCAACTGTCCCGCTAGGTAAACAGGAAGCATTGAGCAAGCCAGCAACACCAAGCCCATGGTGTATTTTAATGATAGCTTCAATCTCTTACCCTCATATTCGCCGAGTAATATTGAACAAAATCATTGTAAAATTTATGCAGTTCACTCTTTGGCATCCCTGACTTGTAACGCTGATACGCCCGAGCCGATGCCTCCCAAACGATCGCCATCTTGTAGTCACTCGACATCATTTGCGATGCTTGAAACTCATCGTACATATTTGAAAGTGTCTGGTTACCTTCCTCAACACGGCGTTGATTAACCTCATAAAACGGCGAAACCATGGCACTCGAGTGAGCTAAAGAGGTGAAACTGTTTGATTGCAGGTATTGAACGACTTCTTTCAAAGCCAATTTCTTATCTGGGTTTTGCATGCCTTTTTCCGTGACAGCAAAAACCTTTGCGCCACTAAATGAAGACATACTTTCACCACGATAGGTCGGCAACGAATTGATGTACAAATCTCGACCAAAGGCGGCATCGAGTTCGCTGAACGCCCAATCACCGTCAATCAAAAACTCGACTTCCCCATTGATGAACCTCTGCCTCGCGCAAATATCGCTGCACGATGATTCGATGACTTTTTTCTGCTGCAACATGTCGATGAAATCAAAGATAGCAACTAACCCTTCACCATTAACATTCTTCGACGATAATAAGTCTTCAGAAAAAAGCTGATAGAAAGCTAGATAGAAGTACATGTTTGGATTGGGAAAAAGCACGCTCACTTGATCGGACTGAGCAGAGCGTTCAATTAGG
This sequence comes from Vibrio sp. 10N.222.49.C9, assembly GCF_041474985.1. NCBI lineage: Bacteria > Pseudomonadati > Pseudomonadota > Gammaproteobacteria > Vibrionales > Vibrionaceae > Vibrio > Vibrio sp. 10N.222.49.C9. The sequence continues at coordinate 44,375 of NZ_JBFRVD010000008.1, read as the reverse complement.
CTCTCCCATGTCACGACTTGCGCTTGAGGCTTGCTCGAATACAGAACGACTTGGTTTCCAATACCAACCGGTAACGCCTTAAGCTCACCGTTGATGACCACTGCATCGAGCGCTTTTTTCTCATAGCGTTGGGTATCGACCCAAGCATCAGGAAGCGTCGCTAAATCGATATATTCAGTTAGACCTAAGAAGTCAGAAGGAACCCAGATGGCGTCGGGAAAGGTATTGTCTCTAGGATCAGCAACAAGCAGTTCAGAACGAATACTGTTGACGTCAAACGAACGAATTTCTACACGATGATCAGTCATCGCTTCGATATGTTCTTTTACATAATCGGCCGTTTCATAATTAATACCAGCCCATATTTCAAGTGTGGACGAACAAGCAACGGCCGGAAATAGCATCGCAAATAGACTCAATAACCTCACACTTGGTTCCTTGTGGTAAGAATTAGACGTTGGATTTTAATCGCCCATCAATAAACCGGGCGATGCGGCTTATCGCTCACTGCTCATGATTAGAGACCTAGCTTTGGGCGACACGTTATATAGTAAAAAGTGCCTAAATAACAGTTGATACTCTCGCTTTAAGAGAAAGGTCTGCTCATTCTGATACATCCGTCATATCTCTGGATGACTGTTCTTACAATAAATCAACATACCATACCCTTTATTATTAACGACAAAAAAAATGCCGCAAAAGCGGCATCTATCTCGTTCGGTGCATTCGACACAATAAAAATCAAATAAGCAATTTATCAGTCAAAGCCCTATCATCGATTAAGCGTATTTCTCTTCGAAATCTTTCATGAAGCTAACCAGCGCTTGAACGCCTTCCAGAGACATTGCGTTGTAAAGTGAAGCTCTCATTCCACCTACTGCTCTATGGCCTTTCAGTGATTTCAGACCTGCAGCATCAGCCAATTCTAGGAACTTGCCATCTAACTCAGGTTTCGCCAGTTGGAACGGCACGTTCATTCTAGAACGGTTTGCAGTGTGAACATCGTTTTTGTAGAAAGCTGAGCTATCGATTGCATCGTAAAGCAGCGCTGCTTTCTCTTTGTTCACCAACTCCATCGCTTCAACGCCACCTTGAGCTTTCAGCCACTTGAACACAAGGCCTGATAGGTACCAAGCGTAGGTTGGTGGTGTGTTGAACATTGAGTCTTTTTCAGCAAGTACTTTGTAGTTCAGAATACTCGGCAACACGTCGTTTGCGAGTTCGAGTAGATCATCACGTACGATTGCAATGCAGATACCCGCAGGGCCGATATTCTTTTGCGCGCCCGCGTAGATAACACCGTACTGAGACACATCAATCTTACGAGACAGAATGTTAGATGACATATCCGCTACGATTGGCTTATCCGTTTGAGGAAGCTCGCTGATTTCAATACCATCGATGGTTTCATTCGGACAGAAATGTACATACGCAGCTTCCGGGTCAATTTTCCAATCTTTAGCTGGAACAACCGCTGCTTTACCATCAATTGACGTCTTCGCGTTGAATACATCGATTTCGCAATATTTGCTCGCTTCAGTCACTGCACTTTCTGCCCAGTAACCCGCATCAATGTAAGTCGCTTTCGTCGCATCACCTAAAAGGTTTAGAGGAACAGCAGCGAATTGAGCACGAGCGCCCCCCTGACAGAAAAGAACTTTGTAGTTGTCTGGGATGTTCAGAAGATCACGTAGGTCCTGTTCGGACTCGTCAGCAACTTGAATAAATTCCTTGCTGCGATGGCTGATTTCCATCACGGAAGTCCCTAAACCATTCCAATCAATAAAGTCCGCTTGCGCTTGTTTCATTACCGGTTTAGGCAGTGCAGCTGGGCCAGCACTGAAGTTGAATACGTTATCTAATGTAAGTTCCATGGGGATGATTGCTCCTGCTAAATAATAACTATGCAAGTAATACCATGTTTTACCCAACATAAAAACAACAAAAGAGGTCTTAAGACCTCTTTTGTTTTGTACCGTATAAAATGTTTAAGCTTAACCTGCTAAATCACCCTATCAGTATTCACGCCTGCTCTGTTTATTGAACCAAAACCGGCATAAGTAGAGCGATTAATGGAATTTCTTGTCCATTTTCGAACACTAGGTTTCCATTTTCTAAGTCAGCGCTGATTTCATAACCACTGTCTGTTTCCTTGATCATTTCCATCACAAGCAATTCATCGATACCTTCACGGATGAATGGATACTCTTCAACAAGTTCATTTGAGAAGCTAGAGTGAACGTTGCCCGTTAATGCAGGCATGATCATCGAAGGGTTGCTGCTGATGTTTTCGGTCCCTTCCGGCACGCTCACCAACCACTTAGATTCGAACTGTCCCTTACCTAACTCTAACGACATGTTGTTCATTGAAAGGTCGAAACCTTTAGCAAACAGGATATCGATAAATGGAATGATCTCTGCAACGTCTTCTTGCGTCTTCACAGGATTAGATTGGTAAATCTCAAAGATTTTCTCAAACGACTCGCTATCCAACTTCGACATTTCAAAATCGACGTTTAGGTTGTTCAACTGGCCTTCACTGGTCTCGATGTTTGCGATATCCAGCTTGAGGTTGCTGCGCAGACGCTTAGTTGCTTCATCTAGATGTGATTCAAAATCGTACTTAGAATTTTCAATGGTCATGAAAGGCTGCATTGCAGAATCTGAAACCAAGAAGCTATCGATAGTAAAATTCTGAGTACCTAACCAGTAGCCTTTCGCTTGTTGGCCTGAACCCACACCTTTCAGATTAGACAGCGTTACCTCTTCACCGGTTTCAAAATCAATTTGAACTGAAGGGATTGAAAGCTCGTAATCAACTTGGCCTAAAACAGTCGCATGGCCAGAAAGATTCGATTTAGTGATCGAGACCGAAGTCCCATTCTCATCAGAACCTTGGTGATTGAACTGGCTTAACTCAAAGTTAAAGTCAGTGTTGCCGTTTAGCTCAGTACTAGTGGTCAGAGTTAAAGGCAGAATATCGGTATTCTCAAACGTCGACAGTGCATTTAGACTCACCAAACCATGGCTAACCGCACTATTTATGACAAACTCACTCGGCAACCCATCAATCGCAAGTTGCTCTTTCAGGTTTTCATCCGTCACAGTTAAACGAGTGGTTACGTTGGAAGACAAGTAACCTCTATCGTATTCCACGATCTCAGCTTGAATGCTTGAATTGTTAAGCTTTGCAACACCGTCAGTAATAGCATTTTGTCCAATTTGGCCAACCGCTAAAGGCCAACATAGTGCCAATGAGATTGCTCCGCCAATTGCACCAATTTTTCTTAACTGTTCCATGAGTTCTCTTTCTACACGTGTCTGTTTTTTTTAGTCTACCCCATCAGTAGCAAACAAGAAACATTGAGTTAAATCAGTCTATTGCTCGATACTTCGATTGCCTCAATAAATTAACGGCTAGCTCTCATCCTTATTCGGCGGTTCTTGCTAGGCTAGAGACGTCGCTACTATTAAGGTTGAGCTGTGAATCAATACGCTGTTATCTGTTTGGACAATAATCCGGTTAGCATTGAAAGAATACGTTCGGAGCTGGCTCCGTTGGCTTCTGTATTCGATATTTATACTGCCGAGAACATAGAAGATGCACATCACGCATTAGAAGATATTCATGATCACAACCAAACCGTAGCCTTGGTGATCACTCATCATCATTCTGAATTTAATGGCGTGCAATTTCTGATTGAACTTGAGCAGCTGCCCCATAGTAGTACCGCAAGAACGATATTAGTCAGCGCTTCGTCAGACATTCAATCCATTCTAACCGCTGTAAATGAAGGCAGGCTCAACCACTGTCTAACCAAACCGGTTCAAGATCAGGTTCTATTCAAATCAGCGCAAAAAGAGCTGACCTCTTTTGTCATCCAATACGACTCAGAAAACCTGCTCTCTTACAGTGATGCATTGGATCAACAACGCTTACTCAGAGCGCACATTGAACAAAAGATTCACTCTTTCCAATCGGGTTTCATTCACGACTACCACCAGCTTTCTGATAATGCCCTTGCAGAACGTGTCGTCAGTGCTCTGCAGGATGTCTTCTCAAAAGATGATAAAACTAAGGCCATTCGTGACTACTCCCCTGAGCATCTGCTCACTGTGGAAGGCGAAGACAATCGCTTTTTATGGCTGATCATTGAGGGTGAAGCGGCTCTATATAAGAAAGATGAACTCGGGCAACAGAGGGAAGTGGTACGTCACTCCAAAGGGAATATTGTCGGCGGGATGTCATTTGTGACAGGCGAGCCTTCGTTTTCTACCGCGATCACCCTAACGCAAACACGCGTTATCAAGCTGGATAAAGATAGCTTTGCTCAGGTGATGCATTCAAACAATACCCTGCTGCCTTTATTTACCAATCTATTGCTCCGTCATTTTAATCGACGTTTGCAACGCAGCATCACCAATAAGATCAAACTGCAGCAAACACTAGAATCATTAGAGTCTGCACATCAACAACTGATCGAAAAAGAGAAAATGGCGATGCTCGGACAGCTTGTCGCGGGAGTCGCACATGAGCTGAATAACCCGATTGCTGCCATATTAAGAAGCATCGAAACTCTGTCAGACCATCTCGACCAAATATTGGCAAACCTATCCGTTCCAGAGTCCAATAAAGGGACTGACGTACTGGCACATTCAAAGTTAGCTAAGCCACTATCAACAGCCCAAGAAAGACAGCTCGTAAAGCATCTTACGTCGACGATTAATGACCGTGCTTTAGCAAAAAAAGCCGTGAGACTAAACCTAAGCCAAGACTCTACGGTTCTAAACACATTAAAGGCGTCCCCTGTCGCAGGCAAAGAGCTGCTCAATGACTTAGAGCATTACCATTATGTTGGAAACTCTATCCGCTCAATTCAAGTGTGCAGCAAGCGTATTGCCGATATGGTCAAAAGCTTAAAAAGCTATGCTAGAGAAGATGAAGAAGTTCGCCACTACACAGATATCCACGAAGGGCTTGAAGATACCTTAGTGATCTTCGAAAACAGGCTTAAACACCACCAACTCGAAAAGCATTACGATACCGACTTACCGCCTTTATTGTGCCAGTCGCTCTCGCTGCAACAAGTGTGGACCAACCTTATCTCCAATGCGCTCGATGCCCTATCTGAACGAGGAAAAGTGACCATCACCACTTCTCAACAGACAAAAGGCGACGACGCGTTTCTTGTGGTGCAAATCTCCGATACTGGCCACGGCATTGCCAAAGAAGACATCAACACCATTTTCAACCCAAATTTCACGACTAAAAAAGAAGGCAACTTTGGTTTAGGGATTGGGTTATCCATTTCTCAACAAATCGTTTCGGCTCATCAAGGGTTTATTTTGGTGGAGTCAGAGGTAGGCAGCCATACAAACATGCAAGTGTGGCTTCCATTCAAACAAGAAGGAGCACCTCATGAATAAGTACCTAATTTTATGTGTCGATGATGAACCTGAAGTTCTCAATAGTGTCCTTCAGGACTTGGCGATATTTGAAGAGAACTTTCTGGTTGAAGGTGCAGAGTCGGTCGGTGAAGCCAAGCAAGTAATCAAAGAAATGGGACAAGATGGTATTAAGCTCGCGTTAATCTTGTGCGACCACATCATGCCAGAAAAGACCGGCATCGATTTTCTGATCGAACTCAATCAACACGACGCTACTAAACCAACACGTAAGCTGCTGCTCACAGGGCAAGCAGGGCTGGAAGATACCGTCACGGCCATTAACAACGCTGCACTTGATTTCTATATTTCAAAACCTTGGCAAGGCGATCAACTGAGAGACACGATTACTCAACAATTGACTGACTATGTCATTGCCAACGACAAGCAATTGCTAAACTGGACTTCCATCTTAGATACCGAGCGCATACTGACTTCAATGGCGGATAAACGCACCAGTTTTGGTGAATAGCACTGATTGGTTAATGGATACTGAGAATAGCGTCATCCGATATAAAAACCTTCCAAATGTATACAAATTTTGGATAATTCGCTCGTCTATTTTTCTCATTCGCCATAAACATGAGATCTCCGTTACATACTGATCCTTAATTTGCTTGTTTTTTAACTAAATGAGTAAGGTTTTACATTTTAAAGGATTACTTTTCCGTGAGTTAGATTAAACTGTCTCAATGTTTATGGTTTGCCGATTTGTCTCAAACCAAAGGAATTAACACTAATATAGGTTTACGGTCGTTATGCGCAAAATTCTACTTACTACCGCTATGCTATTGGCTTCTGGTCAAGCACTAGCTGTTGATGAACAACCACAGGTAATGAGCAACTTTAACTATGATTACTTTGAAGCACGTATCGGTGCTAGCCCAGTAACATTTGGTGGTGCGTTCAGTAAGTCCATTCACCCGAACGCTCACGCTATAGCACGTATCGATTCAGAATTTGAAAGCGATTACGACTCAGCTGTAGGTCTTGGTTTCCACGCTCCATTAAACAACTGGGCAGACCTAACAGGTGAAATGCTAGCTCGTATCGTTCAACCTGAGAACTCAAGCTCTACTGATATCGGTATGGAAATCAACATTGGTGTTCGCCAATGGCTTGGTCCACAACTAGAAGTTGGTGGTAAAGGTGGTTACGTTTCTATCGATGACAACGATGATTGGACAGGTTCTGTTTACGCGCGTTTCCACTCTACAGAGCTTTTCTCTCTAGGCGCTGAAGCTCGTATTAACGACTTCTACGGTGACCAACTTATGTTCACTGCTCGCTTCAAGTACTAATACTTAAAGCCAAGCTAGCTCTTAACGAGCACTTAGCCTTTTGATACTTAGTCTTTTAAGAAATCCGACTAAGACAGAAACAAAAAAACCGAGGACATTCCTCGGTTTTTTTTATTGACAGTAATCTTAAGCATATAAGGCAAACTTCTTTAGTGGCAGCTCTTCAGTAATTGCTGCTTGCGTGGCTCTTGTAATAGTTTCCAGTGAATACCATCAATTGCACCCGCAAATTTCCAAAGTAGTTTTAGGTCAACATCGTTTCCGTACGCTTCGCGAACCTTATTAAACACTTCAGGTGCGCCCAACTGCATAAACATTGAAACATCATCCACACCCGCCTTTTTAACCATGCGCTCTAACGTAAGCTGCATGTTTGGTAGATCTCTTAATCTACGGCTAGCTGATGACTTCTTGAAGCTACGCTGCTGAATTGAATTATCGATTGAAGTACGAATAATACTATCCAATTCAGGATGTTCACAGGTAAACAGATCCGTAATGTCGTAGTAGTTTACGGTTGCTGTTGTCTGCTTCTTTACATGACGATACTTTTCACAATCAAGATCGGTCAGTTTTTTATCTAATGATTTTCCACCTCTAATGAATAAACAACCTTCACTCAATAAAGCGAACATAGCGTCATTTTGAAAGAGGCCAATACCTCCGAACATAGAACGTTTTTGATGCTCACCAAATTGATTCACGTAATTAATAAATGCTGTCTCGGTCATATCCGTTGATCCTTAATCAAATTACCCCGATTAGGTTGATCACCAGACAAGCAGCTTGTTATGCGAAAATTTTAAATCTATTTTGTTATTCTATAGGTGAATATTATGGTTTCGTTTTTCACCTTTAAATAAATCATACTTCGAAAAGAAAAATAAGTCTGGACTTAGTTCACATCAATCAATTGAGTATTCCGGTTTTTCATGATTGACTTCACAGTAAACTATCAAACCATGCTTGAATTTGGACACCTAGTGATACACCGGTTCAAATTATTAAAGGTTATGTAGACGGGTGAGTATTGCCTCGCAGCATCGTGGCTTGTAAAATGGCAGGACAGACCTGTTTTTACTTTTTATATGAATCATTTATCGTTTTTCTGGCTACCTCAAAATAAGACTCTTCTCTTAAAGGGTCTAGAATCAGAGTTTGCCCAACTTGTTGGACATTCTATCTCAGCGGGAAAAATAACACTTCCTCCTATCCCTAACGTTGTACTGAAGATTCAATCGCTTTGTACCCTTGAATCAACTGGGATTGCTGACGTTGCCGAGTGCTTACTCGAAGACCCAGGCCTCGCTGCTATTGTCATTCGTGTGGCTAACTCTGTCGTCTTTAACCGACGTAATATTACTTGTGTTGATATTATGACGGCGGTGTCGCGCCTTGGCATATTAAGAGTACGTGACATCGTGACGGCTCAGGCTATTGAGCAACTCAAACACTCAGTCAACCTCAGTAAAGAATGTAATAAGGTATTGGTTCAGAGCGCTTCTGTATCAAAAGAGCTGGGCGCTACTATGGTGCTTGTTACCAACAGCTTCAAAGAGCTCTCCCCTACTGAATACCGTTACCTTGAGCATGAAAAATCGCTGCTTGTTGGATTACTGGCTGATATTGGTTTGTTCTGTTTGGTTAGCGAATACCACCTCTACCTCGAAAATGGCAATTACCTAGATCACGACATCGCTCTACAAATCTTCCAAGGCCAATGTTCTGCTACCAGTAAATTGGTGCTTAACCGTTGGGGCTTCGACAGCGACTTTATTGATGTGTGCAGCAATACCATCAATAACCACGAACAGCGTGAAGTCTCTTACTTAGATATCGCTCGAATCGCTAACCACCTGCTGATGTTCAGAAACAAGGATGAGAACATCGATGATCACGAAGTTGAACTTAACGTGACAGGTGCAGAGGTGCTTTATAAATTAAGCAACTTGAGCAAGCATGATTTTAATGCAAAGCTAAGCGACGTGATCAATACTAGCGGCTTCTAAGTCACTGTTAAATTACAAGTAAGTGTAATATGAAGTAAATGCAATGGGGAAAGCATGTTTACAGGGATGATCTTTATATTTGCGCCACTCGTCGTGGGGTATCTTTTTGCAATTTCGAACGCTCAGACATTAGAATTTATCAACCGCTCAACATCGCGGTTGATCTACGTGATTCTGGCGTTAATGGGACTAAGCTTAGCCGCCCTCGATAACCTAGGTAGTAACCTGCAGACAATCCTTCTATATACCGTCACTTTCTTTGTCTGCTTAAGCGTATGTAACCTAATGGCACTGCCCGCTATTGATAAGTTATTGCCACTCAAAACCGACAGTAGCAAGAAGAAGCTTCCCCTCTCTTCTATGGCGATGGAATCTGCAAAACTCATCTTAGTGGTAGGTTCAGGGCTAATCGCTGGCTTAGTGCTGCCTATTGGCCTTGATTGGGTTGATACCGCAAGCGAATGGATTCTGTTTGTTCTTCTATTCTTTATCGGCATTCAGCTGCGTAATAGCGGACTCACACTTCGTCAGATCTTACTCAACAAGCACGGTATGGTTATCGCAATCACCATTATCATCACCTCAATGTTAGGTGGTGTAATCGCGGCTTACATCCTAGATATCCCTCTGTTCAAAGCCTTGGCAATGTCTTCTGGATTTGGTTGGTACTCTCTGGCTGGTATCTTAATGGGTGACGCCTTTGGTCCTGTCTATGGTGGCGCTTCTTTCATGCTTGAGCTGTTAAGAGAGTTAGTTGCCTTGGTACTGATTCCAGTGCTAATTCGCAGCTACCCATGCACTTCCATTGGTTATGCTGGTGCGACTGCGATGGACTTCACCTTACCGGTCATTCAAACAACAGGCGGCGTTCGATGTGTGCCTATCGCTATCGTCAGTGGCTTTATCCTCAGTTTGCTTGTTCCGATATTGATGTTGTTCTTTGTATCTCTTGCTAACTAGATCGCAGGAATAGCGTTTGTTTTAGATTAGAATGCAACTCGAATACCAATGCCCAAGACACCGATACAGTTACCGAAATAAAAAGACACTAAGTGTCATTGCTCAACAAATAACGATCACGGTAACCTGTAACGACAAAGTTATAAAAAGAATAAACTTACAAAAGGAACCACTATGAAACGCCTTTGCGTCGCATTACTGCTAGCTTCAACTTCTACTTTCTCTTTTGCAGCAGATTCAATGTCTGAGACAAACCAGTGCCAAGCAAAAAAATATGATGCGTACATCGACGCTTCTTTGAATTGGTATGCCGACCTTGCTGCATTAACCTCTGAGCAATATCCAGAGCTAACAGAAGTGAGTGAGTGGTTCCTAGAAGGTCGTAAGCACCACTTTGAGCTTAACCGTGCTGCGGTTCACTACTACTTAGTAAACGACTCAAGCAAAGTGGCAACAGAGCAACCTGTAGAAGGTTGGTTGCAACTTGAGCAACACGACATTAAAACGCTATCAACACGTGATGATGAGCTTGGTAAAATCGCGAAAACAACATTCGATGACCGCCAATCAACGCCTCACGCTCAAAACTACGAACTACGTTCTGCCTTTGCAGAGCTGCTTAGTCACCCTAAGCAAATCGACTCAGCGCTGCAGCGTTACAACCAGTCGATCAGTAAACTTGAAGCGATTAAGTGTAAATAACCCCGCATTTAATATGCTTTTTTGAGAAGTTGGATTTCATAATTAAGACGGGACATTGTTCCCGTTTTCGTTTAGATTGTCCCGCTCGCGTCAATATTAGAAAAATAACTCGCTTGCTATGGTTACGGAACAAAAAACAGCAGATGTTAGCTTCGACAGTCTTCTACGTATCTTCACGGTACCTGAAGGCCCAGATTCAACACTCACTCAAATTGAAGACAAACTTTCACGAAACCTGAATCAATTCTTACGTGAACATATTGTGGCTGAAGAAAAGCCGCTACGTGAAATTGAGAAAGATTTTTCAAATGCTCATATCCCAGAGCAGCCTGAGTTTGTTTCTGAACATACTGAGCATCTCCTCGATTCTCTTGTGTCTCATTCGGTTCACACGTCTTCGCCAAGTTTTATTGGCCATATGACCTCTGCGTTGCCGTACTTCCTGATGCCGCTTTCAAAAATCATGATTGCGTTGAATCAGAATCTAGTAAAAATCGAGACCTCAAAAGCTTTCACTCCCCTAGAACGTCAAGTTCTGGGCATGTTACATCGCCTGATTTATCAAGATAGTGACCAGTTTTATTCTCGTTGGATGCACAGCGCAAACCACTCTTTAGGTGCGTTTTGTTCTGGCGGTACCATCGCGAACATTACAGCGCTCTGGGTTGCACGTAACAACGCACTAAAAGCGCAAGGTTCGTTCAAAGGTGTAGAAAAAGAAGGCCTGTTTAAAGCCATGAAGCACTACGACTACGAAGGCCTTGCCATCTTAGTCTCTGAACGTGGCCACTACTCTCTGAAAAAAGCCGCGGATGTCCTTGGTATTGGTCAAGAAGGTCTAGTGTCTGTTAAAACAGATAACGACAACCGTATTTGTACTGATGATTTAAGACTCAAGATCGAGCAGCTCAAGCAGAACAAGATCAAACCTTTCGCCGTCATTGGTGTGGCTGGTACAACCGAAACCGGTAATATCGACCCGCTAAGAGACATTGCTGAGGTGTGTGCCGAATCCGATTGTCATTTCCACGTTGATGCAGCTTGGGGCGGTGCGACTCTGATGTCTAACAATCATCGTCACCTACTTGATGGTATTGAACTGGCGGATTCAGTCACGATTGATGCGCATAAACAGCTTTATATCCCTATGGGTGCGGGTATGGTTCTGTTTAAGAAGCCAGATGCGATGACTGCGATTGAACATCATGCTCAATACATTCTTCGTAAAGGCTCAAAAGATTTAGGCAGCCATACGTTAGAAGGTTCTCGTTCAGGTATGGCAATGCTGGTTTACGCCGCAATGCACATCATTAGCCGCCCAGGTTATGAACTGCTGATCGACCAAAGCATCAACAAAGCGCGCTACTTTGCCGACCTAATTAAAGATCATAGCGACTTCGAGCTGGTTTCAGAACCTGAGCTTTGCCTACTGACTTATCGCTATGTCCCTGAGTCAGTCAAAGCGGCACTGCTTAAAGCTGAGCCTGAACATCGTGTCGAACTGAATGAGTTGCTCAATGAGCTGACTAAGTTTATTCAGAAGAAGCAGCGTGAAACAGGTAAGTCTTTCGTGTCACGTACACGCTTAAACCCTGAAGCATGGGTACATCAGCCAATCATCGTTTTCCGCGTGGTATTAGCAAACCCACTAACAGGCAATGACATTCTTTCGTCAGTGCTTGAAGAACAGCGTGAGATCTCTAAACTAGCACCAAACTTGATGGGCAAAATCAACAAACTGGTTACGCAAATCAACGCATAGTCATTCAATTTTAGTTGCATCAAATTGAAAATTTCTTTCTTTTTGATGTAACTAAGCTGTCAGTTCATACCCATTTTGCATTCTTTTTGCTCAAACTCTCTTCCAATTCTGTAGTTTTCTAAAATTTTGTTGAGGTTTGTCATATTCTTAAGCATTCATGCCCTGTTTTTGTATTAGTAAATAGTATGTTGGGTTTATACTGACTCTATGGTGCTAGTTAGCTTGATATCTATTTGACGCAGCAGTATTTACGAAACCGAATATACATCGGCTTTGTGTTTACTGATATTTGCTTCAGCCATACCCCCTGGTAAAAGATATTAACTAGCAAGTTGTTCTCTATACCCTTGTGAACACTATGAATACATTAGAAAAAATACAAAAAAACCTGGAAAATTTCAGCAAGTCTGAGCGCAAGGTAGCCGAAGTAATTATGGCTTCCCCTCAAACTGCAATTCATTCTAGCATTGCTACCTTAGCTAAAATGGCTGACGTGAGTGAGCCTACAGTTAACCGCTTCTGTCGTCGATTAGACACAAAGGGCTTCCCTGACTTCAAACTTCACCTAGCTCAAAGCTTGGCAAACGGTACACCTTACGTGAACCGTAATGTTGAAGAAGATGATGGTCCAGATGCTTATACGCATAAGATTTTCGAATCAACTATGGCTTGTCTAGACGTTGCTAAAAACAGTCTAGACGCGATGCAAGTAAACCGTGCTGTTGACTTGCTGACTCAAGCAAAACGCATTTCGTTCTTCGGACTGGGTGCCTCTTCTGCTGTCGCCAAAGATGCTCAAAACAAGTTTATTCGTTTTAATATCCCAATCACATGTTTCGAAGACATCGTGATGCAACGAATGAGCTGCATTAACTGCAGTGATAACGACGTTATTGTTCTTATCTCTCATACTGGCCGCACTAAAAGCCAAGTTGAGATTGCAAACTTAGCGCGTGAAAACGGTGCGACAGTTATTGCTATCACAGCAAAAGATTCTCCACTGGATAAAGCGAGCTCGTTGTCTATTTCTCTGGATGTTCCAGAAGACACTGACGTTTACATGCCAATGGCAAGTCGCGTTGTTCAGATGACGGTTATCGATGTGCTAGCGACAGGCTTTACGCTACGTCGTGGTTCTGGTTTCAGAGAGAACCTAAAGCGCGTCAAAGAGTCACTTCGTGATTCACGTTACGAGAAGTACTCTCAGTTCTAATCTGCTTAGTCATGAACTGAAAACAGATGACCAGGGAACAAGTTGAATTAAAAAAACGGAGCCTAGAGCTCCGTTTTTATTTGTCTGTATAAAATGACTTATACAACGAACAAGTTTAAGACCGTTAGATAGTCCAACTATTGCCCTTCTCAACCACGCTGTTTTCGGACGCATAAGAATTGATAATGGTAAAGCTCGACTCGACAGCTGGCTCTTGCCCAATTTGATTCATTGAAGCTCCCTCATGATGCCCTTCTCTACAACTGCACTTCTCGCATACTTGCTTCAAAATATGCACGAGCCTCTCTTGGTTAAGCGGCAAAGGGTTTCCTTTAATCGCCACTGATTTGAGCGCGTCGGCAGACACCTCATCAAACTGGGCTTCACAGACACCAAATTCCAACAAGTTGGGTAACTTAAGCGTATCAAGCACTTCCGATAACCAAGAAATTGCCTCCTCTTCTATTGCTTCTACGTTACCTGTTACTATCTGAGCGATTCGCTGATAACGCGCTAGGATGTCGCTTCTTTGCTGCTCTTTTGCAACGGCTATGTTCTCCAACATCACAAACGGCGCTAAACGCGCGGTAATCACACTATGAGGCGCAGAAATCTTACCTCCTAGTGCGGAGGCTAAACCATGGGCTGCGCCAAGCTTGGCATTAGTTATCGCCATACCACCGAGCATAGAAGCGAAAGCAAGATCAGAACGCGCTTGAGGCTCATCATAAACACACGCTTTAACCACAGAACCACTCAACTTACGCAGCCCTTCTTCACAAATCATATCGGTTAACGGATTCGGTTCACCACACACGTAGGCTTCCATTAGATGAGTAAAGGCATCCATCGCACCTCGCCCAGATAGATATAGATTGGTTCCATGAGTTAGGGTTGGGTCGACAATCGCAACGTCGGCCAGCATGTCTGGGCTTCTCAGGCTGATTTTCACTTGGTCTTGGCCTGATTTCAGCACCGCGTTTTTAGTGACCTCGGCGCCGGTACTCGCTGTGGTTGGAATTGCGATAAACGGAAGTGGTTTGGTTTTAAGAGGAACATTACGCCCGACCACTTCAACATAGTCATATAAATTGCCTTGATTAGGTAAAACCGCAGCCAACGCTTTGCCCATATCGATGGCGCTACCGCCCCCCATGGCGACAACCATATCTGGCTTAAATCGACGAGCAGAAATAGCCGCCTCTTCAACCATTTTGATATTAGGTTCACCGGAAACGGCAATGTGCTGATAACGCATACTCTGCGCATCAAGATAGTCAGTAACAATTGAAGTGCGCTCTAATGTATTGCCTGTAACCAATAGCACGCTGTAGCCATATTGATTAAAGAGAGACAATGAAGCGGAAAGTGCTCCATCACCAAAGATGATCTTTGTAGATGTCATAAATTGAAACATGGTGCCTCCTGCGCCTATGACCGAACAAAACTGCGAACTCTTGGTTATTGGAATTTAGCCTTTATATAGTGCATCAGTATTAAGATGCCTCGTTCTGTATGCGCTTTTTTTGACGAGGTGCAACTTGTCGCATTAAAGATGGATTAATGTCGTATTCTTAGGGGTAATTCACACTCTTAAATTAAGGGTAATCAATCTGAATACCCATCAGAAATCAGCATGGATCCTTTTTGTGACCATTATTTGCTCTGATAGACAAAACCTATTGTATTAAGAGGTAATTCCATCTTTATTTCCCCATGGCATTGAGGCATAGTTGGTTTTATGAAATTTTGAGTGGCATTCACTAAAGAATAGTTAACATAATCGAGTTAACGAGCCTCATCCCGTATTTAGGAGAAATTAAATGTTTGTAGTTATTTTTGGTCGCCCTGCTTGCCCATTCTGTGTTCGTGCAAAAGAGCATGCTGAAACTCTTAAAGCTAAACGCGATGACTTCAACTACCGTTACGTTGACATCCACGCTGAAGGTATCAGCAAAGCTGATCTAGAGAAGACTGTTGGTAAACCTGTCGATACAGTTCCACAAATCTTCATCGACCAAGACCACATCGGCGGCTGCACAGAATTTGAAGCATACGCAAAAGAAAACCTAGGTCTTTTCGACTAAGCTAGGATTTCTCAAACGAGAATCAGGGCTAAAGCCTTAAACAGCTGACCCATTTAGGCGTTAGACTGTACGATTTATAGAAAGCCCGCTCACTGTAGCGGGCTTTTTTATGACCAGTTTTCATACGGAATAAGAATAAGGTCAAAATCAAGTAAATTAACAAAATATTGCTTATAATTTATTTATATTTAGATACAATTCACCTCTCAAACTTACCCTGTGTTCCACGCCAATTATTGAGCGACCACCGTGAATATCGACGTTGTTTTTCTGTTAGAACAAAACCCCATTCTCCTCATCTTTGTTGTTTTATCGATTGGATTAGCCATTGGTAAAATTCGTTTCGGTAGCCTCCAACTTGGTAATTCAATCGGTGTTTTGATTACTTCCCTTATCATGGGACATCTTGGCTTTTCTTTTAACGCAGATGCGCTCACCATTGGTTTCATGCTGTTCATCTACTGTGTTGGCATTGAAGCTGGACCAAACTTCTTCGGTATCTTCTTCAGAGACGGTAAGCACTACCTCATTCTGAGCCTTGTGGTACTTTCTACCGCAATTGCCCTAACCTATTTCAGTAGTCATTACCTTGGCCTAGGCTTTGGTTTATCTGCAGGCATGATGGCAGGTGCCTTAACAGCAACGCCGATATTGGTAGGTGCTCAAGATGCTCTGAATTCTGGGCTTGCAGAATTACCAAGAAACATGGACTTGAGCCTGATTATCGAAAACCTTTCAGTCGGTTACGCGATGGCTTACTTGGTTGGCTTAATCAGTATGATTATGTTTGCTCGCTTGATTCCAAAACTTCAAAAAGTGAACCTACACGACTCGGCAGAGCAAATCGCCCAAGAACGTGGTTTAGGCGCTTCAGGTCAGCGTAAGGTTTACTTGCCCATTATTCGTGCTTATCGAGTGGGACCAGAGCTCATCTCTTGGACTGACGGTAAGAATCTGCGTGAACTGGGCATCTATCGCCAAACAGGCTGTTACATCGAGCGTATTCGTCGTAACGGTATTCTTGCCCATCCAGATGGTGATGCAATTCTGCAAGAAGGCGATGAGATCGCATTGGTTGGTTTCCCAGATAGCCACGCTCGTCTAGACCCAAGCTTCCGTAACGGTAAAGAAGTTTTCGACCGTAACCTTCTCGATCTGCGTATCGTGGAAGAAGAGATCGTCGTTAAGAGTGACAGTATCGCAGGTAAGCGCCTATCAGACTTAAACCTGTCTGAATACGGCTGTTTCCTTAACCGCGTAGTACGTGCTCAGATTGAAATGCCGATGGACTTAAACATCGTGCTTTCTAAAGGTGACGTCCTACAGGTGAGTGGTGAAAAGAGTCGAGTGCACGGCCTAGCTGAGAAAATTGGTTTCATCTCAATCCACAGCCAAATGGCGGATTTGATGGCCTTCTGTAGCTTCTTCATTTTGGGTATTTTGTTTGGTTTGATCACCATGACATTCGGTCAGGTATCGTTTGGGCTAGGTAACGCGGTTGGCCTGCTTCTATCGGGCATCATGCTTGGTTTCCTACGAGCGAACCACCCTACTTTCGGTTATGTGCCTCAAGGTGCTCTGAACATGGTCAAAGACCTCGGTTTGATGTTCTTTATGGTCGGTATCGGCTTGAGCGCCGGTGGTAAGATATTTGAGCACTTAACCCAAGTTGGCCCACAGGTAATAGGTATTGCCCTAGTAGTGAGTGTGCTGCCAGTATTCTTCGCTTACTTGGTTGGCGCTTACGTATTGAAGATGAACCGAGCTTTGTTGTTCGGTGCAATCATTGGCGCGCGAACTTGCGCTCCAGCGATGGACATCGTAAATGACCACGCTCGCTCAACGATTCCGGCTCTGGGTTATGCGGGTACTTATGCGATAGCCAATATATTGATGACCTTAGCAGGTACTTTCATCATCATAATTAGCTAGCATCTGCTGCATTAAAAGCAGCCAAGCTTAGATATTTCAAATGCACTAATTCACTTTGGGTTAGTGCATTTTTTATAACCTGTTTTAAGCGGTTCAAGCCTTCTTCCCCACTCCTGCTCTTAACTCTCTTCATCCCTTATTTCTACTCTTGTCCCCCTTCGAATCGCGGTAGCCGTATCCGCTCTTAAATCTCTTCGCATCCCGCCACTCGAATCCCATATCTGCTCTTAATCTCTTGAACCAAATAGCAGACAAAAAAATAGGCGCTCAATGAGCGCCTATTTCGTTTAGATTCGATAACTTGAATTAGATGTCAGCTACATCAAATTCAACAGCTGGGTTAACGTCAGCTTCGTAATCAACACCTTCAACACCGAAACCAAATAGCTTCAAGAACTCTTCTTTGTACTCTACGTAGTCAGTCAGTTCTTTTAGGTTCTCAGTTGTGATTTGAGGCCATAGGTTACGACAGTGATCTTGAATGTCTTCGCGAAGCTCAAGGTCATCTAGACGTAGACGGTTCACTTCATCCGCTTCTGGCGCGCTGCCGTCTTCTTTGTATAGACGTTGGCTGAACATACGGAAGATCTGTTCCATACAACCTTCGTGAATACCTTCTTCACGCATCTTCTTGAACACCATAGCGATGTAAAGAGGCATTACAGGGATTGCAGAACTTGCTTGAGTCACTACAGACTTAAGAACAGCAACGTTTGCAGTACCGCCAGTTTGGCCTAGCTTCTCGTTCAGCGCTGTCGCTGCACGGTCTAGATCCATCTTAGCTTTACCTAGTGCGCCATCCCAGTAGATTGGCCACGTTAGTTCAGTACCGATGTAGCTGTAAGCAACCGTCTTACAACCGTCCGCTAGAACACCAGCTTCAGAAAGAGCATTGATCCAAAGTTCCCAATCTTCACCGCCCATTACAGTAACAGTGTCTTTGATCTCTTCTTCAGTTGCAGGCTCTACGCTTGCTTCGATGATTGTGTCTTTGTTCGTATCAACCGCAGTTGACGTGTACGTTTCACCGATAGGCTTTAGAGATGAACGAATTACTTCGCCAGTCTCTGGCATTTTACGCACTGGAGACGCCAGTGAGTATACAACCATATCGATTTGGCCTAGATCTTCTTTGATCAGGTCAATTGTTTTCTGTTTCGCTTCGTTAGAGAAAGCATCGCCGTTCAGGCTTTTTGAATACAGGCCTTCTTCTTTAGCTAGCTTGTCGAACGCTGCTGAGTTGTAGAAACCAGCTGTGCCCGGCTTTTTCTCAGTACCGGCTTTCTCAAAGAAAACACCGATAGTTGAAGCGCCGCCACCAAATGCAGCCGCAATACGTGAAGACAAGCCGTAGCCACTTGAAGAGCCAACAACTAGTACACGTTTAGGTGCGTTTGCGATTGGGCCTTGAGCTTTTGTGTAAGCAATTTGTTCTTTTACATTAGCTTCACAACCGACTGGATGTGTTGTAGTACAGATGAATCCGCGAATTCGAGGTTTGATGATCATATTCAACTTCCTTAAAAAATCAGGTTAAGGATAAAAGTTTCGTACGCAAATGGCATCTAATTTCTGTAAAAATGTGGCGAAAATGCAAGTGGTTGGAGCACTCAGTGAATATTTGCTGACTAAGTCACCATTTGTTAACGCCTCTATTGCAACTTCTACGACAAAAACAAAAAAAGGCACCTAATAAGGTGCCTTTTGTCATTTCTTTATCTAAGCAACGCTATTTAGCTTAGGTTTTAACTCTTTTCGCGTCAAAGTTTCACTAAAGTCATGACTGAAGTGGTCAACTTGAATCGCTGTATAACGAAGTTTATCAGCAGCAACAATTTGGTCGACTTCTTCTTGCGTCAGAACATCAGCAGCAAGTGCTTGAGCCAGTTTATCTGCCAGCAAGCCTTTACGAGCCACCTTTCCTTCTTTCACTGCTTTGAAGATCTTACGCTCCAGAGGCTTGATGCTGTACATCGCATTGAAAGCGTTCTCCATAAGGCCAACACTATCATCCTCTTCCTTGCCGATGTAGCAAAGGTGAGTCAGACGTTCACGGTGTGCTCCCGGAGTCATCAAGCTTTCTGCTAGTTGAACTGTTAGGTTATCACTTGGTTTTTCGAAGTGGTTACCAACAGGGAAAACTAGACCTTTAAGTACTTTACCCACCATCTTATTAGGGAAGTTACGGTACGCTTCTTGTAGTGATTTAGCCGCATTGTGGAAACAGTGTTGAACCGCGTAGTGCACGTAGTCTAGGTCAGCTTGTTGGCGACCTTCGTCTTCATACTTCTTAAGTGCAGCAGAAGCCATGTATAGGTAACTTAGACCATCACCCAAACGTGCAGAGATAAGCTCTTTACGTTTCAGTTCGCCACCTAGCGTCAGCATTGCGAAATCCGCACTGACTGCAAGCGCACGGCTCAAACGAGTCAGATCTTGGTAGTACGGCTTAGTTGGACCGCTCATGTCGGCTTTAATGAACTTAGAACCAGTTAGTGCCGCACCAAAAGCACCGAACGTGTTTTTAGTCGCGTGTGAGATGTGCTTGAACAACAAGCTATCAAAGTCTTTTGCACCTTGCTTCTCGTCTGGGTTCGCTGCCGCTTCCATTTCGCTCAATACGTATGGGTGACAACGTGTCGCACCTTGACCGAAGATCATCAGGTTACGAGTTAGGATGTTCGCACCTTCTACTGTGATAGCAACTGGAATACCTAGGTAAGGCGCAGCCAAGTAGTTCATTGGGCCATCTTGAATTGCACGACCTGAATGGATATCCATTGAGTCATTCAGAATAGTACGTGCCATCTCTGTCATATGATATTTCGCGATTGCCGTTACGATACCCGGCTTCTCTTTCATATCCAGTGAAGTGGTTGTTAGTGTACGAGTCGCTTCTAATAGATACGTTAAGCCACCAATACGGCCTAAGCTCTCCGCAACACCTTCAAACTTACCAATCGACATACCGAACTGCTTACGAACATAAGCGTATGCGCCAGTCGTTTTCGCCGTTAGGTGGCCCATCGCCGTGCCAAGTGCTGGTAATGAGATACCACGACCTGCAGACAGACATTCCACCAGCATACGCCAGCCTTTACCTGCGTAATCTGCGCCACCGATTAGCCATTCCATAGGAATAAATACATCGTGACCGCGTGTTGGACCATTCATAAACGCAAGACCAAGTGGATCATGACGCTCACCAATCACAACACCTTCGTGGTCTGCCGGGATAAGCGCACAAGTGATACCTATGTCTTCTTTGTCACCCAGTAGCTTTTCTGGATCGTGCAGTTTGAAAGCCAAACCAAGTACCGTTGCCACTGGTGCTAGCGTAATGTAACGCTTGTTCCAGTTAAGTTTGATGCCTAGTGTCTCTTTACCTTCGTGCATGCCCATACACACTGTACCGACATCAGGGATACCACCCGCATCAGAACCTGCTTCAGGGCCTGTTAGTGCGAAACAAGGGATATCTGTACCGTCAGCAAGACGAGGTAGCCAGTAATCTTTTTGATCTTGAGTTCCGTAGTGAGACAGTAGCTCACCAGGGCCAAGAGAGTTTGGAACCATTACCGAAACCGCTGTACTGATACTACGCGTTGCAATCTTAGTTACGATTGTAGAGTTGGCGTGCGCCGAAAATTCACGACCACCGTACCCTTTCGCGATAATTAGCGAGAAGAAACGCTCTTTGCGTAAGAAGTTCCAAACTTCCTCCGGAAGGTCTCGGTCTTCTTTCACAATTTTATGGTCATCAAGCATAGCGAGCAAAGTTTCAAGTTCATTATCCATGAACGATTGCTCTTCTGCTGTCAACTGAGGTTTTGGGTACTGGTGAAGCTTAGTGAAATCTGGTTTACCAGAAAACAGCTCTCCGTCCCACCACACGCTACCCGCTTCCATCGCTTCTTTCTCGGTGCTAGATAGTGGTGGTAGTACTTTTTTAAAGAGTTTAAAAGCTGGGTCACTTACCCATTTTTGTCTTAGAGAGCTCATAGTTCAGATCCTTTTGTTCACTATATTGTTTGTGAATATTTTGCTTTTTATTGTTTTATTCTTTTGCTGACATGCCAGCGGCCAAAAATGGAATAAGAATATCGACCACTGCCTTCGCATCTATCTTTCTGTCATAGTCATTCTCTGCAATTTCTATTAGAGCCTGACTGGATGCCATGGTGAATACACAAGTCCCTAGGGTGAAGTGTAATCGCCAAAATAACTGTTCTTGAGTGAGGTTCGGGTTGGCTTTCATTACTGAGCTGGTAAACAGAGTCAGTACTTCGCTGTAGCGAGTTGTAATGAACCAACGCAAGTGACCTTGCACATCCGTATAACCTCGGCCAATGAGTAACATAAATCGACTCGTACCATTTGGCCTTACATCATTCAGTGCTCTTAGCGGCTGTCTTAAAGACTCAAACACGTCACTCATAGAATACGTTTCGTTCAAGTTTAAGTTCACTAAAGCGTCTTGCAGTGCAGGCATAAATGCTTCTAAGTATCGATTTAATACGGCACGAACCAGAGTCTTCTTATCGCCAAAGTGGTAGTTCACTGAAGCAAGATTGACATTGGCTTTACCCGTAATAGTGCGTAAAGAGGTGTCATTAAAACCGTGCTCAGCAAACAAGCCTTCAGCCACATCTAAGATTTTGTCTTTGGTTGTACTTCTTGGTGCCATTTCAATCACTCGTATTAAACAACTGTTTGAAATATACGCTGAGTACATTTATTTAACAAGCAAGCAACATCACATTTTCACAAATTGGTCGTACCAGTTAATTGCTTTATTCACTAACCGATTGAATCGATGCATGTTTACAAAAAAAGGAAAAATTAATGAATTTTCTGGGAACTGAAATAGAAATGGCGGGTCATAAATTAAGTAGAAAACAGAGTATTTAGAAGTTTAACAGGCCGTCAAACTTGTCTCTCCCCTGCTTTCTTAATTACTGCATTTTCCTTATTAACTCCTATACTTGTATCCGCCCAAACCGTGTTGGTTTGGGCTTTTTTTTTGTTTGTTGTTTGGGACGAGAGTGAGCCTTACTTACCCCTCTTCACAGCTACTAACTACAACCTGAACAGCGCGACCGCCTCTTTATATGCTGTCATTTCTTCCTAAGAGTCGAACTACCATGCTTGGCACATTGTTATCACTGGAACTCGTATTTCAAACAACCTACTAGCCAACGTTTACCTATCTGAGTCCAAACCTAATACTACGTTTCCTCTATTTACGGTGCATCCATTCGAAGCTTGCCACTTGCTACTATTGGTAAATTAATCAATAAGGATAGAGACTTACATTCGAAATAAAGCCAACAAACTTAGCAATTTCTTGCAGATGTCCTAAGCTTCGTTTAATACCCTTTTCAATTAAGTAGTTAAACGCTTGTTGGGAAGCGGCGGGAGCTTTTAAAAGTAGAAGGAGACCTACTTTGAGACTGTTGAAATTACCTATTATGTGTTGCTTAGTTATTGCAGCTCCACTCTCTGCTCAAACTTTAGAACAGGCCGTAGCCATTACCTTGACTACCAATCCTGAGATAAAGAGTATCTTTAATGAGTTTGTGAGTGTACGGAAACGAAATGACGCCGCAGGTGGTGCTTATAGACCTAGTATCGACCTGGATGCTGGTATTGGTTACGAAGGCATAAACCCTGCACCAAATAACGGCCCCGATACCGATCTCACAAGAAAGGAAGCGACGATTTCCCTCACTCAGTTGCTGTGGGATGGTTCATCGACTCTCAATGATATTGATCGTACTGCCGCAGAAGCAGAATCGGTTCGTTTGCAATTGCTCGCGGATGCCGAAGACAAAGCGCTAGAGGTAACACAAATCTATCTAGATGCAGTGAAAGCCACTGAAGTGCTGGCACTGTCAGAAAGTAATCTTTCAATACACAAGAAAATCTATAAAGACATAAAGAAACGAGCGAATTCAGGCATAGGTTCGACAGCTGATGTATCGCAGGTAGAAGCTAGGATTGCGAAGGCTCATGGTAATCTGTTGGCCGCACAGAATAATTTGATCGACACCCACACCCAGTTTAGACGAGTGGTGGGTCAAGAACCCCTAGGCTTAATTTACCCAAGAGCCGATATTTCTAAAATTCCTTTGTCGTTAACGGACGCCATTGTCGATGCATTAGACCAACACCCAGTGATCAAAGTTGCAAACGCAGATGTCGATTCAGCCCACTTCCAATACAAACAATCAAAGGGCGTGAACTACCCTACCTTCTCTATTGAAGCATCTCAGTCATGGCGAGATGATGCTGGAGGCGATGAAGGTTCGAGCCAAGAGACTTTGGCAATGTTGAGAATGCGATACAACCTCTACAACGGTGGTACCGATAGTGCTAATTCAGAAGCTGCAGCTTACCAACTCAATAAAGCAAAAGATCTAAGAGATCGTGCTTATCGACAAGTTGAAGAAGGCCTTCGCCTCTCTTGGAGTGCATTGGATCTGACGTTACAACAAAAGAACTTCTTGTCTGATCACGTGGATTCGGCGTCAGAAACCGTTATCGCTTATGAGAAACAATATCGAATCGGCAAACGTACGCTACTTGATCTGCTTAACACTGAAAACGAATTGTTTGAAGCCCGCAAAGATTACTTAGATGC
The DNA here is from genome assembly GCF_041474985.1 of Vibrio sp. 10N.222.49.C9. Taxonomy (NCBI): domain Bacteria; kingdom Pseudomonadati; phylum Pseudomonadota; class Gammaproteobacteria; order Vibrionales; family Vibrionaceae; genus Vibrio; species Vibrio sp. 10N.222.49.C9. The sequence continues at coordinate 20,321 of NZ_JBFRVD010000008.1, read as the reverse complement.
GCATTACTCTGAACAGTACGCTAAATACCGTGTAATGAACGCGACAGGCTCTCTATTGAACGCTCTACTGGTCGACATTCCAGACGAGTGGACAACGGCAGTGGAGTATTAATGATGAAGAGACCTTATTTATTACTTTCCGCATTAACGATAACGCTATGTGCATGCTCTAGCCAAAATGAAGAGCCCTACATAGAAACGCCAGAAGCGGAGCAAATTTCTGACCTGCAAGACGATGATAACGATGGTGTGGTCAATGCACGAGACACCTGTCCTGGCACACCAGAGTCGTCTCTGGTAGACAACGAAGGCTGTGGAGAGACGGTTAGCTCGCAAGAAGTCAGACGGCTGAACATCCTTTTCGCCAATGACTCCTATGAAGTTAACCCTATCTTCTCAGATCAAATCACTACCATGGCTGAGTTCTTAGAAACCTACCAAAGTGCATCGATAGAAATTCAAGGTTACGCCAGTAAAGTCGGCGCGAGTGAATACAACTTAGAGTTATCAAAGAAGCGCGCTCACCACGTTGAAGATGAATTATTGTCGAATGGTATAGACCCGAGCCGAGTAAGAGTTGTCGGTTACGGTGAAAACCGCTTAGAGAGCGATGGCAACGATGCTACTTCTCATGCACTGAACCGTCGAGTAACAGCAACGGTTGTCGGGCTGAATGAGCAGATCGTCGAGGAGTGGACCATATTTACCACGCTAGAAAAATAACATGACACTGTCACTCTGGTCATCCAAAACGATCCGCAATTCATGCCGATCAAAATAATGAGTTGAATCTAGGAGTTTTAGATCATCAATAACTAACCAAACTAAAAATACTAGCAGTTAGGATCAATAAAGCCGAGATAGGAAACCCTATCACGGCTTTTTTGTTCTTTGCTGTCACATGAATCGGGGAGGATGATTCTGTGACTCGTCTTGCTACTCAGAAGTTAGCTTGTTAATCAGTGAATAGGCTCGCCGTTAAACGAGCCTACCGCTGATTATAGTTTTACTTCTTGTTGCTTTGCTGTTTTCGGTAAAGAAACGCTTAGCAGGAAGTAACCTAGAATTGCAGCTGTTGTAGATCCCATCAGGATGCCTAGTCGAGCTAGTGTGTCAAACTCTACATTCGTTGGGCCAAATGCTAGTGATGAAATAAAGATAGACATTGTAAAACCAATACCACACAGGACAGATACTGCGAAGATGTTCATAAAGTTCACACCTTCAGGGAGCTTAGCAACACCCAATTTCACCGCACCCCAGCTGAATGCAAAGATACCAAGAGGCTTACCAATCAATAGACCCATAGCGATACCAAGCGGTAGCATACCTGTTAGGCTTGAGATTGAGATACCTTCCAATGAAATACCTGCGTTTGCAAAAGCAAAGACTGGCAAGATTGCAAAAGCGACGTATGGGTGCAGAGCATGTTCTAGATGCTTCAGCGGAGAATGTTCACCTTTATTGCCTTTCAGTGGGATAGCAAAACCAATCACTACACCAGCCAGCGTTGCATGAACACCAGACTTCAATACTGCAAACCACAGAATTGCACCAACAATGAGATACACACTCAGCTTAGTTACATGCTTGTTGTTTAGCATGAACAGCACACCAGTTGCGATGAAACCAACCGTTAACGCAAGCGTTGATAGGTCGCCTGAGTAGAACAGTGCAATGATAACAACAACGCCAAGGTCATCGATAATTGCTAAAGCCAATAGGAACACCTTCAAGCTAACCGGTACACGGTTACCAAGAAGCGCCATGATACCTAATGCGAATGCAATATCAGTTGCCGCTGGGATAGCCCAACCTTGAAGCGCTTCTGGGTTACTTGAGTTAAATAGCACGTAAATAAGTGCCGGAGCTAGCATACCGCCAACGGCTGCGATAGCTGGGAAGATTGCTGTCTCTTTAGACTTTAATGCGCCTTCTAAAAGTTCGCGCTTAACTTCTAAGCCGATTAGAAGGAAGAAGACAGCCATTAAGCCATCGTTAATCCAGTGAGACACAGACATACCAAGAACGTAACTATGCAATACGCCTTGGTACATTTCGTTCAGTGGTGAGTTTGCTACAAACATTGCGATCGCCGCAGCGATGACTAGTATGATGCCGCCAGCAGATTCCATTTTAAAGAAGTCACGGATGACGTCGGTCATGATTTCGCCCTTATATTTATTATTTAAATAAACGAATAACAAAGAATAACCATGAGTTTATATCCAAGCGTAATCGATAGATAATCACTTCTTCGGATGTTTAACTTCGGTTTTTCCTACAAATACTAAACAATACGTCGTATATTCCATAATGTTGTTATGCACCATGAATTAAGTATAGATGAGATCATCGAACCTGTATGCACAATTCATTGGGGGACGCTAAAAGGCGTAGGCATAAAAAAAGGCTATCAAATTATAGCCTTAGGTGTTTTTTAGTAGCCGGTTAACTGCATAAAGCCTGTCGCTTCATGACTCCCGCTCGCCTTAATCGGCCCTTCCCAATATGGTATGACAAATGGAAGCCACATATCCCTGCGTATAATACGCGTTGTGAGGTTAATATCATGCTTAGGGACGTTAATGATCCACTGCAAAGGCATCCGTCTTCCATTCATCAACGTTGTATTTTGCAATGGTTGAATGGAAATGTCGGATTCCGTTAATTGGTAAACTTTGCCTGAGCGCGTTGCTAATGTCCCGAATATGTAAGGCAACTGTTGGTTATGACGATAGCGGTTAATGCTCAGCGCTGTGCCGTCATCGAGGTTAAATACAAACCAATCCCAACCTTGTTGGCCCACTCCAAGTAAGCCACTGCCCCACTCTTTATGTACCCACGCAGTTCCTTCCACTTCCTTGGTAACGCCGTCTAGGTTCAACACACCACTCAACGATAAAAATGGAGCGCTGAAGTTATAAGACGCGACAGGTAATAAGTCGTGCTTTTTCTGATAACCGTTATCGCCGTTGAGCACATAGGGCCCTTTTGCAATGGTGTCGAGTTCAAGTCCAAACGTGTCTGTTTGCACTTGAAGGCGTCCTGGGAATGGGGTGTTGCCGAGTGCACGCCAGTTCCAGTTATCAATCCAAAGCCTGAATGGACGATTAGTCATTCCCGCTTGGCCAATGCCGCCACGAGCCATGCGCTGTTCTTTCCATACTTTGGACTTAGAAGAGACCACTACATTTGAGATATAGACTTGAGGGCTTTGCCACCCTGGTGTTTCACGTTCGTCCGTTGCGATACGGAAAAAGCTCCACTGGACCGAATAGTCTTTACCATCATCACCTTTCAAAGATGCAAAGTAATGCCACCACTCGTGCTGAAACTCTGGGTGGAACTTAAAATCTTGTGGTAGCGAAACATTACGGTCTGGCAAAACAGGTTCGAACACATTGAAGTGTTCATTAACCAATATTGAGTTAACTTCATTCACGCCCTTTTCACCAGGATCGATGAAATAGGAGTAATAACCCCAAACACTTAAAAAGATGCCGAAGAAACTGATTAATAGCAGAGAAGACAGAATTCGTTGTCTTAACTTAGTTGAAGTATTCCGTAAAAACATACTAAAGCGCATCCCTCAGTGACTTCATCGGAGTGTTCCGAATCATTCTCATCACTGGTAAAGCACCAGCTAGCATCAATGCTGCCATGGCCCATGCAAATGTCTGTAAATAGTCCCAAGGAATCACTTGTAACTCAAGTGACCACCCAAAAGACTGCTTTATCACGATATCAACAATTAGGCTCGCTAGCGCTAATCCGAGCGGAATCGCAATTAAGGAGGAAATAAGCCCAAACACAAACAACTGCAAACTACCTGTCAGGATCAGTTCTTTCGCCGAGACACCCAAACAGCGCTGCAAGGAAATATGCCTTTGGCGAGACACTTCTCCCGCAACCGTCGCAAAGAAAATACCGAAGACGGCGATAACCAAGGTGATGTTACCTAATGTATCTGCAATCGCGAACGTCCTATCGAACACCCGCATCGCTTGACTGTGGATGTTGTTGTTATCGAAAACGCGCTCGGAGCCAAGCCTGAATACGCTTTCTAATCGGCTGCGAAGCCCTAATGAATTCACATCGTCTTTGAGTATTACCCCAAGGCCGACATTACCCCGCCCTGCAAACCCATACAGCCAGTTTCGATGCGACATCATGACTTGATGGTAAGGGTTACCATAATCGTAATAAACACCGACAACCTGCCAACCAGAGCCGAGACTGTCATAGAGGTCAATGTAGTCGCCAGGGCGAATCCCCAGCTTGAGAGACATCGATTCACTGATCAACACACCTTTAGAGTGATGTAAGTGATACCAGTAATTCGGAATACCTAATTTGATCGTCAGCGCTTCTAGCTCACCTTCAGAAGGTCCCGTACTGACCACCTGAATACTACCGACTGGAGACGCCACATCTTTCTCCCAACGCCACCAAACCGAATCCACTTCAGGTTGGTCAGATAACCAATTACTCATACGAGCAGCGGCATTGTTGGTTGGGTAGATATACAGATCGGCAGCCAAACGCTGTGTTAGCCATTTATCAGTGGTATCTCTAAAGCTACCGACCATGGTTTCTACACCAATATTGGCTGTTAAGGCTAACATAAACGCCATCGTCGCCACGCCACGGTAGCTCATACTGGAAGCTGCATCAGCAAAGAACCAGCGAGCACGAACCCAGCGCAACGAATAAGAGAGGCTGTTAAATAACTTCCACATCAAAAACGGGGTAAATAGCGCCACACTGATCAGCATTAGCGCGATAATCGCAAAACCCGTTTCTTGAGTCTGAGGGGCTTGATACACAGCAACAGCAGCAACCAAGAAGCCACAGCCAATCAACGCTTGCCAAGTGAACTCGGTACCCGCAAAACGCATCAAAGACAAACGAGAAGACAGACGAATCGGTTGAGACTTAAGTAAACGAACCAGTGGCCACGCACACGCTAAGAAAGCACCAATCAATGCCATCAGTAAGCTGTAACCACTCCAACGCCAATTCCAGTCGATCGTTAAGCCGACGTTAGCGTCGTATAAATCGCCCAAGCTTGAAGATACGGCAGGTAACAATTGGTTTGCTAGCATCACGCCAAATACATTGCCGCAGATCCAGCTCAGTAAAACCAATAGCAGTAACTCTAAACAGAGCGCTTTAGTCAGTTGCCAACCAGACACACCCGTTTGTCTTAAAATCCCGACTAACGGTTGACGCTGAATAAAAGAAAGCGACATTGCTTGATAGAAAATGAACAAGCCAACCACAAACGACAGCATACCCATCGCTTTTAGGTTTAAGTGGAACGCACTGGTCAGCGACTCAAGCTCTGCCTTAGAGCTACGAGAGATCGTCAAACCATTAGGTAACATATTTTTAAGACGTTCAAACTTCTCAGTGGGCATGTCTGAACAAGCAATCACTGAAAGCCCAGCACTGCGTTTAAGCATTCGGAGCAAGGAGATATCCGCAATCAACCTTGTACCATTAATCATATTATTTTGATCAACAACCACAGGACCAAGTTCAGAACCATCCATCAAAGGGATGTAATCACCGTTGTGCCATTCCATGTGTTCAGCAAGATCATCACTGACAAGGATTGGATATGGTGGCTTCATGAGGTTCAAAGCGGTGAGATCTTTTAACGCTATACCAGGTTGTAGCTGAAGCATAGAAACAGGATCTATACCGACAACCATGAAGTTTGCGCCATTTTCATCAGTGATACGATGGTGATCAAGAGGAGAACACTGTTGAAAACCTTCACGGCGAAGTTGGATATAAAAGCCTTGCGGGATTTTATTGGCGTTGTGTTTTGGTCGAATACGGTAAGGAAGAGGATTCGAAAAGAGTTTTTCGCCATGCGCATAGCTTTGCTTGGCGTGTTGGTTGATAGCAGTAACACCAACCAAAAGTGATACGCCGAGGGTTAAACCAAGCCATACCAAAATAATCTGCAGTGGGTAACGTCGATAGTGACCGAGTAGTGCCTTAACTACGGGCCATAACATGCAGTTGCCCTCCTTGTAGACGGATCCTACCATCCATATGCAGAGCTACTTTTTCACTGTGTGTTACCAACAGCAACGTACATTCTAATTGACGAGCCAAAGAGGTCAGCAAACGCATTACCGCTTCTGCATTACGCTCATCTAAACTACCGGTCGGCTCATCGGCCAGCAATATTTTTGGTTCCATATACAGCGCACGCGCAATGGCCGCACGTTGTTGTTGGCCACCAGACGCTTCTTCAGGGTAACGGCCAAGTAAAGGCATAAGATCTAAAGCAGAGAGAATCTGTCTCCAGAGACCTTTGTCTTCAGGTAAGCCTTTTAACTGGCGGCAAAAACGGATGTTATCGGCAATATTTAACGTTGGCAGTAAGTTGAATTGCTGAAAAATATGGCCAATGTTGTTTCTGCGATAAGCGGTGCGGTCACGCTCGGTTGAGTCGTGCATATTGAAGTGAGGAAAAGCGATTTCACCTGAGTCCGCTAGGTCTAAGCCCGCGATAAGATTCAGTAAAGTACTTTTACCTGAACCGCTTTCTCCCATTAATGCCAGCTGGTCACCTTGGTTTAATGTTAATTCAGCACCTTGCAAAACAGGGTGAAACTCCCCCCCATCGACATAGCCTTTACATAGGTCTGACAGCTTTAACATTAAACAGCTCGCATTAGTTAGAATTTGGAAGGAGAATCTACACTAATTCCCTGTTAGGAGGAAGTATTTTGAAAGATAGATCACACGCCAACGATAAAGTGATGCGATTGGTGCGCCCTACTTCAACTTCCTATCAAGTTTTTAATCCATTTTCTTGTTTTCATGCGATAGAGCGACCCGCCCCACTTGAGGACTTCTTCCGTTAGGAAAAGCAGATATACCCACTCAGGTGGAAACTTAAAATAGATAGCCGCGATGGCTGCCAATGGGATACCGATCACCCACTGAGCAATCAAATCTTGATAGAGGCAGAACTTCACATCACCACCCGCTCTCAACACCCCAACGATCACAGTCAATGGCACCGAGCGAATGACAATACCCACACAGAGGATCAGAATGAACTTCTCTGAGAGGGCTCTGGTTTCTTCCGTCAGTGCGCTAAAGGCATTAAGTATTGGCGTTTGAACGAAATAGAGAAAAACGGCTACAACAATACTAGTTAAGAAACACAAAATTGTTAAGCCAAGCGCTTGATAGTAAACCGCTTCATTGTTTTTCGCACCAAGTTGATTACCCACCAAAACAGCTGCCGCATTCGAAAGGCCAATCAATAAACTCAATGAGATAGATTCAACCGGCGTCATGACCGATAGCGCAGCCAGACCTTGAACGCCCGATTGCCCCATGATCGCGTGGTAAGCAAACAAACCACCCGCCCATGCTAAGAAGTTAAACGTGGTCGGCAGAGACAGATTCAAGAAGCGAACCACCTTATCAATCGAAGCTGCCGCTTTAATATCGCAAAACTTAAATGCTAATAAATGCTTAGAGAAATAGAGATAACCAAACAAAGTCGCGACTTCAATCGCGCCACTCAGTACCGTCGCAATCGCCGCACCTTTGATTCCAAGCGCAGGAAAGCCTAAGTTACCGAAGATCAGCACCCAGTTTAAGAACACGTTAGACAGGATGCCGATACCGCTGAAAAATGTACTTAGCCCGGGTTTGTGCATCGCTCTCAAACCCACAGCCATACTGCTGACACACGATACCGCTAGCATGCTAAATGACGTAATTACGATGTATTCAACGCCTAGGTGGATGACCTCTTCAGAGTCAGTTGTCACGCCCATGATTTGTGCAGGAAATGAAACGAAAAATGCAATGGTCAGTAAAGCAAACAGTGTCGAAACCAGCCACGTCAGTGCGGTACTTTCTCTGACACCTTGTCTGTTACCCGCGCCCCAATATTGAGCAGTAAGAAGAGCACCACCCGTGGTAACACCCACCAGCATAATGGTCGTCACGAACATTGCTCGGCTCGCGACCCCCACCGCTGCAATGTCTGCTTCGCCAAGTTGGCCCAACATCAATACATCCACCAAGCCTCGGCTTGAAAACATAATGCTCTGCAAGGTGATAGGCAGTGCAATAGCAATAAGCCTGCGAACAAAATCACCTCGTGTGTGATGAATAATTGAAGAGAGCAACATAGAGAAAGACCTAAACGGAACGTATTGATGAATAAAGATAAATATCGCGCTATTATATCAATGTTCGGTTTTTAACCACAGATATAAATGGAGTAACAATGAAGAAAGTACTGGTTTTAGGCGCTTCTGGATATGTTGGTTCGCAACTCCTCCCTCTCCTGCTTGAGCAAGGCTATCAAGTCACGGCAGCAGCAAGGCATATCGACTATTTAAAGGCACGGACCGAGCCTCACGACAACTTATCGCTTGAGTATCTTGATCTGGCCGATCAAGCTGCGACAGAAGCCTTAGTCCCCGACTTTGATCTTATCTTCTTCCTCGTCCATGGCATGGCGGAAGGCCACGACTTTATCGATTATGAGCTGAACTTAGCCCGTAACTTTGTTTCTGCTCTTGGGCCAAAGAATCAACACGTCATCTACCTGAGTTCTTTACAGCCTCAGACTGGTGATTCAGAGCACCTTCAAGCGAGAAAGAAAACCGGCGAATTGCTTCGTAAAGGGCCTGTACCCGTTACCGAACTTCAAGCTGGCGTGATCATTGGCCCAGGATCTGCGGCATTCGAGATCATGCGAGATTTCGTGTACAACTTGCCGATTATGATTGCGCCAAAATGGGTTGACTCTAAAGCCAACCCGATTGCTTTGCAGAACCTGAACCACTATTTACTAAAACTCGCACAAGACACGCCTAGCGAAAGCCAAACCTTTGAGGTTGGCGGGCCGGATATTGTCTCTTACCGAAACCAATTTGCTCATATTGCCAAAACCGCCGATCGTCCACTCAGGCTGTGGGCGACATCGCTACTGACACCAAAGATTGCTTCATATTGGTTAGGCGTGGTGACTTCTGTACCGTCTAACATAGGTAGAGCACTACTTGCAGGCTTAAAGCACGACTTCATCGCCAGTTCGACCATCATTAGAGAAAAGTACCCTCAGAAGCTTATCTCGTTCGAAAATATGGTTGAACAAGCCATTCACGCTGAAGGAAACTTTGTCAAAAGCAATGTATGGGGCTTTGATAAAACCGCATTCAAACGCTGGCAAGCTGGGTATGGCTATTACCCGAAGAAAACAGGCGCAAGTATCACCTCAAGCGCTTCATTGGAATCGCTTTGGCATGTTGCTCAGCAAATCGGAAGCCCCAAGCAAGGTTACTTCTTTGCTAACGCTTTATGGCGCACACGAGAATGGCTAGATGTTCTGTTTGGTGGCGGTATACCGGTTCGACAAATGCCTGAAGGCCCAAACTTAAAAGTGGGTGAAAAAATCGACTCGTGGAAAGTGATCCGTTGCGAAGAGAATCAGTTCTTATCTCTGCTTTTCGGAATGAAAGGCCCTGGTTTAGGTCGGCTGGAAATTACCGTATCTGACCACGGAGAAGCTCGTGAACTGAATATCTCAGCTTGGTGGCATCCAAAGGGCTTTCTAGGATTACTGTATTGGTTTGCGATGATGCCAGCCCACCTGTTTATCTTTAAAGGCATGGTAAAGGCAATTGAGAAGCAGGCTAAAGAACAGGATTAAAAGCAGATGCGGGATTCGAGTGACGAGATGCGAAAAGACTAAAAGCAAATTAGCGACACGCGCTATGAGAGGCAAAAAAAGAGCGGATAATTCCGCTCTTCGTATCTCTCATCTCGAATCCGCTATTAGCCGATAACGCTAATTGGGATCTCAGCCAGTTGGTTGCCTTGGTTAGCAGGGTAAACGATGTATTCACCGTGATACTTCACCGCAGACTTATAGTCCGTTACTTTGTGAAGCATGAAGCCCGCTTCCATCGCCGCTTGGATGAACTCAGCATGGTTGCCACGAACAAACCAGTTCATTGGCTTAACCATCAACTCCCCGTCGAAAGAGTCGTCACACTGTTTACCGCATAAAGCAAAAGAGTGCTCGCCATCGGTGAAGAATTGAATCTTGCCGCCAGTCGTTAGCTCGTCTTCACTCGATACGCTCCAACCCATCTCGTACATTTTGTCCATGAACGCTTCAACATCACTGTCTTTTAGCGTTTTAGGCTCTTCGCCTTCAGGGAAAAAACGTCCGTAAAACGCAGAAATACGTTTAAAGGTAAAAGTTAAATCAGAGTTGTTGCCTTTTGAGCGACCCTGTTTCTGCCAGCGAACTAAGTCAGGCACAATCACGCGATCATAAGCTTGAGATTTAATCGCTTTTGTTACCCAACGAACAAGATAAAGGTTGTTCGCGATAGGTGCGTCGATCGCTTTACCAGACTTATGCAGAGCATACAGCTCGCCCAGCGCATCGTTCACTAACTTCTGAATTTCAATATAGTATTTTGACATTATGCCTTCTTTCCTAATGTCCAATATAGTAATGCTGACAGTATTGCACATGCTGCCATCATCATAGCCATTGGCCCTGCAGTGTCACTTGGTAGCATAGCAACAATTGCCCCCACTACAGAACCAGTACCAAATCTTAATGTGCCTGCAAGCGAAGAAGCTGTGCCGGCCATATTCGGGTATCCGCTTAAAAGCAGTGCCATTGAGTTACTACCAATGGTAGACAGTGTGCCGATAAACAGCATCACGAATGGCACAATACCCCACAAACCGATATCTAACATCCAACCGACTAACAGACCTAAGCCCGCAAACAGTTGAATGGTTAAACCGACTCTGAGCATAGCGTGAGAGCCCACTTTCTTAACGATTCGACCGTTGATGCTCGTCATCAAGATCATAGCAACAATATTCAAGCCGAACAGGTAGCCAAACAGATCAGGGCGAACGCCATAGATATCGATGTAAACGAATGAACCTGCCGTTAAGAACGCAAACATCCCTGAAAATGAGAATGCACCAGAGAAAATCAGGCCCATCGCCGTTGGGTTCTTACACAGTCGAGCATAGTTACGAATCGTTGTTTTAAAGCGCAATGGTTGTCGGTTTTCTGCAGGAAGCGTTTCTGGGATCTTCATCGATACCGCCAGAATCACGATCACCGCAAAAATAGCCAGAACCCAGAAAATTGAACGCCAACCGAACCACAACGCTAAGTAACCGCCAATCATCGGAGCAACCAATGGCGCAACTGTCATCACCAAAGTAACGAAAGACATGGTTCTTGCGAAATCTTCACGATCGAACATATCTCTTACCACCGCTTGGATGATAACGGCCGCCGCAGCACCAGCAAAACCTTGAGCGGTACGGATGTAAGTCAGCGCTTCAATGCCATGAGTTGTCGCACTCACCATAGAAGCGATAGCAAACAAGAACACACCAATAAGCAGTACAGGCTTGCGACCATAGCTATCCGCCAACGGGCCATGCAGCAACTGCCCCAGCGCGAAACCTGCGGTATAGGCTGTTAGCGTGATTTGTACCTCACCCGCCGTCACACCAAGATCTTTAGCAATGGTCGGCATCGCTGGCAGATACATATCAATGGCTAGCGGAGTAAGTGCACCAATCGCACCTAGAATCAAAAACAGCACTAAGCCTAATTGAGGTGTTTCTAGTTGGGAGCTTTGGCTCTGTGAGGTCGATGTTTGCATGGTTCTCCGAATGTTCAACTGATAGAGCTAGGGACTAGCGTGAGTACGCGAGTCAAAGATTGGCTGAGACTTTCCTAGTACCAGTCAACATCATCAGCCGACGCTATCCATGGTCGGCTTTACAACGAAAGGGCTATTTCCAGCAAAAGTGGTCTCTTGTTAAGAACAATTTCTTGTTAAGAGCAACTTCTAGCTAAGGACTACTTCCAGATTGAATCGACTTCTTCTTGCGTTAGGTAACGGTATTCACCTAACTCTAAAGATTCGTCCATCTCAATTTCGCCAATACGTTCACGGTGTAGTGCTTCTACCTTGTTACCAAGAGCAGCAAACATACGTTTAACTTGGTGGTATTTGCCTTCGTGAATCGTTAGCAGCACTTCACGCTCTGCACGAACTTCTAGGTGTGCAGGAAGTGTTAGGCCATCTTCGCTCTTAAGCTGGATGCCCTCTTTGAATTTTTCAACGTAATCGTCTTCAACAGGTTCAACCAACCACACACGGTACGTCTTCTCGCACTTGTGCTTTGGCGAAGTGATACGGTGAGACCACTTACCATCGTCTGTAATCAACACAAGACCTGTTGTATCAATATCTAGACGACCAGCAAAGTGCAGCTTGTCCATTTTGATTTCATCAAGTAATTCAAACGCGATACGATTTGCGCCATCTTCATGCGAACAAACAAAGCCTTCTGGCTTATAAAGCATGATGTAACGTGGGCCGTGAACATTCAGTTCATTGCCTTGCCATTCCACAACGCACTCTTCAGTTACCTTGAGTGAGCCGCTTTTTTGAATGACATCATTTACTGTCACTGCCTTGGATTTTAATAAGTGTGTTGCTTCTCTTCGAGTGACGCCTAATGCATCGCACAGAAATTTATCTAAACGCATGAATACCTCAACTAATCTAAGTCGGGTATTATAGTCACCTTTGCTCAATTAGTTGAGCTATTTCACACTATTTGTTTTCCTTCTTACAAGACGCGATATGTATACACTCCGCCCGTACCAAGCTGATTCTGTAAAATCAGTGATTCATTACTTCAGAAAACACCAAACTCCGGCAGTACTCGTGCTTCCGACAGGTGCAGGAAAAAGCCTTGTGATTGCAGAGTTAGCAAGGCTTGCGAAAGGTCGAGTGTTGGTGCTTGCTCACGTAAAAGAGTTGGTTGAACAGAACCATGAAAAGTATGAAGGTTACGGGCTGAAAGGCTCGATTTTCTCTGCGGGTTTAGGACGCAAAGAGACCGACCAACAAGTCGTGTTTGCTTCGGTGCAATCTGTGGTGCGAAATCTCGATTCATTCTCTAACCAATTTTCGCTGTTGGTTATCGACGAATGCCACCGTGTTCCCGATGAAAAGACCAGTAGTTATCAGAAAGTCATCACTCACTTACACGAGAATAATTCGGGCATCAAGGTGCTTGGATTAACAGCGACCCCATATCGTCTTGGGATGGGTTGGATTTATCAATACCACACTCGCGGTCAAGTGCGTTCAGATGAGCCACGTTTCTTCCGCGACTGTATCTTTGAGCTGCCGATTCGTTACCTGCTCGATGAAGGTTTCTTAACTCCTGCACGCATGATTGATGCACCCGTGTTGAGCTATGACTTTTCGCAGTTAAAGCCCGCGAGCACTGGTCGCTACAAAGAAGCTGAACTCGACATGGTTATCGAGCAATCGAAACGAGCGACTCCGCAGATTGTCGAACAGATTATTCATCTAGCCCAAGACAAGCTAGGCATCATGGTATTCGCTGCGACCGTTCGACACGCGCAAGAGATCCTCGGCTTATTGCCAGCAGGTGAAGCTTCAATTGTGATTGGTGACACACCGACGCTCGAGCGTGACCAAATAATCAGCGACTTCAAAGAACGTAAAATCAAGTTCTTGGTTAACGTGTCGGTATTAACCACAGGCTTTGATGCGCCACACGTCGATTTAATCGCGATTTTACGGCCGACAGAATCCATCAGTTTGTATCAACAAATCGTTGGCCGAGGCTTACGCCTATCTCCGGGTAAAAAAGAGTGTTTGGTGCTCGACTATGCTGGCAACAGTTACGATCTTTACCAACCTGAAGTGGGCGATCCTAAACCCGACTCAGACAGTGAAATCATCACCATCCCCTGCCCAGCATGCGGCTTCAACAATAACTTCTGGGGCAAGCTAGACAGCAATGGCTTCTTGCTTGAGCACTTTGGGCGCAAATGCCAAGGCTACTTTACCGATGAAGACACGGGCGAGCGCGAGCACTGTAATTATCGCTTCCGAGCGAAATATTGCGGTGAATGTGGTGCTGATAATGACATTGCTGCGCGCATTTGTCATGAGTGTGATGCCACCTTGGTCGACCCAGATAAAAAGCTTAAGGAAGCGTTAAACCTAAAAGATGCGTTGGTGTTTGAGTGTTTAGAGATGGATCTTAACGTTCTCAAGGACGACAAAGGTAAGTCGCAACTTAAAGTCACTTACCGTGGCGAAAACCAAGCGCAAGTGCATGAATTTTGGTCATTAACCACCAAGAAACAGAAGCAGAACTTTAAAGATCAGTTTGTTCGCCCTCACCTTGCCGACAGACACCGCCCTTTTGAGGAAGCCTCACCAACGAAAGTGGTTGCTCACCAACATAGATTCCGCCCACCTCAATTCGTGATTGCACGTAAAGTCGGGCGTTTTTGGAAAATGAGAGACAAGATATTCGAAGACGAGCTTCAGCAACGTTAACATCTCATTTTTTGAGAACCTAAATCTCATTATTCATCAGGTTCACTTTCTGTTCAGAATTACTTTTTTATACTGAACGCTATCAACCTTCTCTAGGATTCGCTATGTTTAGTAAAGTTATGATTTCTATGTTTTCTTTAAGCTTAGGCTTATGTGTCGCCGCTAGTGCGTGGGCTGACTCAGATCATAACGGTCATGATCTTGTACAAGATGTCCATAAAGCGGGAACCCGTATCGAATTTGAAGAAGATCAAGACGAAGTCTACGAAGCTGTACGCGAAGGCTATATTCGCCCTTTCTCAGAAATGTATGCGGCCGTTGAAAACGATCTTCATGGCAGAATCATTAAAGTAGAGCTAGAAGAAGATGACGACATTTGGGTGTATGAACTAAAAATCAATTACCAAAACAACATCATCAAAGTCGAATACAACGCCGAGACGTTAGAGATGCTCATGATTAAAGGCCGAAACTTTAAAGACGCAATTAAACACGGCGAATAATTCAGAGCCGCAACTTTACATTAATCACGACGAGCAATTAAGCACAACGAACAGTCATTACAAGAATTAAGAAGAACAATTATGAAAATTTTAGTCGTTGAAGACGAACCTCGCTTGGGCCAACAAATTCTAGAAACCCTTGAGGGAGCCGACTGGGTTCCAGAACTTTCTCAAGACGGTATCGACGCACTCTACCGTGCAACGTCAGAAGAATGGGACGCGATTGTCCTCGATTTAGGTTTACCTAAGCTTGACGGCCTAACGGTATTAAAAGGCATTCGAGACGAAAACATCAACACGCCAGTGATTATCTTAAGTGCTCGTGACACGCTAACTCAACGTGTTGAGGGCTTGAACGCCGGTGCTGATGACTACCTAACTAAGCCATTTGAGATGGTCGAGCTGATTGCCCGTATCCGAGCTCAACTGCGCCGAGCATCAGGCAGTGCTGCTCCGATACTTCAAATCGGTGATCTAAGCCTAGACACACGCAGTTCTAAAGTGTTGTGGCAAGGTCAAGCAGTTAGCCTCACGGCGCTGGAATATAAAGTTGTCGCGTACTTCATGCATAACCAAAACAAGGTTATCTCGCGCACTGAGTTAGTTGAGCATATCTACAAGCAAGACTTCGACCGAGACTCAAACACGGTTGAAGTGTTCATCGGTCGTATTCGTAAGAAAATCGCACCAAAAATCATCAAAACCGTTCGTGGCCTTGGCTACCAACTGAATGCTGAATAGCTCAGTCGTCAATCACGCCAAGAGCAACCATTAATTAAGTGGACAGCCTGTTCTGATCATCGCAATACGATAAGTTACGATGAGCAAAGGCAGGTTGGAAATGCATGAATCTAAAGAAACGAACACTTAAAAACATCAGTTTAAAAAGCCGCTTGCTCCTTGCTGCGGCTTTTTGGCTAGGTGCGATGATATTAGCGGCTGGTGTCGGGATTCCGAAACTGGTTAACGACTACCTCGTCGATGACATGAAGCAGCAGCTTGGCTTAACCATGGATGAGTTAACCGCCAATATCGAAACCAATGACAGTGGTAACCTGATCATGGCAGAGCGTCTGTCTGATCCTAGGTTCAACCAGCCCTACAGTGGTATTTATTGGCGCGCCGCTACCCAAGAGCAGATCATTCGATCTCGCTCGCTATGGGATAAAGACCTCACCATCAAGCGTTCACCGATTCACACATCAGTCAAAGGGCCAGAGAAAGAAAAGCTGATTTACATCGAGCAAGATATCTACCTGCCTGAACTGAGCGACCCTGTCACGATCACCATTGGTATTGATGAAGATCCATTAGAATCCACACTGACAGAGCTTACTGGTCAAGTCTGGTTGATCCTAATGTTGCTGTTTGTTGGCGTGCTGATGTTGATCGGTATTCAAGTCAGTTGGTCGTTATTACCGCTCAGCAAGATGCAACGCGAACTGGTAATGCTAAGAAACGGCGGGCAACAAGGGTTAAGCGATAACTACCCGAAAGAGGTTTCTCCATTAGTCTCTGACCTCAATGCCCTGCTCTTTCACTATCAAGAGTTATTAGAACGAGCTCGTAACCACGCGGGTAACTTATCTCATGCGTTGAAAACACCGCTTTCAGTTCTAAAAAATGAGATAGAGCGACTTCCAGAGGATGACAAGGCACTGCTGCAACAGCCCATTCATCAGATTCAAAGCCAAATTGATTATCACCTTGGCCGCGCTCGTATGGCAGGTGCAATGAACATTCTTTCGGTGAAGTCTTCACCTTGTGAGCGTGTCGAAGCTATCTCAATGGCGTTTGATAAAGTCTACGCTGCCAATGAAGTCACCATGATTAACGAGCTAGACTCTGAGATTGAAGTGGCAGTAGAAAAAACCGACCTTGATGAAATGGTCGGCAACCTACTCGAGAACAGTTACAAGTGGGCGGGCAGCATTATTCGCGTCCATGCAAATGAACTCGACGATGGCAACATAGAGTTGGTGATTGAAGATGATGGCCAAGGCATTCCTGAAGAGAAGCTTGAGCAAGTGACCAAACGTGGCGTCCGACTTGATGAAACCACACCAGGAACAGGCTTAGGGCTTAATATCGTAAATGAAATGGCACACAGTTACCGAGGCAGCCTAACGCTCAGCAAGAGCTCAATGGGCGGCTTAAAAGCTTCTCTGGTGCTTAAAGTAAGTAAAGGCTGAACAAGCTAAGTAAAAGTTAAACACAATAAGCCCTAACGTAATGCTAGGGCTTAATTCTATCGACCTTATATACAACTCTATATATCGTTCACAGCAACATCCAAAGTTTGTGAATTATCACTAAGGGTCGTTGCTCCAATCGTTAATACCCGGCCATCAGTGTAATAGTCATGATCGTCATTGATCACTTCCACCGTTGCTAATGGGTACTTGTCTAACTCGATGTCTGGTAGTAACGTTCGTATCTGATTAGCAAGCCGATCTCGCTCTTCATCAACATTAGGGTCAATGTTATGAAGTACGGTCACAATGCCTGAGTAAGGCGTGACTTTAAGGCCATCATCATAGCTAATTGCGCCTAACCACTGAGGCTGGTTAGTTTTAATATCAACACCTGCACGCCACCAACGAATATGGCTGCGCTTCATCAGGTTACCCGGCAATTGAAAAGCCATATCTTGCGGCTTGTCTCGCCAATATAAATCAGACACTGGCGGCGTTTTTTCTCTAAGCAATGCGAGATAACCAACCCATTCAATCTCATTTCGAGAGAAGGTTTGATTCTCTATCCAGCCTAATTGCTTCATTAAGTCTCTTGGGGTTGCTCCAACATAAATTACGTTGATCGCTTGCGCCGAGTAGAACGAAGATTTACCGGGGAACGCTTTATAGGTAACCGAGTTCCAGTCGACTTTGTTTATTTGAGCCGTCTCTGGTTGATTCTGAAAGTCATCCGCTTTCCAGAAAAAGTGAGCGTAGTTCGCAAACAATACCCACGCCAACAACAGCGCACTAGACTTAAGTACTAAGCATCGCCACTTCATTCGGTAACCGATAATGGTGAAGACTAATACCGCGAACACACCAACGATCAAGCTATTATGCTCCGAGATAAATATCTTAAGGCTATTAAGCCACGGGAAGTTTTCAACGCCGTGCGCCAGTAACATGCCCCAAGCAATGAACTGCCCTCCACCAAGGGCCAAACCGATAAACGCCAACACACTAAAATTACGCCACGGTACACGATGCGAGCCAGCTATAAATGGCACAACCCAAGCGATAGGCCCTAATAAACGAGCAAAAAGAATGATGTATGTGCCTTTGCGAGCAACCAGATAGCGGCAGCGCGCAATTAATCTTTTGGTTTTAGGGCGAAACTTAATGAGCCTTCGTTGCACCTTAACACCGTATTTATAACCAATGAAATAACTGAGTTGATCACCAAGCAAACCACCTAGCATCACCAAAACCAACGCCATCCATGCACCTGAATACAGTTGAAAGCCCGCTGCGATAAAGAACGGCTCTCCCGGTACAAATAGGTTTGGGCCAATGAGAGCATCACCCAATGCTCCCAGAAACAACCCTAGTCCATCAAACATAACAACCTCAACGCTTACTGTTCTTTGTAGTGACCAAACTTGTAGTTCATCTCGTTATTACGCATTTCTCCTTTAAAGAAGCGTCTTACATTGGCTTTAAGATAAGTAGAGCCTGTCTTCACAACGCCATCTTGGTCTAAGCGACGTGGGTCAAAACCAAAAGTCATATTTAGGAATCTAAATCGCCATGTTTTGCTCGCACGTTTTACGTAGTCACAATCTTCACACAGGACGATCTCTTCATCAAAACCGCCGATCTCATCATGCGCCCGTTTAGTCGAGAAAATACATGCGCCAATCGCCGTCGGGAAAAAGAACTGAGTAGTAAACAAGCCTGCGTTAAATAGCCCGTAACCAAACTTGTGTACAAGCGGCAAACCTTTCGAGCTCATGTACACACCCGCCACTTCAAGCTTCTTCTCTTCTAGTTCATAAAGCGCTTTCGCAAGGAAGTTTCGAGGCAAGCTCACGTCAGCATCTAAGAAAAGGATTCGGTTGTATTGCGCCAATGAAGCACCCGTGTTTCGGCCAAGGCTCACACCACGGTTTTCCATGTGATGCACCGTTAATTTTGGCAACGCGTTTTCATAAGCTTGCGCCACTTCTCTGGTGTTATCTTCACTGTTCGAGTCGACAACAATCACTTCAAACTCTTGGTGGGTTTGCACGCTCAACTCTTCCATTAAGCGGCTAATGCGTTTCTCTTCGTTTAGCGTAATTACGACAATGCTTACCGGTTCCATATTTTCACCTATTCATTCTGCTGTTTAATTGACACTAAGATTAACGAACTAAGACTTAACCAAGTCTTAGGCAAACATTCATTTTCCGTTCATTAACTTGATGATTTAGCAGTGATATAAATAGATAAGGATTGCGATGTAAAAGGGAGTAAAATGCGCTAAACAAGCGTTAGCGAACGTTTTATCTCCAAACGAACCCATTATCGAAGGAAATTCACTTTGAGATGGGCTTCTGACTTGCTCATATTGGAATGTGATGTTAGTATCCGCGCTCGCTTAAGCATGAACTTTTATGTTTAAGCATTACCACACACTCAAGGTCGCATTGAGGTGTGAAGTTAATTTTTACTAATTTGAGAGTAAAACTATGAAATTTGAAGCAGTAGTACGTACTGAACTAGGTAAAGGTGCGAGCCGCCGCCTACGTCACGCTGGTAAATTCCCAGCTGTAATCTACGGTGGCGAAGCTGAAGCTGTAGCTATCGAACTTGTTCACGCTGACGTGATCAACCAAATGGACAAGCCTGAATTCTACGAAGCAATCACTCTACTGATTGACGGCGCAGAAGTTAAGGTTAAGCCACAAGACGTTCAACGTCACGCGTTCAAGCCAAAAGTTGAGCACATGGACTTCATCCGCATCTAATTCCCTACCAAGGAATAAGATTGGATTAATCCAGCCTTCTGCATAGAAAAGATAATCGATCTTACCAGTCGAGAAATCTAGAAATTCGAAACCCCGATGCTACCAACATCGGGGTTTCACCGTTTTTGAGCCCTCAAAAAACGTCCAAAACATCTTATCGAATCCAAACTAAAGATACCTACCCACGCGCTCTACTTCTTTCAAAGCAATACCATCGGCTGCTATACCAACAGGAGCTGAACCTAGTGAATACCACTTAACATCATCAGTCTCTTGAACGGTGATACCTCCTTTCCAGTCACTCACGATAAAATAATGAATCAACTGAAGTTCCTTCGTAGGATGGTAAAGCGAACACAAGTATTGGTAATCAATCGGAACAACATTAATACCAATCCGGAAAAT